>CAYPGK010000020.1:0-44792 GCA_964410055.1 uncultured Gemmatimonadaceae bacterium | reverse complement strand
GTCGACCGGCAGCGCGAATTCTTCGAGAAGGGTGTCCAGTACCTCAAGCCGCTGACGCTGCGTGAAGTGGCCGAGGTCATCAACATGCACGAGTCGACGGTTTCGCGTGTCACGAACGAGAAGTTCGTGCAGACGCCGCGCGGTGTGCTGCCGCTCAAGTTCTTCTTCTCGAGCGGGTTGTCGACGACGTCGGGCGAGGACGTGAGCGCGCGCGGGATCAAGGCGCGGATCCAGAAGCTCGTGGCCGAGGAAGACCCGAAGCGGCCGCTCACCGACCAGGCGATCGTGAACATCCTGAAGGAGGAGGGGATCCAGATCGCGCGGCGGACGGTGGCGAAGTACCGCGACCAGCTCGGCGTGCTCTCGGCACGGATGCGCAAGCGCGTTTAGTGGACGGATGGCCGTGGAAGCGATGATGCCCACCCGCGAGGAGTTGCGCCTCTCCGATACGGCGAGGCGCAACTTTGCCATCATCATCCCGGCCTACAACGAAGTCGAGAACATCCCCGACCTGGTGCGCGAGCTACGCGCAACCTTCGACCGATACGGCCTCGAGGGCGAGGTCGTGCTGGTCGACGACGGCTCGACGGATGGGACCGCCGAAGCCGCTCGCGAAGAGGCGGCGGGGTGGGACCGATTCAAGGTGGTCAGCCATCGCCGCAACTTCGGCAAGACCGAGGCGCTGCTCACGGGCGCCGAGGCGTCGACGGGCGAGGTCCTCGTCCTCTACGATGCAGACCTCCAGCACCTCCCCGATGAAATCCCGCGCTTCCTGGCGAAGATCGACGAGGGTTGGGACATCGTCACGGGGCGCAAGGTCGGGCATTACGAGAAGCGTGCGGTCTCGGGGATCTACAACCGGCTGAGCCGCCGCCTCTTCGACGTGCCGGTCACGGACCTGAACTCGATGAAGGCGTTTCGTCGGGAGATCCTCGATGAGGTCCACCTGCGCCACGACTGGCACCGCTTCTTCGTCGTCCTCGCCTACGATCGCGGATTCTCGATGACCGAGATCCCGATCGCGCTCCACCCGCGTCGACACGGTGAATCGAAGTACGCGGGGCGCGGCCGCATCGTGGTCGGGTTCCTGGACCTCCTTTCTGTTGCATTCTTCCTCTTCTTCGCCCGCAAGCCGATGCTCCTCTTCGGCGTGAGCGGGCTCGCACTGGTGGGGCTCGGCGTACTGGTCGGACTCGTGACGATCGTGCTGCGCGTGCTCCACGCCATGCCGCCGTTCGGGTATCGCCCGCTCCTCTATCTGGTGATCCTCCTCGAGATGCTCGGTTTCCTCCTCTTCGGCTTCGGCTTCCTGGCCGAGCTCACGGCCCAGCAGCACGCGGAGCTGGAAGCGCTGCGGCGCCGGTTGGATCGACGCGACCATGACTCGGGGCGCGAGTAGAGCGCACGGCCGGGGATTTGCCTCTCCAGCGCGTGGACGCAACCGATGATCCACGGGAGGAGAGGATGTCCGATCGTGAAGAATTGCAAGAAGATCCACGCGCTCGCTTCGAGCAGTTCATCCTGAGCGAGGCACGGAGTCATTGGCCGGAGGCGGAGGTGCGCTACCGGAGCCGCGCACCGAAGGGGAGCCATTACTGGCAGGTGGGTGCACCCGGCGTCGGCGAGTTCTGGGTCGGCGCTACCGAAGAGGTCGTGAGCGACCAGGGCGAAGTCGAAGCGGCCAAGGAGAGCCTCAGGCGCGCGCTCTGGCTCGAGCGGCTGCCCGACGTCCCGACGCACGGCGTCCAGGTCCGATCGGGCGGCCGCGTGCTCCAGTGGAACCCGGAGCGCGACGACACGATCGGGTCCTTCGCGGATTGAACACCGCGCCGCCGTCAGGCGCGGCGGGTCCAGACCATACAGAAGCAGGTGAGGTCCTTGAACTTGGGGCGCAGCAGGAGTCCGGGGCTGCGCCGCTCCCACGCCTCACGCACGCTCGGAAACTTCCACGGCAGTAGCGTCGGATCGAGTTCGCGGGCGTAGCCGGTCGTCAGCATACGCTCGCGGTCGAACTCAGCGAGCTGCGCCGGATAGTCCGATGCGGGCTCGAAATCGCGAGCGAGCGCGTCCACGAGCGCGTGCGCCTGCGGGAGCGGGATCGCCCAGCGGCCATCGAGCGAGATGTCGATGGTGAGGATCAGCCGGCCTCCCGCCCGCAGAACCCGTGCAAACTCCGCCGCGATCTCCTCGTGCCGCCCCGTGTGCTCGAGGACGGACACGCACGCGATGGCATCGAAGCTTCCGTCCTCGAACGAGAGTGCGGCCAGGTCCTGCGTCGAGTAGGTGACCGTGGGCGCCGCCGGGGGGACGAGGTGCGTCGCCGCTCGGGCTGCGCGGGGGTCGCGGTCGCAGCATTCGATGTGCAGGGCTGGAAACCGGTGGGCCAGCCAATGGGCGAAGAAGGTGAGCCCAGAGCCCGCGTCGAGTACCCGGATCGTATCGCCGTCGTGCTCGTCGACGAGCGCGCCGAACCGCTCCGTGACCCACAGGTATTCCCAGCGTCGAGACCAATGGTGGAGCGGGTTTGCGACCCATCGCCTCGAGTAATACTTGAGGGCCCGGCGGTTCGCTTCCTGGAAGCGATCGGCGAACGCTTCCATCTCCCGGTACAGCCGGTCTTCGGGGATTCGGTCGTATAGGTCCAAACGGGGGTAGCCGTCGGTCAGCATCGATCTTCGGCGGTTCGGGATTCGGTCGGGTCGGGCTCGATCACGTCCGTCTCGGACGCGGCCGGCGCCCGCCACCGGGTCGGCCGCAGGAAGATGCACACGGGAAGTAGCTCCGCAAGGATCATCCAGACGCGAGCCCCCACGGCGACGGCGATGGCGGCGGCGACGGGGAGCGGGAGCACGGTGCCGAGGAGGGCGGCGAGTGCACCTTCCTTGGCGCCGAGCCCTGCGGGGAGGAGCACCGCGTAGCCGGCCACGAAGGAAAGGGCGAACGCCGCCGTGGCGTGAGGGAGCGCCGTCGCCTCGATGGCGGCGACGCTCGCCACGAATAGCGTGAACGCAGCGCCCATCCCGATCCACTGCAGAACACAGAGGCCGAAGAGGACGAGGCCGTCTGCCCACGAGCCGTGCCAACGGGCGAGTTCTCGACGCGTGATCCGGCTCGCCAGGCGGACGCCCGCGCCGATCACGGCCGGGTGCAGGAGGAGGAGCAGGAACGGGGCGCCAATGCGCATTCCCACGACGACGGCCCCGAGCGATCCTGCTGCCGGCATGAGGTAAGCGCCCACGAATACCGCGGCGACCAGCGTCACGCCCATGAATACGAGGACCGAGGTCAGGCTGGTCAGCGCGGGGAGCCCGACGGCGCGGCTGAGCTCTGCCACCCCGACGAACTGCCAGATCTTCCCCGGGATGTAGCGGCTCAGGTTCGAGAGGAACCAGATCCGGGCGAGGACGGGGAAGGGGACCGTCGCACCGAAGCCTCTGAGCGTCCTTTTCCAGATCCCGACGCTCGCGACCAGGACGGCGGCGAAGGCCAGGACGGAGAGCGCGAGGCGGAGCGGGCGCACCTCCCACTGATACGCCAGGAGCTGCTCACGTTGGCGGACGAGGAGGATGCCAAGGAATACGAACGACAGGACGACGAGGGCGATCCTGCCGACGCGCCGCAGATCCATCGCCTCCCGCCGTGCGCTACGCCTCGGGCTCCGGCCGGCGGCGCCGCAGGTGGGCGGCCGCGAGTCCAGCGCCGTACGCCGCGAGCAGGATCCACGTGCCCACGGTGATCATGAAGCCCGCGCGGAGCGGCCGCGGCTCGAAGCGGAATGCGACGGTGTGCTCGCCCGGCGGGACGACGACGGCGCGGAAGGCGTGGTTCGCGCGGAACACCTTCGCGGGCGCGCCGTCGATCGTGGCCGTCCAACCGTCGTAGTAGTTGTCGGTCAGGACGAGGTACGCGGAATCGCTGCTCTGGACCAGGACTTCGACCTCGCTCGGCTCGTGACGTACGACCTGCGCAGTGCCTTCGAAGCGCTCGGGATCCGCCCCGGCGAAGGGGGGCTCATCGTACAGGACCACCTGGAGCGACGGGTCGAAGTCCGGGCCGCGCATCCATTCGATCGCGGTCCCCTCGTCCACCTGCACGGCGGTCGGGACCAGGAACGCACGCGGCAGAACCTGCGTGTTCTCGAAGATGAAGGCGGTCGCACCCGACCGGGTCCGTCCCTCGAGGACCGGGGTCAGGAACGGCGCCTGGACCGGCTGACTGAGCACCAGGTAGCGGGCGTTCGCAAGGGCGAGGAACCGCGGGTCGCCCAGGACGTTGTGGTAATCCGTGTAGCTCGACTCGCCCGCGCCGAGGAACTCGAGGTAGCTCTGGAGCATGTTCGGGTGGTGCCCGGCCACGAGCTCGATCCCGAACCGATTCAGGTAGTTGTCCCCGGGCTGATGGAGGTCGAAGACGCGGAACGGTCCGGGCTGCTCGGCCAGGAACGTCGCGATGTCGTCCGCGGCCACCGAGATCTCGGGCGACGGGACGGTGTGGAAGAACTTCTTGTCGATGATCCAGAGGTCCGCCACCGTGACCACCGCGAGGAGCGCCCCGACCGCCATCGATGGAAGGGTCCCGCGCAGCCAGAGCAGCAGGCCTCCGCCGGCGAGACCCGCGAAGAGCGCAAAGCGCCAGACGCCGGCAACGTATGCCGGATGGTTGAGTGCGGCCTTCGCGGCGGTGTACGCCCCGGGATCGATGGCCTGCACGAACGGAACTTCCGGCCGCATGAGGGCGACGACGAGCCCCCAGAGGGCGACGACGCCCAGAAAGCCGAGAATGATGCGGGTCGCGGTCCGGAGCGGGTCAGGGCGTCCTGCCGCCCCCCGGGCGGCGCCGGAGCGCCGCTCGTCGCGTAGCGCGGCCAGCCGATCGATCGCGAGCCCGGCGATCACGACGACCGCGAGCACCACCAGATAGAACGAAATCGACGGCGCCCTGAACTTGTCGACTCCGGGGAGGAGCGCGTAGTAGAGCCGGTAGATCGGCGTGTGCCCGCCGAACGACATGCTCAGCCCGACGGCGGCGAGGCCGAGGAAGAACCAAAGGTAGCGGCTGCGCCGCAGCAGGTAGACGCCGGCCACGAGGGCGACAAGGGCCAAACCACCCGCATACTCCGTGTGGAGTTTGAAGGGGTTCACGCCCCAGTAGGCGTCCAGGATGCCGATCCTCTCGGGGACGGCGAGCCCGATGATCTCCTCGGGTGCCATCGCCCAGGAGGTCGCGTACTCGTACCCACGCCCGCCCTCGCCGCCCCGCGGAGAATGCGCGACGTAACTGATGAAGGGCAGATAATTGACCGCGGCCAGTGCGAAGCCGATGACGATCGCAAGGGCGGCGCCGCCAAGGCGGTTCAGGAGCACACGGGCCGGCCGCAGTGCATCGAAATGCCAGAGCAGGAAGCCGAACCAGAGGAAGCCGGCGAGCATGAGGTAGTACGTGCTCTGGATCTGGTTCGAGAGGTGCGCACCGCCGAGGACCACGCCCGAGAGGACGTACCACCGCAGTTCGCCCGTGCGGACCGAACGGTGGATGGCATAGAGGAAGATCGGGGCGAGCGTGGCCACGATCATGCGCCCGTCGTGTCCGCCCAGGATGAACGAAACCGTGTACCCGGAGAACATGTAGGCCAGCCCGGCGAGGTAGGCGGCCATGCGGCGGCCGCCGAGCTCCCTGACCAGGAGGAACGTGCCGAGTCCGGCCAGGAAGAGCTGGACGACGAAGTTCGCGAGCGGGAGGTGGTGCGTCGGGATACCGACGAGCCGGGCGAGCACCGTGACCGGGTAGTACGTGTCCATCGCGTTGGCGAAGAACGGCACGCCCCCGTAGAGGTACGGGTTCCACGCCGGGAGCTCGCCGTCGGCCAGGCGCTCGGTTGCGAACAGCTCCGAATAGTAGGCCTCGCCCATGTGGTCGGAGCCGTAGATCATCGTGCCGGGCATCATCGCCGGCAGGAAGAAGAGCACCGCGAGCGCCAGGTAGCTGACGAGCAGCCAGCCGGTCGGGAAGAACGCTTCGGCCCCCGTGGCGTGCCGCTGCTCGTGCTGCGATTCGGATCCTCGCGGTCCCTTCGTCGTCTTCACCGCCATGTCGTCCCCACGTTCCGAGGAGCCTCAGTTCGTCGAATGGATGCCTTCCGCCGCGGTCGGCCTGGCCGAGTGGGTGCGTTCCACCACGATACGCCCGGTCAGGAGGCGTCGGTCGCCTTGCGGGGCGCGGCGAGCTCGCGATAGAGCGAGACCAGCCGGTCGATGATCACCGGCCAGGAGAACTCACGCTCCACATGCGCCTGTCCTCCGGCGGCCAGTGCGGCGCCGAGGTCCGGGTCGGCGACGAGTCGTTCGATCGCGCCGGCCAGCGCCGCCGTGTCTCCTGGCGGGACCAGGATCCCGGTCTCGCCGTCCCGGATCACGTCGACGATTCCGCCCGCCGCGCTCGCGATGACCGGCTTGCCGTACGTCAGCGCCTCGACCAGGACCACGCCCAGCCCCTCGGTGTCGCCCTTGGCGTCCACCACGGCCGGGAGGACGAACGCGTCGCAGGTCGCGAACCGATGCGAGAGCACGTCGTTCGGCACGAACCCGTCGAAGCGGACCCGGTCGGCCACGCCCAGGTCACGCGCCCGGCGCTCCAGCATGCCGCGCATTGGCCCGTCGCCGACCACCCGGAGATACACCGGAACGTCCGTCCGGAGCCGCGCAAGCGCCTCGAGAAGGTAGTGCACCCCCTTGCGTTCGACCAGCCGGCCGACGAAGAGGAGCTCGAAAGGTCGGCCTTCGGTGGAGACTGCGGCGGGTCCGGGGGGCGCGACCGGCTCGATCGTTGCGCCGAAGGGGATCCGCACCACCTCGCGGTCGTAGACGCGCTGGATCATCCCGGCCGTGTAGCTCGAATTCGCGGTCACCGCATCGGCGGTCCGGATGAAGTGGCGGAGCAAGGGAGTCAGGATGGGCCAGCGCCCCCGTGTCCACGTGAGCTCGACGCCGTGGAAGGTGAGGACGACCGGAACACGCGAGCGCCAGCGGGCCGCGAGCCCGATGGGGGCGTGAGGGATCGGCCAGTGCACGTGCACCACGTCGAAGCGCCCGCTCGCCGCGAGCCGCGCCGCAGCGCGCATCCCGGAGAGCACGTATCCGGGCACGAGGCCGAGGTATGCGGGCCGGTCCCGGATCCGGTCCGGCGCGGTCTGGTCGTGCGTGAGGTCCTCCCACCGACGCGGCGCGTAGCGGAACCGGTGTACGCGCACGCCGCCCACCTCGCCGCTTGCGAGGCCTCGGTACGCGGGCGCCAGGACCTCGACCTCGACGCCCGCGGCCGCGAGTCGCCGGATCGTCTCGGTCATCCAGGGCGTAATGACATCCCCTTCGTGGCGGGCGTATGCCGTCGCGATGTAGAGGACCCTCACTTGTTCCCGCGCGGTAAGATGGATTAGATTCGGCAACCCGGAAGATAACGCCAAAAAGGCATAACTTCAAGGAATAATGGGAGATAGCGCGGGTCGCGCACTGGTCATCATCCCCACGTACAACGAGCGGGAGAACATACAGCGGCTGGTCCCCGACGTGCTCGGTCGGGACCCGCGCTTCGATGTCCTCATCATCGACGATGCCTCTCCCGACGGGACGGGCGAGGTGGCTGATGCGATCGCGGCGGAGGAGCCACGCGTCCACGTGCTGCACCGCGCGGGGAAGCTCGGGCTCGGTACCGCCTACATCGAAGGGTTCCGCTGGGGGCTCGCGCGCGGGTACGACTATCTCTTCGAAATGGACGCGGACTTCTCCCACGATCCCGCGCACCTGGTCCAGTTCATGGAAGCGATCCGGGACGCGGATGTGGTGGTGGGCTCGCGCTACCTGGGCGGCCGCGTCACGGTCGTGAACTGGCCGATCAGCCGTCTCCTCCTTTCGTACTTCGCAAACCTGTACGCCCGGATCATCACTGGCGTGCCCGTGGCGGATGCGACGAGCGGCTTCAAGTGCTTTCGCCGCGAGGTCCTCGAGAAGATCGATCTGGACCAGGTCCGGTCGGAGGGGTACGCATTCCAGATCGAGATGACGATGCGCGCCTGGAAGGCCGGCTTCCGCATCAGGGAGATCCCGATCGTCTTTGCCGACCGCGATGTGGGCGTCTCCAAGATGTCCAAGCGCATCATCCGCGAGGCGGTCTGGCGGGTCTGGCACCTGCGGTTGCTCGACCTATTGGGGCGGCTCTGAGGGGCGGGGGAGGCGCGTGGCGATTCGGGATCTGCTGTGGGCATGCCCGCTCTGCGGCGCCGAGGGTGGAATCCGCCCTGTAGGCAAGCGGGAGGCGTGCCGGGCGTGCGGCGCCCGGTTCCGGCGGGGACGTGGCTCGAACATCGTCGCCGAAGCCGCGAATGGGACGAGCCGCACGCTCCCCGCAGCCGAGTGGGCGGACATGCTCCCACCGATCGAGGAGTTCGCTGCGCGCCTCGAGCCGAGCGGCGCCGACGGCGCCCTCTACCGGACTCGCGTGCGCGCCCGTACGGCGACAGGGGAGAGCGTCATCCGATTGGGCTCGGTCTACCTGAACCGCATCGAGCAGTTCGGCCCGCCGCGGGAGGGGGTGCTCGCACTCCTTGCCGATCGACTGCGTCTCGATCCGGACGACGGTGAGGCGGAGGAGTGGGCCTTCGATGAGCTCACGGCCGTCCAGCCGAGCTCCAGTACGCTCCAGATCAAGGCGCGCCGGCGGCCGGTCGTCTCCTTCCGCTTCCCGGAGGATTCGGCCAGGTTCTGGGAAGAGATCCTCTGCGCCACGCTCCGGCGGTACTACAGGGAGGCCGGGCGCGGCGAGATCGTCGAGTTCCAGCCCCGCATCGTCGCGCGATGACGCTCTATCGCTTCTGTCAGGCCACCGTGAGGGCCCTCTGGCCGCTCGTCGGACGGCTCGACGTCCAGGGGCTCCATCACATCCCCAGGTCGGGGCCGTTCCTCCTCGTGGCCAACCACCAGAGTATCCTGGACCCCATCCTCATCCAGGCGGTATGTCCGCGGCCGGTCCACACCATGGCGAAAAGCACCCAGTTCACGTCATCGATTTTCGCCTGGCTCATGCCGCGCCTCCTCTCGTTCCCGGTTCGGCGATTCGAAATCGATCCGCAAGCGGTCCGCTACGTCCTCCGCAAGCTGGGGGAGGGGGAGGCCGTGGGTATCTACGTCGAGGGGGAGCGGAGCTGGGATGGTCGGCTCCAGCCGCCGCGCCTCGGCGCCGTCCGTCTCGTCCTCAAGGCCGGCGTTCCGGTCGTGCCCGTTTCGATCCGGGGCGCCTACGATGCCTGGCCCCGTTGGCATCGGTCGCTGCGGCGGGAGACGATCAGCATCAGGTTCGGCGAGCCGCTCGACTTCCCGAAGCTCGACCGTCGCTCCGATCGGGAAGCGGCGCTGCCCGCGGCGGCGGACCGTCTCATGTCAGCGATCGCATCCGGTTTGGATTGAGGGGTGGTGGAGAACCCTTGTTGTTTTCCACAGCTTTCCCGCGCGCAAGTTGACATAATACATATTATACGAAGTGGTGCGGGAGTTGCGTAAAACGGGACGCGCTGGTGCCCGGGTCGGCGGTGCGCGCGTCACGACGGCCGCGGCCAATGCCGGGTGCCTCGGGTATCTGGCTCACGAATTCGGGCGCGCGACGAATCTGATGGTGGATGTGCCCCGGCAGCCGTGTTGCGCAACATGCGTGGCGGTCATTGTCCGGGGGTCGCGGGCCTCGTCGGAGGCGGCGAGGTCGATGTATGGGCGATCCTGGCTTCGTGCTGGCGGCCGTTGGCTGTGGCGGAGCCGAACGTGGTGTTGCGGGAGGATCGTCTAAAAACCGTGCCCGGGACCCTCAGCAGGATCCCGGGCACGGCGGGTGGCGGCGGAGCTGCGGCGTCTGCCGCCGCCCGAACGCCCGAACGAGTGAGGCGTGGTCAGTTCTGGGCGCGAGCCCTTGCCTCGGCGAGGCGCATCTGGAAGATCGCTTCGTCGGCGCTGCCGTCGGCGGCGAGTGCGACGAGGCGGTCGTAGAGCTGCGTGGCGCCGGCGGCGTCGCCGCGATCCATGCGGATGCGTGCGGCGGCGTCCAGCGCCTCCATGCGCTCGTAGTCGTAGCGGGCGCGGTCGGCGATCCGGAGGTAAAGCGACTCGGCCTGGTCGACCTGCCCGTCGACCTCGAGTGCCGCGGCCTTGAGGAGCGCGGCCGTGGTCCCGAGCCCTTCCCCGAGCGACCCTGCGAGTCGATCAATGGCGGTAATGGCCTTCTGCGCGTCTCCCTCTGCGAGATAGGACTGCGCGAGGAGGATGCGGGCCTCGTCGGCAACTTCGCTCCGGCCGTGCCTGGCGAGGAACGCCTCGAGGTCCCGGATCGCGAGCTGGGTGTTTCCGCTGGCGACGGTCTGCTGCACGGTCACGAACTGGGTCTCCGCGGCCACCCGCGCAGTCGCCTGGAAGTTCCGGACGTACAGGGCGATGAAGATCACGGCCACGAGCGCGACGCCGCCGATGGTCAGCGCGCGGCTGTGGGTGCGCGCCCACGCGGCGAGCTCCAGGATCCGGGCGACGAAGGCGTCGTCCGGTGTAGCGGCGCTCTGGTGAACGCGACGAGCGGTCGGGTGTCGTGCCATGCGTAAATCGTCGTCGTCAGGGTCCGTAACGAATCCGCCCGCGGACCAGAGGTGACGCGGGCGGAGAGGCAAAGTCGCCTAACACATTGAACTTAGCGCGGATTACGCGGTCTGTCAAGCTGAGATGGCGGCCTCAGCGCCGTTGTCCGGTCGTCGGGCGATTCCCCTGTGACTCGACCTGTGCGGCCGGCACCTGCCGGACGCGGCCGAAGTGGATGGCGCCGTTGCGGGTGTATCGCGGCACGCCGTACGAGGCGGCGGCGGGCGCGCGCCTACGATGCAACGCGAAGACGATGAGGTCATCTCCGCGTGGCGTATCGAGTTGGTAGTTCCCACCCGCCGGGACGGCGACGTACTGCACGCCGCCGGCCATGTACGTGATGGGGCTGCCGTTGACGCCGGCGCCGGCCCGGAACTGCCACAGGAGCTGTCCGGACTCGGCATCGAAGGCGTCCAGGGTGCCGGTCCCCTGCCCCACGAAGACGAGGTCGCCGGCGGTGACGAGGACGCCGCCGCTCGTGGGTGCCGGGAGTTGGCGCTGCCAGCGGATGTCGCCGGTGCGGGGGTCGATTGCCGAGAGGATGCCGGATTGGGGCTCGTCGGGGACGTGGAGGAAGCGCCCGCCGATCCAGAGGCGGCCGTCCTCGCGGGGTTGGAAGGCGCGCGAATAGATCATGGGCTGGTGGAGCGCGGTCACGTAGACGAGCCCGGTGCGAGGCGAGAAGGCGCTGGGCGACCAGTCGGCGCCGCCGTTGGCGCCGGGGAGCATGCGGATCCCCTCGGACGTCGGATGGGTGAAGAGGTTCGCCTGGGGGACGAAATTGTCCGAGCGCAGGATGGGGCTCCCCGAGGCCGCGTCGACGACGTAGAGCCACCCCGTGCGCCCCGCATGTGCGACGAGCTTGCGCGTGCCGTCGTTGATCAGGATCGGCGGGCTGCCTCCGCTCAGGTCCCAGACGTCGTGCGGCAGGTACTGGAAATACCAGCGCATTCGCCCCGTGTCGCCATCCAGGGCGACGATCGAGCCGGTGTACAGGTTGTCCCCTGGCCGAGCGGCGCCATCCAGCGCCGGCGCGGGGTTCTCGACGACGACGTAGAGCGTGTTCGTGGTCGGATCGTAGGCCGGCGTCGTGGTGACCGCTCCCCCGCCCCGCTTCCACGCCTCCAGGCGTTTGCCCTGCACCTCCTGCTCGAAGAGGATGTCGCGGCCGAGTGAGGTGCCGTACGGGTCCGTCGGGCGCCACTGGCCCCACCAGCCGTCGCCCTCGCCCGGTGCCGGGATCGTGTGCCAGCGCCACACCTCCTTTCCCGTCCGCGCATCGAAGGCCGCGACGAACCCACGGATCCCGTACTCGCCGCCGTCGACCCCTACCACGACCTTCCCGCGGTATGCCAGAGGCGCCATCGTCTCACTGTATCCGTCGTCCGGATCCGCGACCCGGGTCTCCCAGACCACCTCCCCCGTCCGGTTGTTCAGCGCGATCAGCCGCGCGTCCAGCGTGGCGACGAACACCTTGTCGTCGTGCACCGCAACGCCCCGGTTGTCGGGACCGCAGCAGAGCATCGTCCGCTCGAGCTCCGGGACGAATTCCCAGAGTCTCTCGCCCGTCGCCGCGTTCAGCGCGACCACGCGGCTCTCCGGCGTCGTCAGGTACATCGTGTTGTCCACCACGATCGGGGTCGTCGCGAACGACTCCGAGATCCCCGTCTGGTGGATCCACACCGGCACCAGGTCCGCCACGTTTTCGCGGTTGATCTGCGTCAGTGCCGAGTAGCGCTGGTTGTTGTACGCCCCGCCGTGGACCAGCCAGTTCTCGGCCGCGGCATCCGAACCGCCGAGCATCTGGTCGCTGACGCGGGTGAACGCCGGCTCGAGCGTGGCCGCAGCGGCCGCACCCGAGCGCGCGCCCGCCGCGGGCGTCCGGTCGTCACCGTCCTCACCGCAGCCGGCCGTCCCGGCGAGTGCGATCGCGCCGACCAGCAGCGCGGAAGCGGAGATGGGAGGCCTCATTCTGTTCCCGACCCGGAGTCAGAGCCGACGGTCGCATAAACACATGATTTCGCGGTCCCGGGGTCGCAAGACGGGTGCCAGATGGCTTGTGCCTTGCATGGATTCCGGGGCCCCGGCGCGGACAGGTGGAGGAGACCGGAAAGGCGGATGCGGGCGAGGCACGTGAGGGGGCGGGCGCGTTCGGTCGTGCCCCTGGCGACGATCGTCCTGGCGAGTTTCGCAGGGGCGTGTGGTGTGAGGACGGCGCGGGAAGAGCTGTCGGCACTTGAGCGGTACCAGGGCCGGGAGATCGAGCGGGTCGTCTTCGTGGACCCGGGTCCGTTCTCGGAAGACACACTGATTCAGCTCACGGAGACGCAGCCGAGTCGCTGCAATCTGTTAGGGCTGCCGATCTGCGTCCCGTTCACGTCGATCGGAGCGGAAGAGCATCGGCTGGATCTGGGCGCACTCAGGCGGGACGTGGTGAGGTTGGAGGCGTTCTACCGCCAGAGCGGCTACTACGGAACGACGGTAATGCCCGTCGTGGAGCCGGAAGCGGACGAGGACGTGGCGGTTCGGTTCGTGATCGAGGTGGGGGACCCGATCGTGCTTTCGACGTTCGAAGTGGAGGGGCTGGAAGGGGTCGCGGACACGGCGGAGGTGAGGGCGAAGCTGCCGCTGCGCGAAGGCGGTCTCTTCGATCTGGGGGATTTCGCCGCATCGGCGGACACGATCAAGGGGATGCTGCTCTCGCTCGGTCATGCGAACGCGGAGGTGCTGCGGAGCTACGACGTGGACACGGTGGCGGACGTGGCGAGGGCGCGGCTTGTCGCGATACCTGGTCCGGTCGTGGTGGTGGACTCGATCATCGTCCGGGGTGCAGCGCGACTGGGGCGAGCGACGGTGCTGCGTCAGTTGACGTTTCGCCGGGGCGACGTGCTCCGGATCGAGGAGCTGGTGGCGAGCCAGCGCAACCTGTACACGCTGGAGATCGTGCAGTTCGCGGCGGTGTCGATCGCGCCGGACTCGCTCCAGGCGACGCCCGGAGACCCCTCGCGGACGACGGTGCTGGTGCAGGTGTCGGAGGGTCCGGTGCACGTGGTCGAGGCGGCGGTAGGGTTCGGGACGGTGGATTGCTTTCGCGGCCGGGTGGAATGGGTGAGCCGGAGCTTCGGTGGAGGCGCGCGTCGCCTCGCAATCACCGGAACGGTGAGCAAGATCGGGATCGGCGAGCCGCTGGACGCGGGTTTCGGCGGCTCGATCTGCCGTGCGTTCGAGGGGGATCCCTTCGGCGACGACCTCGACTACCGTTTCAGCGCGGATCTGACGCAGCCGTACTTCCTGTCCCCGCGCAACAGCATCACGCTCAGCGTGTACGCCGAGCGGCTGTCGGAGCCGGACGTCTTCCAGCGGGAGGCCGAGGGCGCGCGGGTAGCGGTGACGCATGCGTTGGACCCGCGCCAGACGTTGACCGTCGCGGTGGATGCGGAACGCGGCCAGACGCTCGCCTCACCCGCGGTCTTCTGCGTCGCGTTCCAGGTATGCGACCCGAGCGACGTTGCGGCGCTCACCGAGGAGCGATTCACGAACACGCTGGGCGCGAGTTGGTTCCGCAACCGCACCGATTACCTCGTCGACCCGACGCGCGGACACGTGATCCGCGCCTCGGCGGTCTGGGCTGCGTCCTGGCTGGCGTCGGACGTGGACTACGGGCGCACCGCGGTCGATGCCTCCGCGTACACGCCCGTCGGCTCGCGTTCCGTCCTGGCGGCGGTGCTACGCGCCGGGACGTTCATCGGCGCGGCTTCGGTAAGAGGCGGCGAGGACTTCATCCCGCCGGAGGACCGGTTCTACGCCGGCGGCGCGAATAGCGTTCGCGGCTTCGCCCGCAACACGCTCGGCCCTGGCGTCTACGTCGAGGAGGGTCCGCAGTTCGAGGAGGAGAACGTCGTCTTCATCCCGATCGGCGGGCTGTCCGCGGTTGTGACGTCACTCGAACTGAGGTTCCCCAGTCCGTTTCTCAGCAACACTTTACGCCTTGCCGTATTCGTCGATGCCGGAGCGGTGAGCGAGGGCCGGATCGGGTCGATCGATGGAGGAGACTTCCGCATCACGCCGGGGGTCGGGCTCAGGGTCAACACGCCGGTGGGCCCGGTTCGGGTGGACGTAGCGTACAACCCGTACGCGCTGCCCACTGCTCCGCTCTACTTGATCGAGCCGGAGACGGGCGTGCTGGTGCGCGTGGCGGACCGGTTCACGCCGACGCGCGAGAGCTTCCTGAGTCGCCTGCGGGTGCACCTCGCCGTAGGCCAGCCCTTCTGATTTCGTGGGCGACCGGCGCCGCTCCCGACCCCACGCGGTTTGGCCGGCGCTCGCCGCGATTGCGGCGTTCGCGATCGCGGTCGGGGTCGTGGTGTGGTGGATCCTCATCCAGTCCGGTCCTGAGCCGACCGAGCCGCCGCCGTACCGCATCGAGGCGGAGGGCCCGCCGGACGAGCCGATCCGTGTCCCCAGAGCGTCCGCACCGCCGACGGAGGTGAAGGTGGTCGGAGTGGCCGCGGTCGAGGCGCGCACGGCCGCTGCGCTCGCGGAGCCACTCCCCACCGCCCCGCTCGAGGGGCCGGTCCGGATCGACGCCACGGCGGTGCGCTGGGATGCGCCGGGCGGACGGCCGTTCTTCTACGGGGATTCGGTCTCCGGCGTGCTGGACGCGGGCGAGTTGAACCGCGGCGGAGGCCTGGTCACGGAACTGACGCTGACGCGGCCCCGGGTCGTGATCGAGCGGGCCGCGGGCGTCGACGCCTGGAACTACGAGCAGGCCTTCGACCGGCTCACACGCCGCGGCGACGGCGATGCGCCTCCCACCGGCCCCTCCCCTCCCCCACCGCCCGTGCAGTTCCTGGACGTCACGGTCCTGGCCGGCAGCGCGGTGGTGAACATGCCGGGCGTGGACACGCTCCGGTTCACGGAGATCGACGCGGTCCTGCCCCGGGTCGACGTCTCGGTTCCGGGCGAGCCGATCACCGCGGTGGTGGCCCGGGTCGCGATGGCGGCCGAGTTGCCGGAACCCGTGGGGGCCCGTGCGGTGACTTCGTCGGACGCGGTCTTCCGCTGGCCGGATGGCCGGGTCCAGTTCGAGGTGAGTCGCCTGACGATCGACAGCACGATCGTCGCGGAAATCGTCGCGGAGTACTTCCCGGATGCGGCCGGCCTGGGCCTCGCGGGGACGGCGCGGGTCGAGCGACTTCCGTTCGCCGATGCACTCTCGATCGTACCCGACCTGCCGCCCGAGGGCGTCGCATCGTTCGACCTGGCGATCGAGCCCGGTCCGGAAGGCGCGTCAGGGATCGCGATCACCGGGCTCTCGGCCACGGCGGGCGAGTCACGGGCGACGGGGTCGCTCGCGGTCTCTCTCGGCGCAGAGGGAGGCGCTCGCCTCCTCTCCGCAGATCTCTCCTTCGATCCGCTCACGCTCGCGCTGCTGGAGCGGTTCGTCGGACCGCTGCCGTACACCGGCGAGCTGCGCGGCCGCATCCAGGGCACGGCCCCGACCTTCGGCTTCGAGTTGACCGCGCGACTCGCCACGGCGGCGGTGCCGGAGCCGTTCCTCGCGCGCGTCTCCGGTTCGCTCACCTTCGGGGAGGAAGGATTTGCGCTGCGTGGCGCCGACATCGGGCTCGAGGACGTGCCGCTCGCAGCGCTACGACCAGTCACGGGTCCTCTCCCGCTCGCCCTCGATGCGCGGCTGAGCGGGCGGATCCTGCTGCGCGGCCCGCCGGGCGATGCACCGCTCACGCTGGATGTGAGCCTAGCCCTGGAGGCGGGCACGATCCTCCTGACGGGCACGGTCGATCTGAGCGGGCCCGTCGTCGCGTACGACCTCGAGGGGCGAGTAGTCGGGCTCGCCCTGGACGCGCTACTCGAGCCCGAGGTCCCGCCGGTCACGTTGACGGCGCGCTTCGAGATCGACGGGAGAGGAACGGATCCGGCGACGGCGGACGCGCGCCTCGCGCTGCGGGGCGCATTCACGGGCTGGCAGACGGGCCCGGCGGACACGGTCGTGGCCGTCGCTTCGGTGCGTGAGGGGACGCTGACCGTCGATGCGGCGGCGCTCCGCCTGGCCACGCTGGATCTTGCGGTGAACGGGGCGTGGCGCTTCGTCGAGCCGGGGGCGGGCGGTCTGGAGTATGTGATCGAGTTCGCATCGCTAGAGCCGTTCGCGCCGTATCTGCCGGCGCTGCGTCCGGGTGAGACGGCGCGAGGCGCACTAAGGGCCGAAGGCACGCTCACCGGGACGGCCGCCGCACCGCGGCTCGCAGGCAACCTCGAGGGCGAGGAGTTGGAGTACGGCGACTGGGCGGCTGAGACGCTCCTGGCGGCATTCGACGTCACCTTCGGTGGCGCGCTCCCGGTGGCGCGCATCGAAGCGGCGGCGTCGGACGTCCGGGCTCCAGGTGGTGCGGTCTACGACACGGCGACGGCGTCGTTCGTGCTCGAGGAGCCGCGCTTCGCGCTCGACGTGGTGGCGGAGCGGGCGGAGGGGGGGATGGTGGAGCTGAGCAGTGACGGCGTGGTGGCGGCGAACGGTGCGGTCGATGCGGTCGTCCGGCGGCTGAACGTGGACCTGGACGGCGAGCGGTGGTCGCTCGCGCGGCCGGCGCGGGTGGCGTGGGCGCCCGAGACCGGATTCGACATCCGGGCGTTGGAGCTACGAGAGGAGGGCGGCGAGGGGCGGATCGTGGCGGAGGGTCGTCTGCCGCCAACTGCGACCGCATCGCTACGGGTCGACATCGCGGCGCTCCCGATCGGACGCGTCCTGGAGCTACTCGGGCGCGAGCCGGTGGTGAGCGGCGAGGTCTGGGCGCAGGCGCGCGCGACCGGCCCCGCGGACGACCCTTCGATCCGGGTGGACTTCCGCCTGGAGGGCGGACGCATCCAGGAGGTATACGCGACTCGCATCGTGGGGAGCCTCCTGTACGAGGACACACGCCTCCTGGCGGAGGCCGTGGCGGTTCTCGACACCTTCGGTGTGTTGAACCTCGACGCTTCCCTTCCCCTTTCTCTGGACCTTGCCGCCATCTCGGAGGCGCGACTGATCGAAGGCGCGCCCATTCGCGCGGCGCTGCGCGCCGACAGCCTCCCCCTCGAGGCGGTGACGCTGCTCACCCGCGAGGTACGGGATGCGACGGGGCTGCTGCGCGCTCACATCGTCGTGACGGGGACGGCCGGCGCCCCCCGCCTCGATGGCGCGCTCCAGGTGTGGAACGGCGCCCTGACCGTTCCTGCGCTCAACCAGCGATACGAAGAGGTCACGGCGGACCTCGTCCTCGAGGGCCAGGTGGTCCGGATCCGGGAGGCGCGGGCACGGAGCGACGGCTGGGCGATCGCGACCGGGACCGTGGCTTTCCCCTCGCTGACCGATCCGGTCGTCGACGTGACCATCGAATTGGATGGCTTCCGGGCGATCGGCGTCGACGATCTCGAGGACGCGGCGGCGTGGGGTCGTGTTCACATCGCGGGGGAGCTCGCATCGCCGACGGTGACCGGCGACGTCACTCTTGACGATGGATACGTGGAGGTGCCTTCCTTCGGCGGAGACGACTTCGAGGCGGCGGTCGCGATCGAGGGCGACTTCGCGGTGGACGGCGTATCGCCGCTGGAGCCGACGACGGCGCTGGACGCGCCGCGGCCGCTGCCCTGGTTCGAGCGGCTGGCGCTGGACGAGTTCATCCTCGAGGCCGGCGACAATCTGTGGTTCACGACGGAAGGGCTGCGCATCCAGCTAACGGGCGAGCTGGTCCTGGTCAAGGAGGCGGGCGCGGAGGACATCCGGATCTTCGGCGAACTCGTGGGCGAGCGGGGCACGTTCACGCTACGCGTAGGGCCGCTGGTGCGTCGCTTCACCATCGTGAGCGCCGAGATCACCTTCTTCGGCACGCTGCCGACCAACCCGGCGATCTCCGTGGTGGCGCAACGGACCGTTCCGAGCAGGACGGGCGAGCCGATCGACCTCCAGATCGTGGTCGGCGGGACGCTGGACGCGCCGACGGTGGCCGTGACGACGGCCAACGGGGCGAACGTCCCCGAATCCGAGTTGCTGAGCGTGCTGCTCTTCGGGCAGCCGAGCTTCGCCCTGGCGGATGGCGGCGCGCCGCTCACGCCGTTCGTGGAGGAGGCGCTCTTCGGGGTCGGCAGCCTGGCCGAGCTGGCGAGCATCGAGCTGGAAGAGACGTTGATCGCGGATGTCGGGCTGCCGCTCGACTACTTCCAGATCCGTCCGACCACGGGTGCGCTGGGGGGACTCGGCGCACCGACGGTGGCGTTCGGGCGCGAACTGGCCGACGACGTGTTCCTGACGGTCAACGTCGCGCTCGCAGACGTCTTCGGCTCGGCGGCCGGGCCCGAGACGTGGACCGCCACGATTCGCTGGAGGATCGACCCCGAATGGAGTCTGGTCCTCGGCGTCGCACCGGTCCACAGGCGTCGGCTCTACTCGGGCCCGTTCACCGCCGTGCCGCTTGTGAACCCGGAGCAGCAGTTCATCATCGAGCTATTGCGCCGATGGACGTACTGACCCGGGCGCGACGCAGCGCCGCATCGAGGAGCGCGGTCTGGATGCGTAGGATCGAGTCCTTGGCGATGGTCCGGCTCGGCCGGATTCGGCGGCACGAAGCCGGGAGCACCTCTTCGATCCAGGACGGCGTGCCCGGCCAGAGGTAGACGGCGTCCGCCTGTTGCACGGTGGAGGTGAGGCGTGTCCGGTCGTCGGCGGAGGCGGTGACCGCGGACGCGCCGACGGGCACCGCGTAGAGGCTGAGCGCGCGGCGCACCTTGTCCTCGAGCTGGTCGTTTCCCGTCACGACGACGAGTCGGCACTGACGGGCGTGCTCGCAGATCCCGCGCAGGACGTCCGGCGCGAGCGTGACCTCGATGATGGCGCGGCGCGGGGCGAGGAGCCCTACATCGGCGCCGTGGAAGGGCGTCGTCACGAGGACGGGCGCTTCCGAGAGGACCGGGTCGCCGGGGCGAAGCTCGTCCAGGAGGTAGGGCATGGCCTGGACGTCAAGGCGCTCACGGAGCTCGTCGGAGATCGCCGCCGCCTGGCTCCAGTTGCATTCGACGACGGGGAGACGGACCTGCTCTAGCTCGGCGACGGCGTTGACCATGCGGAGGATCGAGCGCGTGTCGAGTCCGAGCGCGCGGGCGCCTTCGAAGGTGTGTTGTAGCCACTGCCGGTGCAGTCGCTCGAGCGGGCCCGTCGCATCCACCTGCGCCTGCGCGCCGGAGAGGTAGACGCCCGAGCGCGAGCGAACGCGCACGAGCCCCTCCTCTTCCAGCCGGTGGTACGCGGCGGCAGCGGTCTTGCGGTCGACGCCCTCGGCATCTGCGATCTCGCGAATGCTCGGGAGCCGGTCGTTTGGCCCCCAGCAGCCGACGTACAGCCCGGAGATGATGCGAGCGCGCAGCTTGTCGAGGATGATCGCACCGGCGACCTGATCCCTGGCCATGGCCGCCTCCAGTGAGTTGGGGTCGAACAGAGGTCCGCGTCGCTGATGCAAGAAGGGTTCCACGCACCGCCGGAGAAGTGAACGTGCTGCCTCTGGTCCTAGCGCTGTTCCAGGCCGCCTGGCCGCCCACGATACCGGAAGATTCGGTGGAGGCGCTGCGGAGCGCCGCGCGGTCGGCGGAGCGCCGCTACGAGTCGCTGCTCCGGCGCCTCGCCCCGATCCGTTACGGCGGCGGATACTCCGGTCGCTGCGACGAGATCGTCGGCCGATTCTGTCTGACCTACGACGGGGGCGATCCACCGAAGCCGGATACGACGCCGCCGCAGATCCTGAAGGCGCGGCAGGACGTGGTCGATGCGCTGCGGCGTGCGTTCGCCGGACTGCCGGGGGACCTGAACACCGCGGGGCCGCTGCTTCGCTACCTGATCGAGGACGAGCGTGCGGACGAGGCGCTCTCGGCGGCGCTCACCTTCGCCTGGGCCACGCGCGACTCGGTGTGGGGGGACCTGCTCCTGGGCTACGCATACCATGCGGCGGGGAACGATTCGGCGGCCGAGCGCAGCTTCGATTCGGCGCTGGCCCGCATGTCGGCCGAGGATCGGCGGCGCTTCGCGTCGATCGAGACTCTGCTGACAGGCCGCGAGCGCGGGGTGTACCGCCGCCTTTCGGCGGAGGATCGGGAGTGGTACGAGGCGCAATTCTGGCGCCTGGCCGACCCGTTGTATCTGCTGGAGGGGAACGAACGTAGGGCCGAACACTTCGCGCGTCACGTCTGGTCGCGCCTGCTCTCCACGACGCCACGGGTGAGCGGGGTCCATTCATGGGGTCGCGACCTCGAAGAGCTGACGCTGCGCTACGGCGTGCCGACCGCCCGTGAGCGCGTGGTGAGCCTGTATCTGAACCAGGCGGACAGCTACATCGAGCACTTCGAGCCGGACCAGCTCACCTTCGAGCCCGCGGCGCTCCGGACGGAAGGTATTGGCGATGCGCCTCCGCCCGGCGATCCGTGGCCGTTGGAGCCGAGGTGGGCGCGGAGCGGGTACGCCCTCGGGAAGGTCCGCCGGGTCGTGCCCGTGGACCACCAGATCGTACGCTTCCCCGCGGGCGACTCGGTCGCATTCAGGGTCTACGGCAGCATGCCGCTGGACTCCCTCGCGACGGGTGCGGCCCGTGCCCGGGCGGGGCTGTTCATCCTGGACGTGGACTACGAGCATGCGGTCGAGCGGCGTGGTCCGGCGCAGGTCACCGATTCGGTCGCTCACGCCGCCTTCGAGGTGAGGCTAGTGCCGGGCCGATATGTCTACAGCATGGAACTGCTGGAAGATGGCAGCCGGCTGGCAGGGTGGGCCCGGTACGGCGTGGACGTCCCGGGGTACCCGCGCAGCGGCGTTGCCCTTTCGGACCCGGTCCTCGCCGAACCGTTCGGGGCGCAAGCCGTCCCGACGGATCGGGACGATGCAGCGGCGCTCCGTCCGCTGGCGCGGCTCATCTTCCAGCCGGGCGACACGGTGGGGCTGTATGCGGAGGCGCACGGCCTCGAGGCGGGACGGGACGGTGAAACTCACTATGCCGTCGAGCTCTCACTCCGACGGACGGATCAGCCTGCCCTCCTCGCGCGAGCCGCGCGCTGGCTCGGACGGAAGCTCGGTCTGACCGCGGATCCCGGTGTGCCGCGCCTGTCGTGGGAGGGGCGCGGCGAGCGTGGGCGCCCCGCCGTCCTCGCCATCGACCTCCCGCTCACGGAGGTGGAGGCGGGGCTTCATGAGCTCGAGCTCACGGTAACGGACCTGGTTGGCGGAGGCCGCTTCACGAGCCGCCGCCTGTTCCGGGTCGGCCCCGTGCCGAAGTAGTCGAGTCGGGGAGCGCGGGTCCTGGTGCGGACGACGAGGCATCTGCCGCACCGGCCGGATCCGGGGCGAACGTGCGAGTGGGATCGGAGGCCGCTTCGACCGCCGCCGTGATCGCCGGACCCAGACGGCCGAGGAGCCACGACTCGAAGTGACCGGTCGATTCGCACGCCGCGGGTATTGTCGTGCGGATGCGGGTGTCGATGACGAGCGCGCTCCCCTCCCCTTCCCCGACGACCCGGATGCGATGCTTGAGCGATGCGCTCCCGATCGCGCCCCTCTCACGGCAGCGGAGGTAGAGGCGTCCGTCGCCGGGGGCGGTGACCCAGTCGAGCTCG
The DNA here is from genome assembly GCA_964410055.1 of uncultured Gemmatimonadaceae bacterium. GTDB lineage: Bacteria > Gemmatimonadota > Gemmatimonadetes > Longimicrobiales > RSA9 > CALBZE01. The sequence continues at coordinate 22,488 of CAYPGK010000020.1, read as the reverse complement.
ATGATCCTCTGGTCGGGGTGGACGGCGGTGACGACGAGGCCGAGACGGCTCGTGGATTCGTGGATGCGGGTCCAGAGCGTGTCGGCGGGCGCGTCGACGTGGCGCCGGAGGACGGGCCGGCCATCCCTGGAGCCGACCGAGCGAACGCCACAGGCGCCAACCGCGAAGGCGAGGGCGAGAGTGCAGGCCGCGCACGTCCGGCGCATTGTCGTTCCTCCCACCGGCGCCCCGGGCAACGGACCGCGGCCGCCGGAATCCTGCGAAGCCCGGCGGCGCGGCCCGGATGCCGCGCCGCTACTCGTGACCAGGGTGCAATCGGTATTCCAGAGGTGGTTGCGGCGCCTCCGGGGCCGCGCCATCGTTCGCGGCGCCGCAGTGTGGGGTTCGGATGGGAGGCATCACCCCGGACGTGAGGCATCACCGGCGCAGAATGGATTTGGGCTAATTGGAGAAACGGTATGGGGAAGACGCGATCGGCCGGGCGGAGCGATGGGTGTTGGCGCGGGAAGGGCGACCCGAATCCGTTCGTTCCGGGCGTGCCGGCCGAGATCCCCAGGGCTCGTTCGCTCAGCGAGCTCTTCGAGGCAATGGACTGCTGCACGCTGTGTGAGCTGGCGCGGGAGCGGACCCAGGTCGTCCGGGGCGTCGGCCCGGCCACGGCGGAGCTGATGTTCGTCGGCGAGGCGCCGGGGGCGGACGAGGATCGGAAGGGCGAGCCGTTCGTCGGGCGTTCGGGCCGCCTCCTCGACGAGCTCCTGGAAGCGAACGGCATCGATCGACGGCGGGTCTTCATCACGAACATCGTCGCGTGCAGGCCGCCCGGGAACCGGAACCCGAAGGCCGCGGAGATCCGGGCGCACGCGCCGTGGCTCGAAGAGCAGATCCGGCTGGTCGGTCCGAAGATCGTGGCCACGCTCGGCCGTGTCGCGCTCGGCTACTTCCTGCCCGGCGCCAAGGTGACCGAGGTGCGGGGCACGCCGCAAACCATCGAACGAAACGGGAGGAGCATCACGCTCCTCCCGCTCCTGCACCCCTCGGCGATCCTGCGCCGCAGGGAACTCCTCCCCGAAATGGAGGCCGACGTCGCGAAGCTCGCCGCCCTACTTCGCGTGGCGTGAGGCGGCGACGGGCGCTCCGGCGGGCGCCGCGGTCCGGCGCGTCCACAGGTACGCCGCGACCCCGATAAGTAGCAGGCTCATCGCCTGCGACGTCGAGAGCCCGAACAGGAACCGGTCGTCCTTGGCACGCAGGAACTCGATCAGGAAGCGCTCGACGCCGTAGAGCGCGAGGAACGCGCCGAAGAGTCGGCCGGGCCGGTCCTGGAGCCGCGGCGAGAGCTTGAGCAGCAGCGCGAAGAGGACGAGCACGATGCCGACCTCGTAGAGCTGCGTCGGGTGGACGGTCACGACCGCATGGTCGGGCAGCTCCGCGGGCACGTCCACGCCGATCGAGCGCAGGTAGCCGGCCGTGCTGGGCGGCGCGCCCTGCGGGAACGCCACGCCCAGCCAACTGTCGGTCGGCAGGCCGTAGTCGTCGCCCACGAGGAAGCAGCCGACGCGGCCGATGGCGATGGAGAGCAGGAGCGCGGGCGCCGTCGCGTCGAAGAACGTCGCGATCGGCAGATTGCGCTTCCGCATCTGCCAGTAGTACGCGAGGACGCCGCCGATCAGGCCGCCGTACCAGACCAGCCCGCCGCGGCTGAAGATCATCCCCGCCGGGTTCGCGACCACGTCTCGCCAGTGAAGCGCGAGGTAGTAGACCTTCGCCCCGAGGATCCCGCCGACCATGATCCAGATCAGCACGTCCCAGGCGATGTCACGATCGTGGCCGCGCTGCTCGATCTGCCTCGAGAGGACCCACGCGCCCGCGATGAACGACAGGAACATCATCAGACCGAAGGTCGTGATGGTGAACCCGCCGATTTCGAACAGTACCGGAAACATTGAGGCTCCACTGAATGCGGTCCGTGTCGGGACGACCCCGAACCTGTTGATACCACGTTGTGCTCGGACGGGTCCGTGCCGGCCGGCGGTCGAGCGGTGGATTCAGGTCGCTTGCGGCGCCGGGCTCTCCGATCCGGACTCGGACGGTTCAGCGGCGGATGCGCCGGTCCAGCGGCGGACCGACCGGACGATCACGGCCGCGCCGCCGGCGAGCGCGACGAGCGGGAGCAGGTAGACGGCCAGGTTCAGTCCGCGCGGCTCGGGTTCGAGCAGGATCCACTCTCCGTACTTGCTGACGAAGTACGCCTTGACCTCGTCGGGCGTCATGCCGCTCGCGAGCTGGTCGCGGACCACGGCGCGCATGTCCCGGGCGAGGTCGGTGGGCGAATCGTCGATGGAAAGCCCCTGACAGACCGGGCAGCGGAGCTGCGAGGCGACGGCGCTGGTCAGCTTCTCGAGCGCGGCTTCATCCTGCGGCGCGGCCTGCGACTGCGCCGCGGCGGGCGCCGCCGAGGCGAAGGCGAGCGCGACGGCGAGAAGTGCTGCAATGCGGGTCATGGGCGCACCACCTCCTCGACCGTTGCCGCGGCGGGCGTGGCCCGAACCGAGCCGACGAGTTCTGCCGCCGGCGCGGTCTCGTGGCCGTCGGCATCCGCCGGGTCCGGACCGCTTCGGGCCAGGAGCGGCTCGATTTCGCGGGCGAGCATCTCGCGGTCGACGATGCCGATCCTCTTGAACGCAACGGTGCCATTTCGGTCGACGATCACGGTCTCGGGCACGCCCGTGAGGCCGTAATCGATCGCGGTGCGAGTCCCCGGGTCCAGGAGCGTCGGGTACTCCTCGCCGCCCATCTCCCGGAGCCACGCCCGGGCGGCGTTCTGCTGGTCGTTGTAGAGGATGCCCAGGACCACGACGTCCCGGTCGCGGTATGCGCGGGCGGTGGCCACGAGCTCGGGGTGCTCGATGCGGCACGGACCGCACCACGACGCCCAGAAGTTCAGGACGACGACCTTCCCCCGGAAGTCGGAGAGGCGGACCGTGTCCGACTGCGTCTCATCGGCGTTCATGGGCATGCGCACGAGCGCGAAATCGGGCGCCGGCTGCCCCGGGATCGCCGGCGGGACGAAGCGGGGGTCCGAACGCATCCCGCGCAGGAAGACCGCGACCAGAGGCGCGGTCACGAGGAGCGCGATCAGGACGGAGCGCAGATTCATGCGTCGCCTCCCTTCCCTGCCGCGACCCGCGCCGGCTCGACGGCCGGGTCGCGGCGCCGGCGGCGAGCCGGCAGGACGGCGATGAACCCGCCGAGGCCTATGATGCCGCCGCCGATCCAGATCCACACGACCATCGGCTCGATGATCACCTGGAACGTGCCCGAGGAACCGTCCCGCTCGAAGGCCATCAGATTGATGTAGAGATCCTCGTGCAGGCGCGTGCGCACACCGGGCGTCGTGATCGGCTCGTCGCGGTCGCCGTAGAAGTTGAGCCGCGGCGCCAGGGTGCCGACTTCCCTACCCTGGACCAGGATCGTCAGGTCCGCGCCGACGACGAACCTGTGCGGCTCGTTCTGTGCCCAAAGCTGGTCGAAGCGGACGTCGTAGCGGCCCGCGCGGATGCTCTCGCCGGGCGCGAGCGTGGCGTCGTGGACCCTCTGGAAGGTGGACGACGCGGCGATCCCGATCGCCATCGAGATGACGCCGAGGTGCGCGATGTAGCCGCCGTAGCGGCGGCGGTTCGCGCCGATGAGGCGGCCGAGCGCGACCGGGGCGGACTCGCCGTGGGCACGCATGCGCGCGCGTGCGCCGACCGCGAACTCGCCCAGCGTCGAGGCCAGGGTGAACGCCGCGAAGGCGAAGGCCAGGACCGCGTACGGCTCGCGAAGCCCGAGGGCGAGCGATGCGCCGGCCACGACGAGGAGCGCCACCGCCGGGATCACGAACTTGCGCCGCAGCACGTCCGGCTCCGCGCGCCGCCACGGCAGCGCGGGGCCCACGCCCAGCAGGAAGAGGAGCGCGACGCAGAGCGGCAGCGTCATCTTGTTGAAGAACGGCGCACCCACGCTCACCTTCACGCCTCGCAGCGCCTCGGCCGCGATCGGGTAGAGCGTGCCGAGGAGGACGGTGAAGGTGAACGCCGTGAGGAGCAGGTTGTTGAAGAGGAACACCGTCTCACGCGAGAGCGCGCTGTCCAGGTTCCCCTCCGCACGCAGCTCGGCGCCCCGGCCCGTCAGCAGGATCAGCGAGAAGACGAGGCCGACGGCGATGAAGCCGAGGAAGTAGTAGCCGATCGTCCCCTGCGCGAAGGCGTGGACCGACTGGACGATCCCGCTCCGGGTCAGGAACGTGCCCAGGATGGTGAGCAGGAAGGTCGAGACGATCAGGCTCAGGTTCCAGACCCTGAGCATCTCGCGCCGCTCCTGCACCATGACCGAGTGCAGGAACGCGGTCGCCGTCAGCCAGGGCATGAAGGACGCGTTCTCGACGGGGTCCCACGCCCAGTACCCGGCCCACCCGAGCACCTCGTACGACCACCACATCCCCGCGACGATCGCCAGGGAGAGGAAGATCCAGGCAGTGACGGTCCAGCGCCGCGTCATGCGGATCCACGTCGCGTCCAGCTCGCCAGAGAGGAGCGCGCCGATCGCGAAGGCGAACGGCACCGTCATCCCCACGTAGCCGAGGTAGAGGAGCGGCGGGTGGACCGCCATCAGGATGTGGTTCTGGAGCAGCGGGTTCGGCCCCGGCCCGTCCGCGGGCACCGGCCAGACCGGCTCGAACGGGTTCGCCGGGCCGACCAGGAGCATGTAGAAGAACGCGCTGACCACGAGCAGCGTCGCGGTGGCGTAGGGAACCAGCGGCCCCGGGTGGTCGCGGTGCAGATAGACCGCGGCCGCCGCGTACCCGGCCAGGACGAGGCCCCAGAAGAGGATCGAGCCCTCGAGCGCGCTCCACAGCGAGATGACCGTGATGAAGAGCGGCGTCGCCCGGCTCCCCACCTGCGCCACGTACGAGACGCTGAAGTCGTGGGTGACCAGGGCGTACACCATGGCCAGATTCGCGACGGCGAGGAGGCCGAAATTGACGTACGCCGCAATGCTCGCGCTCTGGACGAGCTCCGGCCGGCGCGTGCGTACTCCAACCACCGCCGCCACCGCGCCATAGACCGACAGCGCGAGCGCAACGGCGATGGTGCCGAAGCCGAGCGTCGAGATCACGATCCCCCTTCGCGAATCAACGAGCGATACTTCTCCGACGGCGGATGATCCTCCGCCGGCGGCCGGTACTCGTTCGAGTGCTTCACCATGAGGTTCGTCGACTCGAAGATGCCGGCACGCGTGAAGCGGCCCTCGACGATGACGCCGATCCCGTCACGGAACATCTGCGGCGGCGCACCAGTCGAGTGCACGGCGATCGTCTGGTCGCCGTCCGTGATCTTGAAGCGGAGATCGAGCGCCTCCGCGTCCCACTGCACCGTGCCCGGCGCGACCTGGCCGCCCAGGCGCACCGGCGCATCATACGCCGCCTCGCCCTTCTCCAGGAGCTCCGTCGGCGTGACGAAATAGACGAGATTTTCCCCGATCCCGCCGTAGAGCAGGTAGGCGAACCCGCAAAGTACGACCACGAGTCCGACGACGAGGCCGATCCGTCGGCCGCCGCGGCTCACCGTGCTCATCGTTCCACCTCCCCGGTATCCATCGAACGTTCCGCAAGGTCCCGGGCGCGCCGGACCCTGTGTCGCAGATAGATCGCGTACCCCACGAGGACCGCCCACGTCAGCCCGTACGCCGCCCCGACGAAACCCCACTCAGACATGGACGCCTCCCTCCTCGAGCGCTGCCACTTCCATGCGCGCTTCCGCCACCCTTTCCAACCGCGCGGCATGGTAACGGCGCGCCACCATGTACGCCAGTACCAGCAGGACCGCGATCGCGTTCAACCGGAGCGAAAGCGCGTAGCTCGGGTCCACCGTCGAGGGGCTGGACTGCACCTGGTGGATGCTGCGCCACCAGCGCACCGATTGGTAGACGATGATCACGTTCAGGAACCCCAGGATCCCGACCGCCGCGCTCCAGCGCGCCCGCCGCTCGGTGTCCTCCGTGTACGACCGGAGCGCCAGGTAGCCGGCGAAGATCACGAGGAGGATCGCCGACGTCGTGAGGCGCGGGTCCCACGTCCACCAAACGCCCCACGTCGGACGCGCCCAGATCGAGCCGAGCCCGAGCGTGAGCGCCGTCAGCACGACGCCCACCTCCGCCGCCGAAGCCGCGAAAAGGTCGTAGTTCTCCCGCCTGCGGATGAGATAGAGCAGACTGGCCACGAAGACGGCGAAGAAGGCGAGCATCATCGCCCACGCGATGGGCACGTGCACGTAGAGGATCTTCTGCAGGTGCCCCATGTCGCGCTCCGGCCGGGAGATCACGAGTCCGACCACCTGCGCGCCGATCATGGCGAGGAACGCGGCCCAGCCGAGCAGCGTGACCCCGCGGCCCTGGCGGAGGGGAATATCCGAGAAACGACTCGAAGTCACGTCGTTCATCTCATTCATCGATCACATGTTCGAATGCGAGAAGCGACGCGGTGAAGAAGACCACGTCGAAGACGACGAGCAGGCGCAGCCACGCGCCGGCGTCGCCCATGGGATCGCCGGCGAGGATCGCCGACGTCGCCTCGACCGATGCGACCACGACGGGGACGAGCATCGGGAAGAGGAGGAGCGGGAGGAGGACCTCCCGTGCGCGCACGCGGCTCGCCATGGCCGCGTAGAACGTCCCGAGCGTGACGAAGCCGAAGGTCCCGAGGAGGAGCACGGCTGCCAGCCCGGGGAACGGCCGCGCGAGCGGCAGGTCGTAGAGGACCGCCGCGAGCGGGACGACGAGCGCCTCGACCAGCAGTACGAAGGCGAGGTTTGCTACGAGCTTGCCGAGGAAGATCGTCTTTCGGCTGCCGGGATAGAGGAGGAGCTGCTCGAGCGCGCCGTTCTCCAGCTCGAGCTGGTACGAGCGGTTGAAGGCGAGAACGCCGCTGAAGAGCACGGTCAGCCAGAGGACGCCCGCGGCGGCGGCGCGCAGCGCGTTCGCGTCCGGCCCGAAGGCGAAGCCGAAGAGGAGCAGGATCATCCCGGCCAGGAAGACGACGGCGTTGAAGTTCGCCTTGGTGCGTCTCTCGGCGGTCAGGTCCTTCCAGGCGAGCGCGGCGGCCCGGGTCAGCTCGGCACGCCAGTTCATCGGGCTGCCCTATTCGGCTCGGGTCGGTGAGTCGCCGTGGCGGTCGCAACGAGCACGGAGTCGTCGATCGGCGAGATACGGCCGCGCTCGATGGCCCAGAATCGGTCGACGACGGGCGCGGCGCGCACCGGGTCGTGGGTCGCGACGATCGCCGCGCCGCCCGCGGCCTTGTGTTCGGCGAGGACCGCATTGACGCGCGCGATGCCGTCGGCATCGAACGCGGCGTAGGGCTCGTCGAGGAGGATCAGGCGCGGACGGCGGAGCAGGACCCGCGCGAGCGCGAGCCGACGCTGCATCCCGGCGGAAAAGGTGCGGACGAGCTCGTCCGCCTCACTGGCCAGACCGACGCGCTCGAGGGCCTGTTCCACCTCGCGGCCGGCTGCCGAGCGGCCGGCCATGCGCAGGGAGAATTCGAGGTTCTCACGTGCGGTGAGGTCGCCGTAGAGGCCCGGAGCATGGCCGAGGACAGCGACGAGCTCGCGGATGCGAGGCGCGCCCTGTACGAGGTCGTGGCCGAAGACGCTGCCGGTCCCACGGGTCGGGCGGAGTGTGGTGGCGATGATGCGGAGCAGCGTCGTCTTGCCGCTGCCGTTGTGTCCGACGAGGGCGGCGACGGAGCCGGGCTCCACGCACAGAGATGCGCCGCGCAGCGCCCAGCGATGACCAAAGCGCCGGGCGATGCCGGACACAGCGGCGGCGGCGTGGGTGCCGCCGTCGCGCGCCGTGACTGTAGCCGATACCGGTCCGGTCTCTCGCGCCATCACCTTCCCTTACCCGCGTAGGCCGCAAAAGATACCGCAAGGTGCACGGCACTTCAACGGCGCACGGCAGGGGCGGCGGGGGCGCGGAGCCGGCCGTCGGCTCAGAGGGTGAGGCGGAGCCCGATGCTGCCGAAGAAGCGCCCGCCGCTGAGCGCGTCGGTGGTCAGCGGGTTGGACGACGGCAGCCCGGCATCCTGCAGGTCTTCGATGCCGACGGGGTCGACGGCCTTCTGGTACCCGAGCTCGCCCACGATGCTGAGGACGAGCAGGTCGAGCGCGACGTTGCCGAACACGTTCCAGGCGGCCGTCGTGAGCGTGCCGTCGAAGCGGCCGAAGACGTCGAGGCCGCCGGGCTGGTAGACGTCGCACTCGAAGAGCTGGCAGTTCATCCGCCAGCCGATCGAGACGTCGCTGGAGTAGCGGTCGTATCCGGCGCCTACGGCGAAGTCGAAGGCGAGGATCCCCTTGCTCGCGACGCCGCGGACACTGAGCGTGCGCAGATCGGTCGAGAACTCGCCCGGGTCATCGTCGTCGATGTTGCCGAATCCGACCTCGCCCATCACGCGATACATGGCGGAGACGGAGATCCCCGGGGTGACGAGCCCCTGGCGGAGCAGCCCGACGCGCGCGCCGGCGCCGAAGTTGGTGATCGCCTTGGAGAGCCCGACCTGGTCGACCTGGGGCAGGAACGCGACGCTGCCGAGGAGATCGATCGAGCCGATCCCGCCGATCATCGGCGCGGGCGAGAAGCCGTCGAAGAGGCCGATGGCGACGTCGCCCTGGAGCGAGCCGACGGGGACGCTGACCGTGGGCGCCGCACCGAGCATCGGCTGTTGTTCCGTGACCTGGCTCACGTAGCCGCCGCGGAAGAGGTCCGGCAGGCCGGCCAGGGCGACGTTCGCGCGGGCGGTGACGCTGACGCGGGGCAGGATGCCGAGGCGCTTGCCGATCGTCGTTCCGGTGCCGAGTACCGGATTGCCGCCGGAGAAGGCCATGCCCACGCTCGGCTGGACCGTGGTCAGGGCGTTCACCATCTGAGCGCAGAGGAACGCGAACGGCTCGTTGACGACCTGCTGAACCGCGATCGGGACGGGATGCCCGTCGCGAGTCAGAGGAGTTACGCTCGCGCATTTCGTGAGCAGGTCGTCCTGGGCCGCGGCCGGAGCCGCGAAAAGTCCGAGCATCGCCAGGACGGCAATGGATCGCTTCATGCTGCCTCCCACTGGAACAATAGGTTTGGATCGGCGCAGACCCGGCGCGCCGGCCATCGGCGGGGATAGCTCGGAACCGGCTACGGGAACGCGGATCAGGATGCAGCGTCGGTCGGTGACGTGTCAAGCGTCGCAACGACAGGGGGATGGCAGGCGGGCGCGACCACGTGTGCGCGCTGCAGCGGGATGGCCAACGGGCCGCCTCGCGGCGGCCCGTGGCGACAGACGTACGGCAGGAACTCCTCCGCCGGGTGCGTCAGCGGTTCGAGATCCGGTTGCGGACCTGTCGCGCGACGAGCATGCTGAGACCGGTGCCGAGGGCCTTGCCGAGCTGGCCTCTCATGCCGCCCCGCTCCTCATGGAGCCGGTCCAGCTCCCGCTCCCGCGAGTGCAGGCGACGCTCGAGGCGCTCGATCCGCTCTTCCTTCTCCTCGTCGCCGCCGCCGAAGACGCGGCCCAGCACGTAGCCCGTACCGAGCGCCACACCGACGCTCGCGATCGGGTGCTCCCGGATCTGGGTCGACACGTCGTCACGGATCGTCGAGAGTTCGTGCGTCCGGATGTAGTTCGCGCCGCTTTCGAGCGCGTCACCGGCACGGTGCATGAGCTTGCCGACCCGGCCGCTCATGCCGCCGCGCGCTTCCATCGATTCCGCGCGTCGGTCGATCTTCTCGCTCACGCTCTCCATCCCCTCGGCCGCGCGGCTCTTGCCGGACTCCATCGCCGAGCGCGCTTTCTCCGACACGCGCTCCTTGAGCCCCTCGGCCTTCTCCTTCGCCTGCCCCATCCGCTCACCGAACTGGGTCTCACCCGGCTGCTGCGTTCGGCCGGTCATCCCCCCCGTGCTGACATCCCTGCGCATTGCCATGATACCTCCTCGGCTCCTGCTGCGGTTCATCGCCTCCGCGCACCGGGGTAAGAGTGCAAGACTCGTTCCCTGGCGGGCGTGTAACCTGTGATGTGGGAATGATTTAGGCGGGGGTTCGTGGGCAGGGCACGGGTTCCGAGAGGGCTTCGAGGGTGCGGGCGATGTCCTCCGCATCGATGGCGTGGCGTTCACGGAAGGCGCGGATCGCAAGATCGGCCTGCGAGATGATGCCGATGACACGGCCGAGGGCGTCGACCACAGGGACGCGACGGACGCGGTGGGAGCGCATGCACTGCTCGACGTCCTCGATGTCGTCGTCCGCGTGGCAGCAGACGATGCCGCGGCTCATGACCTCTTCGACGTCGATGGTGCGGGGATCGCGGGCCGTAGCGACGACGCGGAGCGCGATGTCGCGGTCCGTGAGGATTCCGATGATCCGCTCGGTGCCGGGTTCGACCACGGGGAGGCAGCCCCAATTGCCATCGGCCATGAGGGCGGCCGCGCTACAGACGGGGTCGTGCGGGTGGCAGCACGACGGGTTGGCGGTCATGATGTCCCGTGCCTTCATGGCGCTGGGTGCTCCTGGAGACGACTGGTGAGACGGGGCCCGTGAGAATCGCGAGAGCCCGGAGCAAAGGTCGTACCGTTGTGGCGAAGGGGCGTGTTGCAGGGGTCGAAAGGCGTGGCGTAGATTGGCGCCGAGCCGGCGCGCGGGTGCGGCCGCGAGGGAGCGGCGCGGGCGGGCGGGCCCGGATTGGAGCACGGGGATGAGTCGGATCAGGATCGGGCTGGCGCAGATCAACACGACGGTCGGCGATCTCGAGGGGAACGTGGCGCGGATCGTGGCGTCGCTGGAGGAAGCGAAGGCACTGGGCGTGGACCTGGTGGCGTTCCCGGAACTGGCGATCACCGGATATCCGCCGGAGGACCTGCTGCTCAAGCCCACGTTCGTGGAGGCGAACCGGGAAGCCCTGCAAGCGGTTGCACGCCGGGCGGAGGGGATCGCTGCGGTCGTCGGCTTCGTGGACCGGGACACGGATCTCTTCAACGCCGCGGCGGTGCTGGCCGACGGCAAGGTCGCCGGAGTCTACCACAAGGCGCGGCTCCCGAATTACGGCGTCTTCGACGAGCGGCGGTATTTCCGGGAAGGTTCGGGCGCGGCGCTGTACCAGGTGTCGGGTGCATGGGTTGGGGTCAGCGTGTGCGAGGACATCTGGTCGCCGGGCGGGCCGGTCGCTCGGCAGGCTCTCGCGGGCGCGGACGTCATCGTCAACATCAATGCCTCTCCGTACCACCGCGGAAAGTGGCGGAGTCGGCACACCATGCTGGCGACGCGCTCGGCGGATTACGGCGTCGTCGTGGCGTACGTGAACCAGGTCGGCGGGCAGGACGAGCTGGTCTTCGACGGGAACAGCGTGGTCTTCGACGCGACGGGCGGCGTGGTGGCGGAGGCGGCGCCGTTCCGGGAGGCGCTGCTGGTGTGCGACGTCGACCTGGAGGAGGTGTTCCGGGCGCGGATGCACGACCCGCGGCGCCGGCACCTGAGCGCGGAAGCGCGGGATGCGGTGGAGCGCCGCGTCGTGTCCGCCGTGCCCCGCTCCCCTTCCCCCCCGCCCCTCGAGCCCACCGGACCGGTGGTTCACGACGACCTCGCGGAGCTCTACGACGCGCTCGTGCTCGGCACGCGGGATTACGTGCGCAAGAACGGCTTCGGCAAAGTCGTCCTCGGGTTGTCGGGCGGGCTGGACTCATCGCTCGTCGCCGTGATCGCTGCGGACGCGCTCGGTGCCGAGAACGTGGTCGGGATCGCGATGCCGTCGCGCTACTCGTCCGAAGGGAGTCGGACGGACGCCGAGGCGCTCGCGGATGCGCTCGGGATCGAGCTGATCACCGTACCGATCGAGCCGATGTTCGGCGCCGCGCTCGAGACGCTGGGGCCGCACTTCGAAGGCCGCGGCCCGGATCTGACCGAGGAGAATCTCCAGGCCAGGATCCGGGGGATGATCCTCATGGCCTTCTCGAACAAATTCGGCTGGCTCGTCCTGACGACCGGGAACAAGAGCGAGGTGGCGGTCGGCTACAGCACGCTCTACGGCGACATGGCCGGCGGCTTCTCGCCGATCAAGGATGTGTACAAGACGCTCGCCTACGAGCTCGCTCGCTGGCGCAACGACCGGGACCGGCAGCCGGTGATCCCGGAGAGCGTGCTGACCAAGCCGCCCTCGGCCGAGCTGCGCCCCGGCCAGCTCGATGTCGACTCTTTGCCGCCGTACGAGGCGCTGGACCCGATCCTCGAGCGCTACGTCGAGGAGGATTGGGGAGTGGCCGAGTTCCGGGAGGCGGGCTTCGACGTCGAGCTCGTGCGGCGCATCACCCGGCTGGTCGACCGCAGCGAGTACAAGCGCCGTCAGGCGCCGCCGGGGATCAAGGTCACGCCCCGCGCCTTCGGAAAGGACCGGCGGCTGCCGCTCACGTGGCGGGCGCGGGGGTGGGATACGGGGGGCTGAAGGCCCCCCGTTTCAGTTGCCGAACTGGACGCGCGGCGGCGTCTGTACCGATTCCGGCGCCTGGAACGGTTCCTTGCGTTCCGCGCCGATCACGCGCGCGGTGATGGCCTGCGGGAACTGCCGGATGTAGGTGTTGTAGGTGCGGACGGCTTCGTTGTAGTCCCGGCGTGCGACGGCGAGACGGTTCTCGGTCTCGGTCAGCTCGTCCTGGAGCGCGATGAAGTTCTGGTTCGCGCGGAGCGTGGGGTACGCCTCGACGGCGACATTCACGAAGAGGCGCAGGTTCTCGCTCACGGCGGCGCTCGCGCGGCTCAGCTCCTCGGTGTCCCCGGACTGGATGGCCTGGCCGACCTGCTCGCGTGCCTGCGTGAGGCCTGCGCGCGCACGGGCGACCTCGGTGAACGTCTCCCGCTCGAACTGCGCCGCCTGGTCGACGGTGGCGACCAGGTTCGGGATCAGGTCGTTGCGCCGGATCAGCTCGGTCTCGATGTTGGCGCGCGTCTCCTCGACACGCTCGTCCAGCGCCTGGATCCGGTTGTAGCCGCAGCCGGTGGCAAGGAGCACCACCGGGATCCACAGGAGTCGTTTCTTCATTCCGACCTCGAAATCTACAGTTGATCGACGAACGCGGCGGTCGCTTCCGCCAACGCGTAATAACCACGAACCAGGGGATCGGCGACGCCGGCGTGGAGGGGGCGCGCCGTCGCCCGTGCCTCCCAGACGCGAAGGAGCGGCTTCGGATCGACCCCGAGCAGCGCGCCGGCCTCGGTGATGACCTCGGGGCTCCGTGCCGGGACGGTTCGCCCGACGAGGCGAAGCGCGGCGCGCAGGTAGGTCACGACCGACGGGAGCGCGACCATGAGGAGGCGACCGATCGTCGCCTCGTCCTCCGCACCCACGAGCATCCCTTCCCGGAGCTGGAGGAGCTTGCCCCGGATCTCGCGCTCGACCTGGAGCCTGAGCGCCGACGGGTCGACGTCCAGGTCCGTGAGCGGATCGCGGCCGTGGAGGACCTCGTGCGCGTCTCGCATGTCGGACAGCTCGATGGCGAAGACATCCGCGGCGCGCCGCCACTCTTCCTCGGCCATGACGAGGGGGACCGTGTTCCCCGCCTCGGCCCAGCGCCGCGCGAGGGGCGCGGCCGTTTCGAGCGCGCCGGCATCGACGCGGTCGAGGAGGACGAGGATGTTGATGTCACTCACCCCCGCGATCGCCTCGCCGCGCGCGACCGAGCCGAACAGGAGCACGCTGTGGAGCCGCTCGCCGAGTCGCTGCTCGAGTGACGTCGCGAGCTCCGCCGCCGTCTTCCTGGGATCCGCCATGACACCTCCGTCAACCGCCGGGGCGCGAGCCTCTGAGGTTCGCTCGGCCCCGTGCCGCCGTTACCAGCTCCGTCCCGCGCCACCGCCGCCGAAGCCGCCGCCCCCGCCGAAACCGCCCCCGCCACCGAAGCCGCCAAACCCGCCGCCGAAGCCGCCCCACCCGCCCCGGTGCCCGCCGCCCATCGGGAACGGGATGACGATCGGTCCGCGATAGCCGCGGCGCCCGCCCCCGCCGAAGGGTCCGCGGGGCCCGCCGCGCCTGCCGAGAAACCCTGCGATCCACCAGATGATCAGGATCAGAGCGAATATGATCGCGATGAAGGGCGATCCGCCCTGCTGGCGGCCCGGCGGCTCAGGGACCTCGCCCGTCAGCTCGAACCCGAATTCCTCCGCGTACATCGCCGCGAGCGCCATGACGCCCGCGTAGATCCCCGTGCCGTAGTCGCCCTGCCGGAAGTACGGGATCATGTAGTTGTCGGCGACGCGGCCGGCCTCGGCGGCCGTGATGAAGCGAGTCGTCCCGATCCCGGTCTCGATCTTGAGCTGGCCGCGCCCGTCCGGCGCCGTCTCCTTGGGCACGACGAGGACGACGATGCCCGTGTTGCGTGCGGGGTCGCCCGGGTCGCCGCGGCGGCCTACGCCCCACTGGCGGCCGATCTCGAGGGCGACCTCGTCACGCGTGCGCCCCTCGAGCGATGGCAGCGTGACGACGACGATCTCGCCACCCGACTTCGAGCGGACCTCGAGGATCGCGCGCTCGATCGCTGCCTCGCGGTCCGGCGGGATGACGTTCGCGAAATCGTTGACCCAGCCGACCGGCTCGGGCGCACGGTACTGCGCCGCACCGGCGGCCGGGAGGAGGGCTAGGAGCCCGACGGCAAGTATGATGATTCGGTTCCACATAGGTAAGCGGAAATCTACGGCCGGAGAGCGACTTCCGAAACCGGGCCGGCTAACACCAGCCGCATCATCCCGACCCCCTAGGTGTCGTCTGCCGGTGCGTTTCTCCTGCGCGGCCGCCCCTCGCGGACGCCGGCGCCGTCCGGCCCACGGACTCTTGCGGCCAGCATCTTGGGCGCGGCGAGGCAGTAGCCGTCGAGGATCAGCTCGCGGAGCTCGGCCGGGTCGATCCGCCCGAGGTCTACCCTCACCCAGCGTCCGCCCCAGGTGTTGCGGTAGGTGAGTGGGTCGAGCTGCACGAGGGTGTCGAGCGCGAGGGGTTCCGTCTTGATGACGAGGGTGTCCTCGCCTGGCGGGAGCGACGCGAAGATCTTTCCGCGTACGCGGAGATCGGGTGTGCCGTGGTGCGCGGCCTCGTGCGCTTCGGGGAGCTCGAGCGCGAAGGCGCGTGCCTGCTCCTGGGTCCAGCGATCAGCCATTTCGTTCTCCTGAATCGGGGGATGCGGCCCGCCGGCGGCGGTAGTCACCGAGCCCCCACGCCGGCGATTCGCGCGTCTCGCCGGGCGCCTTCACCACCCCATCCGCCAGTAGATCACCATCTGCAGCAAGAGCTGCATCCCCATGACGAAGGTAGCGAAGACGACGAGCCCGCGGACGATCACGGAGAACGCGCGGCTCCGGTAGAAGTCGCACATCGCCCAGAGGACGTATGCGACCACCAGGAGACGGAGAGGGAGCAAGGCGCGGATGAACTTCGGCAGCAGGGCGCCGACGATTCCGAGCGCCACGTAATGCCCGAAGACGTAAGCCAGGAACGCATACGTCTCGGCCAGATTGAAGCGCCACCGTGCGAAGAGCGCCCGCTGGACCATGGCCGTCGGGATGAGGACGAGGAGCAGCACGTAGGTGCGGAGGTCCTGCGCCGCGTAGAACGCCTCGAGCCGCGCGTCGTCGAATCCCGGGATGGGATCCGGCTGGAAGAACGCCCGGCGGGCCTGGCCGATGAGCACGAGCAGCGTGACCATGAGCAGCGCGTACTTGACCGGCCCCACCACCCCTGCCCTTTCGCCCTCGACGTACCGCCGTACGAACTTCCCCGGGCGCAGCGTGAGTTCGCGCATCACCCGCAGCACGGGCGAGTCCAGCGCGAGGATCGCGCGGTAGGCGTCGGCGAGGACGTTCCGAATCGTGAGGCGGGGTTGCGCCGCGTGGGACGAATCGCTCAACGGCTGGCTCCTCGGTCGACCCGGCCGCGGTGGGCCGGTCGTGGAAGGCGACGCGGGGCGCAGCGGCTCCGATCGAAGCCGTGCTGCCGAAATCTATTGCGGGGCTGTCGCTTGCGAAACAGGCTTTCCGCTTGTCACGCGACACCGTCGTCGACATCTTTCAGGTCAGGTCCCGGTCCTTCCGCTCACGGCACGCCTTGCGTGCCCCGGCAGGTTTCCCTCCCCGGAGGCCCATAGTAACCCGACTGGCTATGAACGAGCGGTTGGCCTTTCCGGTACGGAGGCGTCGGATCTGGTTGAACGGCGCGGTGGCGCTCCGCGCCGCTGCCCTGCTTTGCCTCTCCGTTTCTCATGCCACGGCACAGGATAGGCTCGTCCGCCGATTCGCGGCGGACCAGGGTCTGGAGGTCCCGCCGGTCCACGCACTCGTGCAGGACCGTGATGGCGCCCTCTGGATCGGCTCGCAGGCCGGGCTCTACCGGTTCGACGGCGTCGAGTTCCGGCGCGTGGCGCCCGATACGATCTCACGTGGCGTCATGCGCCTCGCCGCCGCAGCCGACGGGCGGATCGCGGCGCAGGTGGAGACCGGATCGGTCTTCGAGGTGACGCGGGACGGCGTAACCTCCCTCCCGCAGCCGGCTACCGGTTGGCCGCAGTTCCGCCGAACACTTGCCTATGACCTGGATGGCCGGCTCTGGAGCGTGGGCGGCGACGGCCTCCTGATCCGACTCGACGAAGGCGGCTGGGCGGCGGTCGATCGCGAGACTTTCGACGGCGAAGCCGTGGTGCGGGTGTTCGGAGCGCCGGCCGGAGGACTCTTCGTCGCGACGGATTCCGCGCTGTGGCAGTGGGATGCGCCGGACGCGAGGCCGCGCCGATGGTTCCGCGGCTACGTCATCGATCTCGTTTCCGGTGAGGGCGGGCGGGTCGTCGCATTGACGGCGGACATTCGGGTGGTCGAGCTGGACAGGGACACGAGCCGCGTGCTGGCCTCCGCGGCCGCCGGTGACTTGCCACAGTCCCGACCGATCTCGATCGCCGAGCGCGTGGGAACGCTCTGGGTCGCGTTCGACCGCCACCTCATCGCGCTGCGCGAGGACCGGGCACCGGAGTGGATCGACTCGCTCGATGGGCTGGACTCGGGCGGCCCGCTCCTCGTCGATCACGAAGGGAGCCTGTGGATGGGCAGCTTCTCCGCGCTCGTCCAGTTCCCGGAGCCCGAGGCGACGATCTGGTACGAGCGGGCCGGGCTCCCGGGGCGCCATACCCGCTTCCTCGCGCGGTCGGCCGACGTTCTGTGGGTCACGGGCTGGCAGGGGACCGCGCGGGTCCGCTGGACGCGGTCCGCGCCGGAGATTGCGGAAATCGCCGCACTCGCCAGCGATTCACGCCCCTGCGCCGACGCGCTCGGCAACGTATGGCTGGCGACGCCCACGGGGGTCGCGCGAGTGCGGCGTGACAGCGTCGTCGGACGCCTGCCGGTCAAGGCGAGCTTCCTCTCGTGTGCGATGGGAGCCGGGTCGACGCTCTGGATCGGGACCGAAGACGGCCTGCTACGCGCCGATGCCAGCGCCGGAACCCTGGCCCGGGTGGCCGACCTCCCCACCGGAGATGCACCGGTCGAGGCGGTGCTCGAGGATCGTAGCGGCAGGTTCTGGATCGCGAGCCGTGGACGCGTGTGCAACGCGCCGACGGTCCGGGTTCGTGCGAATCCACCCGTCGCTTCGACCGCGGCCGACGCCTGGCGCTGCGAGATGCTCCCGGATTCCGGCTACGCGACGTCGATGCTCGAGACCGACGACGGCACGCTCTGGATCTCGACGCGCATCACCGGAGTCCTGGCCCGTGGGACGAACGGCTGGCACACGCTCCCCGCCAACGCCCGGCTCGCCACGCGGGACGTCTTCGGCCTCGTCCCCTCCCCCGCCGACGGCGTGTGGATCCTCGGTCACGGGATCCTGCACCGCGTACGCCCTGACGGGCCCGAGGGGTGGGAGATCCTCGAGAGCCCGGGGCCGTGGAACGGCCTGCCCGCCGGCCGGGGCGCCGACCTGGTGGAAGACGAAGACGGCACGATCTGGATCGCGACGTCGCTCGGGTTGGTGCACATGCCGCCCGAGGCCCGGAACCGCTCGCTCGAGCCGCCGCGCGTCCTGCTGATGGACGCCCGCGTCGATGACGAGCCCGTCTCCCTTTCCGGCGTGCTCGAGCTCCCCGCCGACCGCAACCGGCTGGAGCTGCGCTTCGCGGCGCTGTCGTACCGGGACCCCGGTCGAATCCGCTACCAGGTCCGGCTCTCGCCGACCGCGCCTTGGGTCGGCACGCGGGGCCAGCCGTCGTTCCGTTGGGTCGACCTGCCGGCAGGCCACTACCAGGCCGAAGTCCGGGCTTCGCTGGATGGCCAGCGCTGGTCCGCGGAGCCGGCGAGATTCGAATTTCGGGTGCTCCCGCCCTGGTACCGGACTCCGTGGGCGTACGGGCTCCTGGCCTGCGCCGCTGCCGCCGTGCTCTGGGGCGTGTACCGCGCGCGGACCGCATACCTCCTCGGCCTCGAGAGGCAGCGTACCCGGATCGCCATGGACCTGCACGACGAGCTCGGCTCCGGGCTCGGCAGCATCGGCATCCTCGCCAGCCTGCTCCGCGTCGGCTCGGTCGACGATGAACAGCGCGACCGGATCGCCGACGAGATCGCGGCGTCCGCCCGCGACCTGGGGAGCGCGCTCGCCGACATCGTCTGGGCCCTCGATCCGCGAACCGCAACGCTCGAGGAGCTCGCCAGCCGATTGGTCGAGCACGGGGAGCGCCTCTTCGCCGGCGACGACGTCGACCTGCACGTCGTCACCCCGGCCCAGTGGCCCACCACCGAACTCCCGCTCGCGATCCGCCGCGAGGTCCTGTTGATCGGCCTCGAGGCGCTCCACAATGCTGCCCGGCACGCCCGCGCCCGCAACGTCACCCTCGCGTGGCGCCACCGGGCCGGGGTGTGGGAACTGGAGGTCTGCGACGACGGCGTCGGCCTCGATCCCGATGCGTTCCACCCCTCGCGGCGCGGGCGCGGCCTGCGCGGGATGCAACGTCGGGCCGCGGAGATCGGCGCGTCCATCGAGTGGCTCCCGAACCCCGGAGGCGGGACCTGCGTGCGGCTCCGCTTCGCGGGCTCGAGCCGGTTGAGGCGCAGGCGCCCGGAGAGCCCCGCGGGGCGCGCGGGAGGGCAACCAGGGGAAGGCCATGGCGAATCCGGCAGCCGCCCCGCGGTTCCCGCCGGCGGAGACGGCGGTGGTGGGACCAGCGAGGCGCGATAGCATCTTCATGCCAGGGCGCGCAGCACGTCCACGGTACAAGTTGCCGTGACACAATCAATGAACCGCCCCGAGGGAGGGTTGATGCTCCGTGTGGTCGCCATCGAGGACGACGCGCGCTACCGGTCGAGCCTCGAAATGCTCCTGCGGTACTCCAGCGATTTCATGCTGGTCCGCGCCTTCGATGCAGCGGATCACGCCCTCGCGGAGCTCCGGGATTCTCTCGACCGCGGTGAAGTGCCGCTCTGGGACCTGGTCCTCATGGACCTCGACCTGCCCCGCCTCGGCGGCGTCGAATGCACCCGGCGCATCAAGGAGCTCCTCCCCGATGTGACCATCGTCGTCCTGACCGTCTTCGAGGACCGGGCCGCCGTCCTCGATGCGATCTGCGCCGGCGCGGACGGCTACCTCCTCAAGCACACCCCGGGCGACCAGCTCATCGAGCAGCTCCGGGCCGTCGTCGCCGGAGGCTCACCGCTCTCGGCGGGCGTCGCACGCACCGTCCTCGACCTGGTCCGCCATTTCGACACCGGGGGCCGGACCCGCAGCCCCGGGGATCGCCTCGACCTCTCCGATCGCGAACTCGACGTCCTTCGCTGCCTCGTACGGGGACTCTCCTTCAAGCAGGTCGCCAACGAGCTCGGGATCAGCATCCACACCGTGCGCAATCACATCCGCAGCATCTACGGGAAGCTTCGCGTCAGGAACGTGGCCGGCGCCGTGAGTCGCGCGCTGCGCGAAGGCCTGGTCTAGCGGGTGCCGCCACATGCGCCCGGCGAGGCGACTCGCCGGGCGCGGCAGCCTTCGCCGCAGCGGCACAGTCCCGGAGCGAGGGACGACGCACGTACTACCGGGTCGATCCGCGCGGGATGAAGCCGCTCTTCGACTGGGTCGAGCACTACCGCGCCGTCTGGGAGAGGCACGTCGATCGGCTCGAGCGGCTGCTCGACGAAATGGACGACTGACCTCGCCGGGTGGCTTGTGGCGTGGGGCAACCGAGCACGAGGATAGGACGATGACGGCACGGGACGACTTCACATTGGGGCTGGCGCACGGGGCGAGGATCCTTCGCGACGGCGAGAAGTGGAATATGTGGAACTGTTCGGGATCGAGGTCCCGAGCTAGGCATCTTCAACAGCACGGGAGGTCCTCATGAGCTGGAACAAGGTGGTCCGGCAGACGCATCGCTGGTTGTCGATCATCTTCACGCTGGCCGTCGTAGCGAACTTCGTCGTGCTGGGCGTGGGCGGGGGCGATCCGCCCGCGTGGGTGACCTACGCGCCCCTGCCTCCCCTCTTCCTCCTCCTCTTCACCGGGCTCTACCTGTTCGTGCTGCCGTACGCTTCCAGGCGGCGCGGCCGTCGTGGTGATATCGCCGACAACGCTGCCATCGATACGGCGGAAGCGCGATGAGCACGGCGACGACGACGGCGCGGCAGCCGCGCACGGAGCACGCGGCCGACACGCACGACGTGATCCGGGTGCAGGGTGCGCGGGTGAACAACCTGAAGGACATCAGCGTGGAGATCCCGAAGCGGCGGCTCACGGTGTTCACCGGAGTCTCGGGCTCGGGGAAGAGTTCGCTGGTGTTCGGCACGATCGCCGCCGAGTCGCAGCGGCTGATCAACGAGACGTATAGCGCGTTCGTGCAGGGGTTCATGCCGACGCTCGCCCGGCCGGACGTCGACGTGCTAGAGGGGCTCACGGCCGCGATCATCGTGGACCAGGAGCGGCTGGGCGCCAACGCGCGCTCGACGGTCGGCACGGCGACCGACGCGCACGCGATGCTGCGCATCCTCTTCAGCCGCATCGGCGAGCCGCGGATCGGCCCGCCCAGCGCGTTCTCCTTCAACGTCCCGTCGGTGAAGGCCGCGGGCTCGATCACCGTCGAGCGCGGGAGCAAGAAGGCCGAGAAGGTGACCTTCACACGCCTCGGCGGCATGTGCCCGCGCTGCGAGGGGCTGGGATCGGTGAGCGACTTCGACCTCTCCGCGCTCTTCGACGAGAGCAAATCCCTCAACGAGGGCGCCCTCACCGTCCCCGGCTACAGCATGGAGGGGTGGTACGGCCGCATCTATCGCGGCTGCGGATTCTTCGACCCGGACAAGCCGATCCGCGACTACAGCGAGCGGGAGCTGCACGACCTGCTCTACAAGGAGCCGACCAAGATCAAGGTCGACGGGATCAACCTGACGTACCAGGGGCTGATCCCGCAGATCCAGAAGTCTTATCTGTCCAAGGACGTCGAGGCGATGCAGCCGCACATCCGCGCGTTCGTGGAGCGGGCGGTGAAGTTCAGGGCGTGTCCCGAGTGCGATGGCACGCGGCTGACCGAGCTGGCGCGGTCGTCGCGGATCCGCGGCCTCAACATCGCCGAGGTCTGCGCGATGCAGATCGACGAGCTGGCCGATTGGATCCGCGGCCTCGACGCGCCGTCGGTCGCTCCGCTTCTCGACAAGCTCCGGCACCTGCTCGACTCCTTCGTCGAGATCGGGCTCGGCTACCTCTCGCTCGACCGGCCGACGGGCACGCTCTCGGGCGGCGAGACGCAGCGCGTCAAGATGATCCGCCACCTCGGCTCTCCGCTCACGGACGTCACCTACGTCTTCGACGAACCCACCGCGGGGCTGCACCCGCACGACGTCCAGCGGATGAACGACCTGCTGCTCCGACTGCGCGACAAGGGGAACACGGTGCTCGTGGTGGAGCACGAGCCGGAGACGATCCAGGTCGCCGATTACGTCGTCGACCTCGGGCCCGGCGCGGGTGCGGCGGGCGGCACGGTCTGCTACGCGGGGAGCGTCGATGGGCTTCGGGCGAGCGGCACGCTGACCGGCCGCCACCTCGGCGACCGGGCGAAGCTCAAGGATTTGTTGCGCACGCCCATCGGCAAGCTGGAGATCCGAGGCGCGACGACGCACAACCTGAAGAACGTCGACGTCGACATTCCGCTCGGCGTCCTCGTCGTCGTCACGGGCGTCGCCGGCTCGGGCAAGAGCTCGCTGGTCCACGGCTCGATCCCCGCCTCGGCGGGCGTCGTGTCGATCGACCAGACGCCGATCCGCGGCTCGCGGCGGAGCAATCCGGCCACGTACACCGGGCTGCTCGACCCGATCCGCAAGGCGTTCGCGAAGGCGAACGGCGTGAAGCCGGGACTGTTCAGCTCGAACTCGGACGGGGCCTGCCAGGCCTGCAACGGCGCCGGGGTGATCTTCACCGAGCTGGGC
>CAYPGK010000019.1:44277-45817 GCA_964410055.1 uncultured Gemmatimonadaceae bacterium | reverse complement strand
ACGAAGAAGTTGTGGGCGATCGTGTCCGCCGCGAGGTGGCTCAGGTAACCGAGCGCGACGGCACGCAGCCGGTCGTTGTCCGCTTCGTCGAAGATCTCCTCGCCCACATGCCAGTAATGACAGTGTCGGCCCAACGGTACGTACTTCTTGGCCAGCGAGATGTCGGCGGCCATGGTGCCGTAGAGGAAGCTCTGCGGGTGAGCCCGCAGCAGATCCGCAACGACGGGCGGCAGGTAGGAGAGGTTGTTCAGGATCTGCTCGCCCAGGAACACGTGGGTGGCCGGGCCGAAAGCCCACGCGTCGGTTGGCAGGAGGAGCAGGAACGTGAGTGTCGCGACGGCGACAACGAGTATACGCAACTCTTCCGTCCGGTCTAACGTGCGCTCAGGCGCAACGAACTCTTCTTGAGCGAGCCCACGATCCGCTCGGTCCGGCTCGGCGGCACCGGGCGGAGCATGAGCACCAGTGCGGCGCCCACCACGGCCCCGATCGCGAAGGCAGAAACGAAGTCCACCGTATCCTTCTGTGGCATGATCGCCTCCTCGTGCGTCGACGACTCTAATCGTCGTCCGCGGCGTCGCGCCGGCTGCGACCCGGCACGCGAGGCGAGCGGAACACCTCCGCCGCGGAGTGGAGGCCGCGCGCCGCGGCCGCCGCATCGAGCAGGACGTCCTCGACTTCCGACTGAACGGTGTCGATGACGGTGCCGAATCGCCGGACGCGCTCCTCGGCCGCGCGAACCGCCTCGCGGAGCTGCCGGTTCACGTCCTCGAGCGTGTCGTTCACCTGGTCGACGTTCTGCCGGACCCGCTCGCTGATCCCGGCGGCGTCCTCGGCCACCTTGCCGGCCCGCTCGAGGAGCGGCTCCGCACGGGGCGCGAGCCGGTCGACCGTCTTCTCGAGCGTGCGGAGCAGCCCTTTCGCCGCGCGCAGCATGTAGAACCCCGCAATGGCCAGGCCGATCCCGAAGAGCGCGAGAATCACGGTGGCGACGGCCGTCGCAGTCTGCGCCCAGGCGATCCACTCCAGCCGTCCGGCCACGTCGGCGGCATCCTGAACGACGATCAAGCTTGCGATCACGGCACCCTCCCTCCACTCCTCATCCGAAGAGATCGATCCCGAGCGTCCGCCAGCCCAGCTTGGGGACCAGCCCCACGCGACGCCGCGCGAAGCGCCCTGCCTCGAACGCCCGCCGCAACTCGGCGGCGGCAGCCGTCCCGAGCGATTCGGCCACCGCATCGAACGGCCGCCGCTCCTCGAGCCAGGCGTGCAGCGCCGCATCGAGGACCTCGACGCCGCCCACCGAATCCGCGAGCCGCACGATGTCGGGCGGCCCCGTCCACGCCCCCGCGAGGGCGGCGACCTGGCTGGCGTACAGGTCGCCGAGCGGAAGGAGCGGCTCCGGGGGCAGCCGCGGCGAGAGCAGCAGCACCGTCTTGTTGGCCGGGTGCGCGACGAGTGCGCCGCGCGCGGCAGCGGCGAGCCGGCAACGGAAGCGGTGCGCTTCCTCGGCGACGTCGCCCGAGGAGGCGTCGTCCGA
>CAYPGK010000019.1:0-44177 GCA_964410055.1 uncultured Gemmatimonadaceae bacterium | reverse complement strand
CCGAGGAGGCGTCGTCCGACGACGCGTCTTCGCCGAGCACGGCCACGCAGCTACGCACGCCGGCCGGGGCGGGGCGCGGCACTGCCCACACCGCATCGCCGCCAACGGCCTGGCTGCACCATTCCGTCGTAAGCGCCGCCTCGGGCGAGCCGTCGTCCATCAGCACAACGCCAGCTGCGCCCGCGTCCAGGACCGCCTGCCGGATGACCTCGGCGACCACGCCGCCCACGCGGGTGCGGGCGGCTGCGGCGTCGACGTTCAAGGGGCTCGCGCCGCGGACGGTCACGAGCGATCCTCCAGGATGCGCGTCAGGAGCCGGTGCACCAGGTGCGGGTCCTCGTCCCGCGCGTGAGCGAACGGTCGGCGTGCCCGGGCGAGTTCGTCGAGCGACAGCTCCGCCTCGATCACCGCCTCTGCATCCGACGGCGCGCGCGCCAGGACATCGCCCGTGGGCGCGACGATCAGCGATTCACCGCCGAAGACCACGCCCCCCTCGGCCCCCACCCGGTTCGCCAACGCGATGTAGATACCGTAGAGGTGCGCCGTGGTTCGTGCAATACGCGCCCAGGCGTCGTTGGACCGGAACCGGCCGCCGTCGGCGCCTCCGGCCCACGCCCCGCGTCCCGGCCCGGCCGCCTGGACCAGGAGCAGGTGGATGCCCTGGATGGCCGCGAGGTACGCCAGCGCGGGGTGCCAGAAGTCCTCACAGACGAGGATCCCCGCACGCCAGCCGCCGCCCAGGTCGTACACGTCGAGGCGGTCGCCCCTCCCGAAGAAGCGCCCCTCGTCGAACATGCCGTACGTAGGCAGGTAGAGCTTGCGGTGGCGGAAATGCACCGCGCCGCTCTTCACGTGCACCGCGGCGTTGTACGGCACGCCGTCCGAGCCCAGATCGACGAGGCCGACCACGACGTCGGGCACACCGCGCAGCGGGGCAGGGAGCGGCGCGCCCGCGTCGAGCCTGAGCCCGAGCTCGGCCGCATCGTCGCCCACATTGTAGCCGGTCAGGGAGAGTTCGGGTGTGAGGACGAGATCGGCGCCCGAGGCCGTGGCCGCATCCGCGATGCGCCGGGCGTTCTCCTCGATCCGACCCAGCCCAGGCGCGAACTGATGCACGGCGAGCCGCAGCACCGGCCGGGTCGCCTCCGCCGACCCCATCACCACACCGGGCCTCATGGCCGTGCGGTCGGTCACATCTCCTCGGTCCCGAGTTCCGGCTTCAGACCCAGCACGTGCGTGACCGGGATCGTGAAGGCGATCCCGGTCGCCGGGTCGTCGAAGTTGCCGCAGATCTCCTGGAGCAGGGCGAGGGCGCCTTGCACCTTCTCCTCCTCCTTGATCACGCTGAACAGCGTCTGGTTCTGCGGCCGGGACCGGGCGCTGAGCGTCTGGAGCCCCGCGAAGATGGGGATGTCGTGCGAGAGCACGCGGCCCATCCCCTCGCTGTTGATGATGGTCGCGCCGGTGATCCCCAGCTCGAGGAACCCCGAGACGATCTCGTCGAGCTTTTCGCTCTCGTTGATGACGGCGACAAGTAGTTGCATCTACGCCCCTCAGACGTGGCCGGCATCGACGTCTTCGAGTGTCTCGAGCACGGCGCTCTCACTCGATGCGTCGCGGAGCCTGGCGATGAACCCCGGGTGACGAACGAGGCGCGCGATGCGCGCGAGCAGCTTGATGTGCAGCCCGGCCTGATCGGGCGGCGAGAGGAGGACGAAGAAGACGTGGACCGGGTCGAGCCCGACCGGCCCGAACGTCACGCCTTCGGCCGAGACGGCCACGGCGACGACCGGGCGCGCCAGCCCCTCGATCGTGGCGTGCGGCACGGCGACGCCGCTCCCCATCGCAGTGGTGTGCACCGCCTCCCGGGCGAGGAGCGCATCCTCCAGCGACCCGGGGTCCGACACCACGCCCCGCGCACCGATTCGTTCGACCAGGTCGTGGATCGCGTCTTTCGTGTCGCGACCCTTCAGGCCCAGGATGACGAGCTCAGGGCGCAGGTATTCTTGCAATCGCATCTGCTTACGAAGATTGAGGAACCGGCGCCGCGGCGCCGGGCGGTCCATCTTAGACGCGCCGATCGCAGAGTGTCAAGCGTGAAACGGCGCGGTTCGGCCCGCCCATGGAACGTCTCTTGCGCCACAGCCGCCCGGCAGCGATCGCGAGGGCGCCGATCGCCGGAACCCATCCCACCCACGATCTCCGATGCGGATCGCGCTCGTTTCCACACCATTCGTGGCCGTGCCACCCAGGGATTACGGCGGCACCGAACTCGTCATGTACGATCTGGCCGAGGGGCTAGTCGCGCGCGGACACGACGTGACGCTCTTCGCCACGGGCGATTCGAACACGAGTGCACGGCTCGAGGCGTTCTTCGACACCGCGCAATGGCCGCCGGACTCGCTGACGGAATGGACTCACCTGAGCCGGTCGCTCGAGCGCGTCCGGGGTGCGGGGTACGACGTGGTCCACTGCCAGCAGCCCGGCGCCCTGGCCATGAGCCGCTTCCTCCCCGAGACGCCCATGGTCTACACCCTGCACCACGCGCGGGATGAGGTGTTGTCCGCGTACTACCGTCACTTTCCCTGGATCTGGTACGTGGCGATCAGTGACCGGCAATCTCGACTCGAGGATCCGCTGCCGCACGTGACGGTGATCTACCACGGCCTCGACCCCGCGCGCTACCGCGGACCGACCCGAGCCGGCGAATACGTCTGCTTCATCGGTCGCCTCTCTCAGGTCAAGGGTCCGCATACGGCGATCGATGCGGCGGAGCGTGCGGGGATCGAGATCTGCGTGGCCGGCGCATTCCACGACGACGATGACGACCCGGGCTTCGTGCACCGCGAGCTCCGGCCCCGCCTCGGACGCCCCCACGTCCGCTACCTCGGGCCCGTCGGAGTGGACCGCAAGGTGCGGTTGCTCCGTGAGGCGCGCGCGCTCCTCGCGCCCATCGAATGGGAGGAGCCGTTCGGGCTGGTGATGGTCGAGGCCATGCTTGCCGGCTGCCCGGTCGTGGCCTTCCCGCGTGGGTCGGCGCCCGAGCTGATCGAGCCCGGCGTGACCGGATACATCGTCCGCGATGCGGACGAGATGGCCGAGATCGTGCGAGACCGGGTCCTCGGCTTCGACCGCGATCGATGCCGCGCGCGGGCCGCCGCGAGGTTCGGCCGCGAGCGCATGGTCGAGGCCCACGAAGCGTACTACGGCCGCGCGATCGATGCCGGGTCGCGCTCGGGCGCGATCCAGGTCTCCGTGTGAACGTGTCGGGTCGGCGGGAGAGCGAGACGATGGCCACCGGTTCAGAGAGCCTCCGTGAACTCGTCCCCGTCTCCGCCCACGAGCTCCTCGGCTACGACGACATCGGCTGCGAGGCGCAGACGCTCGCCAGCACGGAGCTCGTGCTGAAGGAAGGCAGCCTGTTCCTGCTGACCGATGCGGCTGGGAACGTCGCGCCGCCCGGCGCATGCGAGCTCGGCCTCTTCCTCGAGGACACGCGCTTCCTCAGCCACTACGACCTGACGACCGCCGCCGGCCGACCCGACGTGCTGAGCTCCCAGGCCGCGCGCGTCTTCGCCTCCCAGATCGACCTGACCGCGACCGATCGGGAGTTCGGCGGACTGTTTTCCGAGCCGAAGAACTTCCTCCACCTGCGCCGCGAACAGCTCCTCGACCGGTTCATGACCGACCGGCTCATCCTGACCAACTACATGGGCCGCGAGGTCGAGTTCTGGATCGAGCTGAGCTTCGCCGCCGACTACGCGGACATCTTCGAGGTGCGCGGCGCAAAGCGCGAGAGGCGCGGGCAGTACTTCAAGCCCCAGGTCGGCGACCGCGAGGTCGTCTGGGCGTACCAGGGGCGCGACGGCCGCATCCGTCGCACGGTCCTCGACTTTTCGCTGACTCCGACGGTCCTGGAATCTCATCGCGCACGCTGGGTCTTCCACCTGCGTCCCAAGGATGCCGTCGAGCTCGAGGCGTGGATCATCCCGCTCTTCGATGAGCGACGCGTGCGCGTGCCCGCGCTCCCGTTCGGCGAACGATTCCGGGAGGTCCGAACCTCGTACGACTACTGGCACGGCTCCTCGACCGTGATCCGGGCCGACGACGAATTCTTCAACACGGCGCTCCGCCAGTCGATCACCGATCTGCGCGCGCTCACCATCGACTGGGAGGGACGCACGGCGATCTGTGCCGGGATCCCGTGGTTCACCGCGCCGTTCGGCCGGGACTCGATCATCACCTGTCTCCAGACGCTCATGATCCGGCCGGGGCTCGCGCGCGACACGCTCCGATTCCTTGCCGAATTCCAGGGGAGGACCGAGGACGACTGGACAGAAGAAGAGCCGGGCAGGATCCTCCACGAGCTGCGCCGCGGCGAGATGGCTGCTTGCATGGAGATCCCGCACGTGCCGTACTACGGCAGCGTCGATGCGACGCCGCTCTTCCTCGTGCTCCTCGGCGAGACCGTGCGCTGGACCGGCGACCTCGAACTGGCGCGTGAGCTGCTGCCCGTGGCCGAGCGCGCGCTCTACTGGATCGACGCCTATGGCGACCGCGACGGCGACGGCTTCGTCGAGTACGCCCCGCGCTCGCGCCACGGGCTCGTCAACCAGGGATGGAAGGACTCCGGCGACGGCGTCTCCTTCCCCGACGGCAGCCAGCCCGAGCCGCCGATCGCCCTGGTCGAGGTCCAGGGCTACGTCTACGACGCCAAGCTACAGATGGCGGAGGTCTACCGCGCACTCGGTGATTTCGAGCGCGCGGACCGCCTCACGGCCGAGGCCGCCGAACTTCGCGACCGGATCAATGAAGCGTTCTGGCTCGAGGAGCAGGGCTATTACGCCCTCGCGCTGGACGGACGAAAGCGACCGATCCCCACCATCACGTCGAACCCGGGACACCTCCTCTGGTCGGGCGTGCCGTCGCGCGGCCAGGCCCGCCGCATGGCCGAGGTCCTCCTCGGCGACGAGATGTTCTCGGGTTGGGGGATCCGCACGCTCGCGCGCCACCAGCCGATTTACAATCCGCTGTCTTACCACAACGGTACGATCTGGCCGCACGACAACGCGATCGTCGCCCTCGGCCTCGCCCGCTACGGCCTGCGCCGCGAGGCGTCGATCGTGCTCGAGGCGCTCTTCGAGGCCGCACTCCACTTCCGCTACCACCGCCTCCCCGAGCTGTTCTGCGGGATGTGGCGCGGCGAGACCGATGCACCCGTCGCCTACCCGGTCTCCTGCTCGCCCCAGGCCTGGGCCGCGGGCGCGCTCTTCCTCGTCCTCCAGGGGCTCCTCGGCATCGAGCCCGATGGCGTGGGCGGTGTGATCCAGCTCGTCGAGCCGTACCTGCCTCCGCGCCTCCGTTTCCTCGACCTGCTGCGCATGGAGGTCGCAGACAGCCGCATCTCGCTCCAATTCAACCGGATCGGCGACAGGACCATGGTCAACGTGCTCGGGATCGAGGGTGCACCGCTCAGAGTGCGCATCCATGTGACCTGAGCGCCGAATTGACGTCTTCGTACCGGTCCCGGTATGTTCCCGGTCGAGGCGTCAAAGAGCGCCTCCCATGGAGAGGAGAGATGCCGAAATTCGTCGTTGAAGGCGGTTACCCGCTTCGGGGCACGATCCGCCCCGCGGGCAACAAGAACGCCGCACTCCCCGTACTCGCCGCGACGCTGCTCACCGACGAGCCCGTCGTGCTGGACAACGTCCCCGACATCCGGGACGTGCGGACGCTCATCGAGCTCCTGGGCGTGCTCGGTGTGCAGAGTGAATGGTTGGGTCCGAACCGCGTCCGCATCCACGCGGCCGATGTGCGCGAGACCGAGCTCGACCCGGGCCTCGCGGCGCGGATCCGCGCATCCATCCTCCTGGCCGGGCCGATGCTCGCCCGGGTCGGTCGCATGCTGCTTCCGCTCCCGGGCGGGGACGTGATCGGTCGGCGGCGCGTCGACACGCATTTCCTCGCCCTGTCCAAGCTCGGCGCGCGTGTCGAGAGCGTGGGCGGCTACCGAATCGAGACCGACGGGTTGTGCGGCGCCGACGTTTTCCTCGACGAGCCGAGTGTGACGGCGACCGAGAACGCGATCATGGCCGCGGTCCTCGCCAGGGGCACCACCCGGCTGCGCAACGCCGCCGCCGAGCCGCACGTGCAGGACCTGTGTCACATGCTGAACGCAATGGGCGCGCGCATCTCCGGGATCGGGACCCACATCCTGGAGATCGAGGGCGTCGAGCGCCTGCACGGGTGCGAGTTCCGCATCGGGAGCGACCACATCGAGGTCGGCTCCTTCATCGGTCTCGCCGCGGTCACCCGCGGCGAGATCACGATCGAGGACGCCGCGATCGAACATCTCGACTCGACGCTGCTCGCCTTCGAGCGCCTCGGTATCCGCTGCGAGGTCCGCGGCAAGGACCTGTTCGTCCCTGCGGATCAGGATCGGGAGATCCGGATGGACCTCGGCGGTCACATCCCGAAGATCGACGACGGACCGTGGCCCGCGTTCCCGGCCGACCTCACCTCGATCGCGCTCGTCGTGGCCACGCAGTGCCGGGGCACGATCCTGATCCACGAGAAGATGTTCGAGTCGCGCATGTTCTTCGCCGACAAGATCATCGGGATGGGAGCGCGGATCGTGCTCTGCGACCCGCACCGCGCCGTCGTCGTCGGTCCGTCGCGGCTCCACGCCGGCGTCGTCGAGAGCCCCGACATCCGCGCCGGAATGGCGCTCCTGATCGCCGCGCTCGGCGCCGAGGGGCAGAGCCACATCTTCAACATCGGGCAGATCGAGCGCGGCTACGAGCGCATCGACGAGCGCCTCAAAGGGCTCGGTGCGCGGATCGAACGCTTCGATTCAAGAGAACCCTGAGCGCTGGAGGCCGTCATGTCGGACGACTGGCAGAGTGCACGCGAGGCGACGCGCGAGTGGATCCGTGCGACGACGGGCATCCTCTCCGCCTTCAAGGACGCGATCGAGGAGACGATCGAGGACCTGCGCGAGCGCAGCGACATTTCGCCCGAGCGGGCGAAGGAGGCGGTCCGCTCGACCATGGAGCGGGCGCAGCGCGCGGTCGAGGAGACGCGCGAGCGACTCGACTTCGTGCCGCGCCGGGATTTCGACGCGCTGCGCGACCGCGTTTCGGCGCTCGAGAGCCGCGTCGCCGAGCTGGAGGGCAGGGGCGGCGGGGCCCGCACCATCCCGGTCGACGAGTAGTCCCCGACCGGCGCGCCACGCGACGAATGGACGGACCGGCCGCAACGGTGCACGCCATCCGCGAGACCCCGCTCTCGATCGGAATTCCGGCCTTCGGCCACCCCGCATGGGCCGAGCGCTTCCCCTGGCTCGTGCAAGGGACCACCGCACGCGGCGACGGAGCCGAACCCTTCGACCTGCGCCTCTTCGGCGGCGAGCCGGTCGGGCGGGTGATGGAGCGCTGGCGCGCGCTGCGTGAGGCGACGGAGTGCCCCCGGGCGGTGTACGCGCGCCAGGTCCACGGCGCCCGCGTCCTCTTGCACCACGATGGCCCCGCGGGCATGCTCGTCGCCGATGACGCCGACGGGCACGCGACCACGGCCCCGGGGACGCTGCTCACCGTTTCCGTGGCCGACTGCGTGCCGGTCTTCATCGTCTCGCCGGAGCCGCGCGCAGTCGCCGCCGTGCACGCGGGCTGGCGCGGCGTGGCCGCGGGCGCGGTCGAGGCGGGGCTCGAGACGCTGGCCCGCATGACCGGCTCGGAGCCATCGAGCTTCCATGTCCACTTTGGCCCCGCCATCTGCGGCAGGTGCTACGAGGTCGGGCCGGAGGTGCACGAGGCGCTCGGACTGGAAAGGCCCGACCACAACGCGCCGGTCGACCTGCGCGCCATTGCGGCGCACCGCGCCGAGGCCGCGGGCGTCGACCCGGCGCACATCACGACCTCCGCCTTCTGCACCCGCTGCGGGGATTCGCCGTTCTTCTCCCACCGCGCCGGGTGCGCGGAGCGGCAGGTCGGATTCATCGCGATCCGCCCGTGAAGCCGGCGAACAGCCCATGATGCCGACGCCGCCCGGGCTCTGCCGTGATTGCCGCCACTCGCGCGTGATCGAGAACCGCAGGGGTTCCCGGTTCCGGCTCTGCGAACGGTCCAGAACCGAGCCTCGCTTTCCGCGCTACCCCCGGCTCCCCGTGCTCCGGTGCGACGGGTACGAGCCGGCGTCCGAGGCCGCGAACGACGCGCCCGCGCGGCCCTGAACTCCCCCTCTCGAAAAGGAGGACGCGACGATGAGCGAACCCTTCTACCGCGCACGATCGGAGATCGAGATCGTACGCGGCGTGCACCGCCGCGCCACGCTCGGCACCGGGACCACCTTCGAGTTCGGCGTCCACGGGCCGATCAAGCGCCACTTCGGCCTCGACGCCGAGCCGGACCTGCCGCTCCCCGTCGACTACATCGTCGCCGCGACCGGCGGCTGAATGCTCGGCACGCTCAACGGTGCACTCGCCGTGCGCAAGGTGCACCTCGAGCCGGGGGCGATCCGGGCGATCGCCGAGGGAATCAACGAAGTCCGGGACGGCGTGCCGGTCCTGACCCGCATTCACGTCCACTACACGCTGCGCATCCCGTCCGGGACGCGCGAAACGGTCGAGCGCGCACTCGCCAGGCACCAGGAGAAGTGCCCGACCGCGTGCTCGCTCCGTGGGGCCGTCGAGGTGAGCTGGGGCGCGGACATCGAAGAAATTGCATGAGGCCGCACGGCCACACGGATGGCTTGCATCGGTTGCCCGATGGTGTTATATTGACTCCAGTTGGAGTCGGGCCGCCATTGCCGCGGCCCGGGTGAGAAGTGGGGGACGCACCCCCACTTTTTTATTGATTGCGACGGTATGGCCGCGAGCGAGCTCGAGCAGCAGTTGGAGGCCCGGATCGAGGAGTTGGGGTACGAGTTCGTCGAGCTGGAACGGACCGGCTCACGGACACGGCCGATCCTCAGGATCCGAATCGACCGGCCCGACGCGGAGCCGGGGAAGGGAGTCACGCTCGAGGACTGTGCGCGAGTGACGCGCGAACTCGAGCCGCTCCTGGACAGTCGCCCGGAGCTGGGCGGCCGCTACGTGCTCGAGGTCTCGTCGCCCGGCGTCGAGCGGCCGCTGGTCCGGCCGCGCGACTTCGAGCGCTTTGCAGGGCGCGAGGTCGCGCTCAAGGGGCCGCAGCCGTTGGCCGGGCGCAGCCGTCGCTTGCAGGGCGAATTGCTCGGTCTGGGCGGACCGGAAGGCGATGAGCGGATCCGGCTCCGTCTCGACGACGGCGAGGTGGTGGAGATACCCCGCGAGGAAGTCACGCGGGCTCATCTGGTGTTCCGCTGGAAGTAGCCCCTTTGGGGAGGGTTCCGGCGGGCGAGCAAGATCCAGCAGGAAGGGATATGGCGAACACGACGCAGGTGCTGGCGGCGTTCCGCGACATGATCGCGAACAAGAACCTGTCGCGCGAGGATCTGCACGATCTGATCCGCGACGGCATCATGGCGGCGCTGGCCAGGCGTTTCGGTGCGACGGTCGAGGCGGAGATCCGGATCGACGAGGAGTCCGGCAACATCCAGATCACTGTGCTGAAGGAGGTCGTCGCCGAGGTCGAGGACCCGGCGCGTCAGATCTCCCTCGAGGAGGCGCGGTGGGATGACCCGGAGTTCGAGATCGGCGACATCCTCGAGATCCCGGTCGAATTCGCCGAGTTCGGCCGCAACGCGGTGATGGCGGCGAAGCAGCGGATCATCCAGCGTGTTCGTGAGGGCGAGCGCAACAAGATCCGCGACGAGTTCGCCGACCGGATCGGCGAGCTGCTGAGCGGCGAGGTCCAGCAGGTCGAGCGCGGCAAGATCGTGGTCATGCTGAACAAGGCCCGTGAGGCCGACGCCATCATCCCGTGGAAGGAGCAGAACCCGCGCGAGCGGTTCCGCCAGGGCGAGCCGATCCGCGCGGTGCTCAAGCGGGTGGAGGAGACGTCGAAGGGGCCGCGGTTGATCCTCTCGCGGGCCGACCCGATGTTCGTGGCCGCGCTCTTCAAGCTCGAGGTCCCCGAGATCTATCAGGGGATCGTCGAGATCAAGGGGATCGCGCGCGAGGTCGGCGGCCGCAGCAAGCTGGCGGTCACGTCCCGCGACGAGTCGATCGATCCGGTCGGCGCGTGCGTGGGGCTGAAGGGCGCTCGCGTGCAGGCGGTCGTGAGCGAGCTGGGCGGCGAGCGGATCGACATCGTGCCGTGGCACCCGGACCCGGAGATCTTCGCCCGGCGCGCGCTGGCTCCGGCGAAGGTGGCCAAGGTGATCAGCGATTCGTCGCGGCGAGTCATCACGGCGATCGTCGACGAGGACCAGCTTTCGCTGGCGATCGGGCGCAACGGGCAGAACGTCCGGCTGGCCAGCCAGCTCATCGGCTGGCAGATCGACCTCTACGGCAGCCGTGAGTGGCTGGAGCGGGGCGCGGACGAGGCGCTCTTCGGCGGCGGCGATTTCGAGATGGCGGACTTCCCGCTGCGCGAGCTGGACTTGACGGCCGCGACCGTGGCCGCACTGGAGGCTGCGGGGTATAATACATTCCTCGACATCATCGATCTCGAGCGCGAGGATCTGCTGCGGGTGCCGGGCATCGGCCCGGAGGACGCGGACACGATCATCCGTATCATCGATGAACTGACCGAGGAGGAGCCGGCTTCGGCCGAAGCGACGGAGTCGGGACCGACGGAGGCCGAGCTGGCCGAAGCCCGCGAGGTCGCGGCCGAGATTCTCGGCCTGAAGCTCGACGAGCCGGCGGACAGCGAGTCGTCGGAGGATGGCGAGGAGGAGCCCGGCGCCTGAGGCCGCGTTGCGGCTGCTCGGGCTCGCCGCTCGCGCGGGCGCCATCGTGCCGGGTACGGAACGGGTACGTGAGGCGGCTCGTGGCAGGCGGCTGCGGCTGGTCCTCATCGCCGCGGATGCTTCGGCCAACGCGAAGGAGAAGCTCCTGCCTCTCCTGGACAGGCGCGGCATCGAGTACGTCGTGGCGGCAAGCCGCGATGCGCTGGGTGCCGCCGTCGGCCGTTCGCCGCTGAGCGCCGTCGGGGTGACCGATGCGGCGTTCGCCGATCGGCTAAAGGCCCTGATCGAGGCGGAGCCCGGGCAGAGTTCGTGAGTTATTCGAGAGGTGGTGCAAAAGGTTATGCGCGTCTACGAAGTAGCGAAGGAGTTCAACGTACCGGCTGAGAGCCTCATCCAGCTCCTGAGGGAGATGGGTGTCTCCGTGCGGAGCGAGGCGTCCCAGGTCGAGGACGCCGTCGTGGCCAGGCTGCGTGCGCGCTTCGAGCGAGAGCGGCGTGCGGGCCTCACCAACGCGGAAGAGGTCATCGAAGCCGTGATGGAAGACGCGCAGGCCGGTACGCGTCGTCGGCGTCGTCGGCGCCGTGAGGAGGTCGCGCCCGAGGTGACGGCCGCCGATTCGTCGGCCTCGCCCACGGCAGATGCGGCCGAGCAGCTCGCCGCCGAGCGCGCCGAAGAGGCGGCCGAGCGGGGCGCCGAGCTGGTCACGACGGGCGGGGACGAGCCGACGGGGACCACCGTGGTGGTGAGCAGCCCTGGCCCGGCGCACCCGGTGGCGGGCGAGGAGGAGGCGGCGCCGGCCGCCGAGGCGGAGGCGCCGGCGGCTGAGGCCGTCGAGGAGGTCGTCTCCGCTCCGGAGGCGGAGGCGGAGGCGCCGGCCGCGGAGGCCGAAGCCGAGCCTGAGGCCGAAGCCGAAGCTCAGGAGCCCGAGGAGGAAGCGGCCGAGCCCGAGCCGGCGGAGCAGGCGCCCGAGCCGGCGCGCCCGGCTCCGGCCCCGGCCGCGGAGCGGGCGCCGCGTCGTCCGCGCCGTGTGACCGAGGGACTCACGCTGCCGCCGCGTCCCGCGGCGCCGGCTCCGGCGGCGAGCGCCGGTCCGGGCGGCCAGGTTCGCATCCAGGCCGAGGGCTTCACGGCGGATGGTCGGCGCAAGAAGGAGCGCCGCAAGAAGAAGCAGCGTCGTGTCGACCAGGGCGCCGTGCAGGAGAACATCCAGCGGGTCATGGCGGAGCTGAAGTCGAGCGGGCGGAAGCGCCGTCATCGCCGCGAGGAGCCGGTCAGCCGCCAGGAGCGGGAGGCCGAGCGCGAGCGGATCCGTGCCGAGGAGGCGCGCACGATTCGCGTCAACGAGTTCCTGACGGTCGCCGAGCTGGCCGAGCTGATCGACCGCTCGCCGACGGAGATCGTGGCGAGCGCGTTCAAGAACCTCGGTCTCATGGTCACGATCAACCAGCGGCTGGACTTCGACCAGATCGAGCTGCTCCTCGACGAGTTCGGCTTCAAGGCGATGCGCGAGGAGGAGTACGGCGCGGAGCTGGACGAGGAGCTGGAGGTCGAGGACCGGCCCGAGGACCTCGTTCCGCGGCCGCCGGTCGTCACGGTCATGGGCCACGTCGACCACGGGAAGACGTCGCTCCTCGACTACATCCGCAAGACGAACGTGATCGCGGGCGAGTCGGGTGGCATTACGCAGCACATCGGTGCGTACCACGTCAAGCTGGAAGACGGTCGCTCGATGACGTTCCTCGACACGCCGGGTCACGCCGCGTTCACCGCGATGCGTGCCCGCGGCGCCGAGGTCACCGACGTCGTCGTGCTGGTCGTGGCCTCGGACGACTCGGTCATGCCGCAGACGATCGAGGCGATCAGCCACGCGCGGAACGCGGGCGTGCCGATCGTCGTCGCGATCAACAAGATCGACAAGCCGACCGCGAACCCGATGAAGGTGAAGCAGGAGCTCCTCCAGCACGGGGTCATGGTCGAGGAGTTCGGCGGCGACGTGCTGGCCGCGGAGGTCAGCGCCAAGACGGGGCAGGGGATGGCCGACCTGATGGAGAAGATCCTCCTGCAGGCGGAGATCCTCGAGCTGAAGGCGAACCCGCAGCGCCCGGCGCAGGGGACGGTCATCGAGGCGCAGCTCGACATCGGCAAGGGGCCGGTCGCGACCGTGCTCGTGACCGCCGGCACGCTGCGCGTGGGCGACTCGTTCGTCTGCGGACTCTACGACGGCCGCGTGCGCGCGATGCTGGACGAACGCGGCAACCACGTCGAGGAGGCGGGCCCGGCGATCCCGGTCCAGGTCCTCGGCCTGTCGGGTGTGCCGCAGGCGGGTGATTCGCTGCTCGTCATGGACGGTGACCGGGCGGCCGCCATCGCGCAGACGCGCCAGCGGCTGGAGCGTGAGAAGCAGCTCCGGATCAAGAGCCGCGGCGTCAAGCTGACCGACCTGAGCAAGCTCCTCGCCCAGGGCGAGACGGTGCAGCTCAACGTCATCATCAAGGGTGACGTGGACGGTTCGGTCCAGGCGCTCTCGGACGCGCTCGAGGAGCTCTCGACGCCGGAAGTCCAGGTGGACGTGATCCACAGGGCCGTCGGTGCGATCAACGAGTCGGACGTGCTGCTGGCCACGACGGCCGGGGCGATCATCATCGGCTTCCACGTGCGGCCGACGCCGGACGCACGCGCGACGGCCGAGCGCGAAGGCGTCGACATCCGCCTCTACAGCATCATCTACGAGGCGGTCGAGGACGTGCGCGCCGCGATGGAGGGGATGCTCGCGCCGGAGGAGCGCGAGGTCATGCTCGGCATGGCCGAGGTCCGGCAGATCTTCAAGGTCCCGCGCGTCGGGACGGTGGCCGGCTGCTACGTGACCGAAGGGGTCATCGAACGCAGGGGCCGCGTGCGCCTGATCCGCGACGGCGTACAGATCTACGAGGGCGAGCTCGGCAGCCTGAAGCGCTTCAAGGACGACGTCCGCGAGGTGCGCGAGGGCTTCGAGTGCGGCCTCAACATTCAGGGCTACAACGACGTGAAGGTCGGTGACCTGATCGAATGCTTCCGCGTCGAGGAGGTGGCCCGTACGCTGGCGAACGCGCCTGGCGCCGGCGAGGGCGCCTGAGCCCACGCCGTCGCGCCCGGCCGAGGAGTCGCACGAGCCGTGGTCATCGGCGTCATCGCCTGGGAGCTGGAGATCTACGGCTGCCAGTCGCTGAAGGAAAAGCGGAGCGTGGTCAAGAGTCTGAAGGACCGTCTCCACAACCGGTTCAACGTATCGGTCGCGGAGACGGGCCATCACGACGCGTGGCAGCGCGCGGAGCTGACCGCTTGCGTCGTGGCCACAGCCCGCGGCCACGCGGACGCCGTGCTGGAGAGCGCGGACCGGCTCGTCGCCGGAGAGGCGCGCGCACGGATCATCGACAGCTACCGCACGTTCTATTGATGCGACGGGCGGCCGGCCCGGGATGGGCCGGCCGCCGCTTTGCATCGGGCCGGTGGAATCGGCCTGTAAAGGGAAGGGGGGAGCCATGGGAAGCCGGCGGATGGAGCGGCTGAACGAGCAGTTCAAGCGAGAGATCACGGACATCGTTCGTAACGAGGTGAAGGACCCGCGGGTCGGATCGCCGACGGTCACGATGGTCGAGGCGTCGCCGGACCTGACGTTTGCGCGGGCGTACGTCCTGGCATCCGGGAGCGAAGACGAGCAGCAGCAGACGCTGGAGGGACTCCGCGCAGCTGCGCCCTTCATTCGCGGCGAACTGGGGCGGCGCCTGCGCATTCGGCGGGCTCCGGAACTGCACTTCGAGCTCGACCGCGGCCTCGAACACGCGATGCGGATCGAGCAGCTCCTCAGGGAAGCGACCGAGCAGGGTCGGCAGGAAGAGGACGAGGCCGGTACGGACGCCGAGGATGAACGTTAGCCGTTCCGGCGTCCTGCCGGTGGACAAGCCGGGGGGGCCGACTTCCCACGACGTCGTCGCCGCTGCCCGCCGGGCCCTCGGCATCCGTCGCATCGGACACACCGGCACGCTCGACCCCTTCGCTTCGGGTCTCCTCCTGCTTTGCATCGGGAACGCGACCCGCATTGCCGAGTACCTGATCGACTTGCCGAAGACGTATCGGGCGCGGATGCGGCTCGGCGCCTCCACGGACACGGGCGACCTGACGGGTTCGACGGTTTACGAATCGGATGGGTGGCGTGCGCTCGATCGCGACCGGGTCGTCGAGGCGCTTCGTGCGCAGGTCGGCCGCATCCAGCAGGTGCCGCCGGCGTTCTCGGCCAAGAAGGTCGCGGGTGAACGCGCGTACGACCGGGTCCGCCGGGGCGAGGAGGTACGCTTAGAGCCGGTCGAGGTCGAGATCTTCCGCATCGACGTCCTCGAAGTCGACCTCCCGGACGTGACCTTCGAGGTCGAATGCTCGAGCGGGACCTACATCCGCGCGATCGCACGCGACGTGGGCGCGGCGCTCGACGTCGGCGGGCACCTGCGCGCCTTGCGCCGCACCGCCATCGGTCGCCACAGTGTCGCCGACGCCGTGCCGCTCGACCGGCTCGGCGACCCTGACGCGACCGACGCGGCGTGGCTCTCCATGCTCGATGCCCTGTCGCACCTGCCACGCGTCGATGTGGATGCCCCCGGCGCCGCCGCGCTGCGACACGGCCGGCCGCTCTCCTGGCGGGGAGACCGGCCGGGCAGGCCCGGGCCGGTCGCGATCGCCCACGAGGGCGCACTCCTCGCGATCGGTGAGTTCGACGACCAGCGGCTCCGGCCGCGGAAGGTTCTTGCATGAACGCTGATTTCGATGCCGACGAGCGTGCCGGCGCACCGCGCGGCCGGGACGCCGTCGTTACCGTAGGTACCTTCGATGGCGTGCACCTCGGCCACCGGGCCGTACTGGCCGAGGTCCGCCGGCAGGCAGAGATGAGGGGCCTGCGCGCCGTGGTCGTGACCTTCGAGCCGCACCCGCTCCGGGTCGTGCGGCCGGAGCACGCCCCGCGCCGGCTCACGACGCTCGAGGAGAAGCAGGAACTCCTCGCCGCTGCCGGGTTGGACGAGGTTCACACGCTTCCCTTCAACCACGAGCTGGCGAGCTATTCCCCGCGGCGCTTCGTCGAGGAGATCCTGATCGGCCGCTACGGCATGGCCCACCTCGTCATGGGCTACGACCACGGCATCGGACGCGGCCGCGCGGGTGACGTGAACGCGCTGCGCGAGATCGGAGCCGAGCTCGGATTCGGCGTCGACGTCGTCCCCGCACTCGAGATCGCGGGCGCGCCCGTGTCCTC
The DNA here is from genome assembly GCA_964410055.1 of uncultured Gemmatimonadaceae bacterium. Classification (GTDB taxonomy): domain Bacteria; phylum Gemmatimonadota; class Gemmatimonadetes; order Longimicrobiales; family RSA9; genus CALBZE01. Next base: position 28,069 of record CAYPGK010000019.1, on the reverse strand, counting down.
CACCCGGATCCGCAACGCCCTGGCCGAGGGCGACGTCGTGGAAGCGGCGCGCACGCTCGGTCGGCCGTACTCGCTCCGCGGAACCGTCGTCAAGGGAGCCGGGCGCGGCAAGGATCTCGGCTACCCGACCGCCAACATCGCCGTCGACGATCCCGACAAGCTCATCCCCCTCGAGGGGATCTACGCCGTCCGGGCACGCGGCGTCGGAGACCGCGAGCGCGACGGCGTGCTCCACCTCGGGCCGCGGCCGACCTTCGCCGGCGAGCCGCCGACCATCGAGCTGCACATCTTCGATTTCGAAGGCGACCTCTACGGCCGCACGATCGAGATCGCCTTTTGCGGTCGCATCCGCGAAGTCCGTGCATTCTCCGGTGTTGCCGAACTGATCGCGGCGATGGACGACGACAGCGCGCGCGCCCGCGCCCTCTTCGCGTCGGGTGGCGGCGCTTGCCAGGGGTGTGAAGGTGTGCTAATGTAATGGGTTGTTCGAAAACAGAAGCGTATCGCTTCCCGACCAGCGTAGACTCTCGCGGAGGCACGAGAATCATGGCAATCGACAAAGAGCAGATCATCCAGAAGTTCCAGCTTCACCCCAACGACCGCGGCAGCGCCCCCGTCCAGATCGCTCTTCTCACGGCGCGGATCAACGAGCTGACCGAGCACTTCAAGGTTCACAAGAAGGATCATCACGGCCGGCGTGGTCTCATGCTCCTCGTGGGCAAGCGGCGTCGTCTGCTCGATTACCTGAAGCGGACGGACATCGAGCGGTACCGGTCGCTGATCCAGGAGCTGGGCCTGCGGTACTGATCGGCCCAAGCGGCGTGCGGTAGGGCTGAGGCGCAAGAGCGAACGGAAAAGAGGCAATGCACAGAATCGAGCGAGAATTTGCGGGGCGGAAGCTGATCCTGGAAACCGGGCGGATGGCGCGGCAGGCGCACGGCGCGTGCCTGGTCCAGTATGGGGAGACGGTGGTGCTGTGCACGGCCACGGTTCAGGATTCGCCGACGTCGCTGCCGTTCTTCCCACTCACGGTCGAGTACCGTGAGAAGAGCTATGCGGCAGGGAAGATCCCAGGCGGGTTCATCAAGCGCGAAGGTCGTCCGAGCGAGAAGGAGATCCTCTCGGCCCGCCAGATCGACCGGCCGGTGCGCCCGCTCTTCCCCGACGGCTTCCTGTACGAGACGCAGCTCTTCATCAACGTGCTGTCGGCGGACCAGGAGAACGATGCGGACGTGCTCGGCCTCCTCGGCTCGTCGGCGGCGTTGAACATGTCGAAGATCCCGTTCGCCGGCCCCGTCGCCGCGGTGCGGATCGGGCGGATCGAGGGGCAGTGGGTCCTGAACCCGACGTTCCAGCAGCTCCAGTTCAGTGACCTGGACATCGTGGTGGCCGGGACGGAGACGGCGATCACGATGGTCGAGGGCGGCGCGGTCGAGGTGCCCGAGGAGGACATCGCCGAAGGGCTCCTCGTCGCGCACGAGGGGATCCGTGAGCTGATCGAGATCCAGAAGGAGTTCCTCAAGGACGTCTCGGTCCCGAAGATGGAGTGGGTTCGGGTCGAGATCCCGGAGGAGCTCCGGGCCCGGGTCGAGGAACTCGCGGAGGAGCGGGTCCGCGAGTCGCTGAACCTGAAGGACAAGGCCGAGCGCAACCAGGCGCTGGCTACGCTGCGCGAGGACGTCCAGGCCGCACTGGCCGAGGAGTTCCCGGAGCAGGAGGGCGCGATCGGGAACGTGCTCTCGGACATCGAGAAGCGCGTGATGCGCCAGCAGATCCTCGAGCGGGGCGAGCGCGCGGACGGCCGCGGCGTCGACGAGATCCGGCCGATCACCTGCGAGGTCGGCGTCCTGCCGCGCACGCACGGCTCGGCCCTCTTCACGCGCGGGCAGACGCAGGCGCTCGCGGTCGTGACGCTCGGGACCAGCTCGGACGAGCAGCGGATCGACACGATCGACGTGCCGCAGGAGACGTCGAAGTCGTTCATGCTGCACTACAACTTCCCGCCCTTCTCGACGGGCGAGGCGAAGCCGGTGCGGGGGACGAGCCGCCGCGAGATCGGACACGGCGCACTCGCCGAGCGCGCGATCCAGCCGCTGCTGCCGGCTTACGAGGACTTCCCCTACACGATCCGCGTGGTCAGCGACATCCTCGAGTCGAACGGCTCGAGCTCGATGGCCTCGGTCTGCGGCGCGAGCCTCGCGCTCATGGATGCCGGCGTCCCGATCCGCGCTTCTTGTGCGGGCGTCGCGATGGGGCTGATCAAGGAAGGCGACAAGGTCGCGATCCTGACGGACATCCTCGGCCTCGAGGACGCGCTCGGCGACATGGACTTCAAGGTCGCCGGCACCCGTGAGGGCGTCACCTCGATCCAGATGGACATCAAGATCGAGGGGCTCACCATCGAGATCATGCGCGAGGCGCTCGAGCGTGCGCGCAAGGGCCGTCTCTACATCCTGGACGTGATGGATCAGGCGATGGCGTCGCCGCGCAGCGAGCTGTCGCGCTACGCGCCGCGGATCATCACGATGCAGATCAACCCCGACAAGATCGGCGAGGTCATCGGTCCGAAGGGGAAGACGATCCGCTCGATCCAGGATGAGACGGGCGCCGAGATCAACATCGACGATTCGGGGCTGGTCACGATCGCGAGCGTGAGCGCGGAAGGCGGCGAGCGCGCGCGGGAGATGATCGGCGCGATCGTGCAGGAGCCCGAGATCGGGCGGATCTACGAAGGCGTGGTCAAGAGCACGACGACGTTCGGTGCGTTCGTCGAGATCCTCCCGGGCGTCGAGGGGCTCTGCCACATTTCGGAGCTCCAGGAGGGCCGGACGGAGAAGACCGAGGACGTGCTCAAGAAGGGCGACACGACGAAGGTCAAGCTCCTATCGATCGACGAGAAGGGGCGGCTCCGGCTCTCCCGCAAGGCCGCGCTCCAGGAACAGGAGTGACGCGGGATCGGTTCGCCTGCGAAGAACTGCCGGGCGGATTGCTGGTCCTCAGCGAGGAGATGCCGGGGGTCCGCTCGGTGTCCGTGGGCGTGTGGGTCCGCAGCGGCTCGGTGCACGAGTCGTCTGCGGAGCTCGGCGCGAGCCACCTCGTCGAGCACATGGTCTTCAAGGGGACCGAGAGGCGGAGCGCGAAGGACCTCGCCCTCGTGCTCGAGCGGCTCGGCGGCTCACTCGACGCGTACACGACGCGCGAGCACACCGCCTACCACGCGCGGGTCCTGGACGAGCACTTCGACATCGCGCTCGACGTGCTCGCGGACATGGTCCTCCACCCCTTGTTCCGGGAACAGGACCTGGAGCTCGAGCGCGAGGTCGTGCTCGAGGAGATCTCGACCGTCGAGGACACGCCGGACGACCTGGTCTTCGAGCTCCATTCGCAGGCGCTCTGGGGCGACCATCCGTACGGCTACCCGATCCTGGGCACGCGTGAGACGGTCGGCCGGCTGAGCGCCGAGGACCTTCGCGGGCTGCACGAGCAGCGGTATCGACGGCCCAACCTGGTCGTGGCGGCGGCAGGGAGCGTCCGGCACTGCGAGCTGGTCGACCGCGTCGCGGAATTGTTCGCGGATGCGCCGAACGGAGCGGAGGCCGTCCCGGTCCCCCTGCCGACGCCCGCGGAGGGGAAGTCGCTGCGCGTGGAGCGGAGCACGGCGCAGACGCACATCGTGCTGGGCTCGCACACGTTCGGCCACCGGGACCCGCGGCGCTACGCGCTGGTCCTCCTCTCCAGCGCGTTCGGCGGTGGGATGAGCTCCCGACTCTTCCAGCGCGTGCGCGAGGAGTTGGGGCTGGCCTACACGGTTTTTTCCTTCCAATCATTCTACGCCGAAGCCGGGATCGCAGGCGTCTACGTCGGCACGCGGCACGAATGGGCGGATCGGGCGGAGGCGGTGCTGCGCGAAGAGCTCGCGCGCCTGGCGCGCACCGGCCTCACCGCAGAAGAGCTGGAGGACGCGAAGGGGCAGGTCAAAGGTCAACTCGTGATATCGCTCGAGTCCAGCGGCGCTCGACTTCAGAGGCTTGCGGGTTACGGACTCTACGAGGAGCCGTTCCTGACGCTGGAAGAGCTGATGGCCCGCCTGGATGCCGTGACGCTGGATGACGTTGCCGCGGTCGCGGCGGAGTGCTTCGACCCGGACCGACAGGTCGGCGTCCGGCTGGGGCCGCACGGCTGAGACGACTCTCTCACGGAAGCGACGACATGATCATCGGAGTGCCGAAGGAGATCAAGGCCAACGAGAACCGGGTCGCCCTGGTTCCCGCCGGCTCGGATGCCCTCGTCAACGCTGGTCACACCGTTCTCGTCGAGCGAGGCGCCGGTGTAGGGAGCGGCTTCGATGACGAGGCGTATGAGCGGACGGGTGCGACGATCGTAGACAGCGCCGAGGAGGTCTGGAGTCGCGCGGAGATGATCGTCAAGGTGAAGGAGCCGATCGAGCCCGAATGGCCGCTCATGCGCGACGGCCAGATCATCTTCACCTTCTTCCACTTTGCCGCATCCGAGGCGCTCACGCGTGCGGTCATGGACTCGGGCGCGACGGGGATCGCCTACGAGACGGTCCAGCTCCCGACGGGCGAGCTGCCGCTCCTCACCCCGATGAGCGAGGTGGCCGGCCGACTGGCCGTGCAGCAGGGCGCCAAGTACCTGGAGAAGTTCTTCGGTGGCCGCGGCGTGCTGCTCGGCGGTGTGCCGGGCGTCGAGCCCGCCCGCGTCGTGGTCATCGGCGGTGGCGTCGTCGGGACGAATGCGGCCAAGATGGCGGCCGGACTCGGCGCGGACGTCGTCCTGCTGGATGTCTCGCTGAATCGGCTCCGTTACCTGGCGGACGTCCTTCCGCGCAACGTGAAGCTGGTCTATTCCAACCGGCACAACATCCTGTCCCAGATCGAGCAGGCGGACCTCCTGATCGGCGCGGTGCTGCTCCCGGGCAAGAAGGCGCCCAACCTCGTGCGGCGTGACGACCTCGCCCGCATGAAGGAGGGAGCCGTGATCGTCGACGTCGCCGTCGATCAGGGCGGGTGCGTGGAGACGATCCACCCCACGACGCACGAGGACCCGATCTACGTCGTCGACGGCGTGATCCACTACGGCGTGGCGAACATGCCCGGCGCGGTGCCGCGCACCTCGACGCTCGCGCTCACGAACGCGACGCTGCCTTACGTGCTGACGCTCGCGGGGAAGGGGTGGCGCGAGGCGGCCCGCGGCGACCGCGCGCTCGCACTCGGCGTCAACGTGGTCGAGGGCAAGGTCACCTACCCCGGCGTCGCGGAGGCCTTCGGCCTGCCGTACACGCCGGTCGAAGACGTACTCTAGGGCGCGGCTCGCCCGACCCGGCGCCAATGGAATCGGTTCGCGTCCTGATCCGCCGCCTGCCGCACTACCCCGAGGCGTGGCCACTGCCCGAGTACGCCACGCCTGGTTCGGCGGCCGTTGATCTCAGGAACGCGGGGCCGGACATCGAACTGCCCCCTCTTGGGCGCGCACTCGTGCCAACAGGACTCGCCATCGCACTCCCGGAGGGCACGGAGGCGCAGGTCCGGCCACGGTCCGGGCTCGCGATTCACCGGGGGCTCGGTATGCCGAATGCGCCGGGCACCATCGACTGTGACTACCGGGGCGAATTGCTCGTCCCCATGATCAACTTCGATCCCGCGCCCCAGACCATCGCGCACGGTGAGCGGATCGCGCAGCTCCTCGTCGCCCGGGTTTGCCGGATCGACTGGGACCTCGTCGAGGCGCTGCCCGCCGGCGGCGTGCGCGGCACGGGCGGGTTCGGCAGCACCGGCCGGCACTGACCACGCGGCCGCCCCATACCTTGCACGGGGTTTGGGCGTGGGTTAACTTGAATCTTTCCATTGAGTTCGAGGGCGTGACCCACCGACTCGGTGGGTCTCGCGTGTTTGCTCCCTCTCCCGCCCCGAGGTAGGGGCACGCGGTGAGTTATGGCGCTCAAGAGCTGGTTTTCTTCCGGGAGACTCCTCCCCGTCAACGACATCGCCGTCGACCTCGGCACCGCGAACACCCTGATCTACATCAAGGGCGAAGGGATCATCCTCAACGAGCCCTCGGTCGTGGCGGTCGAGCGCGGCTCGAACCGGATCAAGGGGATCGGGCTCGAGGCGAAGCGGATGCTCGGTCGTACGCCCGAAGGGATCATGGCGGTGCGGCCGCTCAAGGACGGCGTGATCGCCGACGTCGACATCACCGAGATCATGCTGCGCCATTTTTTGCGTACGGTGACGTCGAAGCGGATCTTCCGCATCAAGCCGCGGGTGGTGGTGGGAGTGCCGTCGGGGATCACGGAGCTGGAGCGCCGGGCGGTGCGGTCGAGCGCGGCCGCGGCCGGTGCGAAAGAGGTCTACATGGTGGCCGAACCGATGGCGGCCGCGATCGGGGTAGGGCTGCCCGTGGACACGCCGACCGGCAACATGGTGATCGACATTGGCGGCGGTACCACGGAAATTGCAGTGATCGCGCTCAACGGGATCGTGTCGGACACGTCGATCCGGGTCGGCGGCGATGAGATCGACAACTCGATCGTCACGTTCCTGCGGAAGAACTACAACCTGCTGATCGGCGAGCCGACGGCAGAGGCGATCAAGATCCAGATCGGCTCCGCGTTCAACATCGGCGAGGAGCGGGAGATGGAGGTCAAGGGGCGCGACCTGGTGAGCGGGATCCCCAAGACGGTGCGGGTTCATTCCCAGGAGATCCGCGAGTGCATCCAGGAGCCCATCCAGCAGATCGTGGATGCGGTGCGCCGTGCCCTGGAGATCACGCCGCCGGAGCTGGCGTCGGACATCGTGGACCGGGGGATCGTGATGACGGGCGGCGGCGCGCTGATCCGGGCGCTGGACCAGCTCCTAGCGCACGAGACGAACCTGCCGATCCACGTGGACGAGGAACCACTGAGTTGCGTAGTGCGCGGCGCGGGTCGGATCCTGGATGACCTGCCGCGCTATCGGAGCGTCTTGCAGACTTAGGCAGTGGACTACTTCGAAGGGAAGCGAAGGGGGAAGAGGCGCGAAGCAGCGGTCGTGGCAGGCCTCATGCTGGTCGCGCTTTTTCTGTTCTTCCTGCCGGCGGGCTATCAGGCGCCGATCCGTGGCGCGCTGCGGAGCACCGCGTTGCGGCCCTTCTTCGCGGTGCAGCGTGAGATCGTCCAGCGCCGCGGCCTCGCCATTGACGTAGCCGAACTGCGGGCGCGTCACGACTCGCTCGCGGCCGTGACCGCGGCACAGGCGACGCTCGCCGAGGAGAACCGACGCCTGCGCGCGCTGCTCGGACTTCGCTCGCGGGCGGTCGAGAACTTCAAGCCCGCCGAGGTCATGCGGCTGGGGATCCCCGGCGCGGAGAGCAGTTTCCTGCTCGACATCGGCGCGGCGGATGGGGTCGAGGTGGGGAGCCCGGTCCTGACGCCGGAAGGGCTGCTCGGCGTCGTGTGGGAGGTGGATGAGCACGTCTCGCAGGCGATCGACTGGACTCACCCGGAATTCCGTGCGAGCGCGATGACGCTGGACGGCCAGGTCTACGGCCTGGTCGAGGCGCGGCGCGGCGAGTTCCGGGAGGAGGATCTGCTCGTGCTGGCGGGCGCGCCGTTCCACAGCGACATTCAGCCCGGGACGCGGATCGTCACCAACGGCCGCGGCGGCATCTACCCGCGTGGGATCCCGCTCGGGTCGGTCGTCGGTATCGAAGAGGCCGACACGGGCTGGCGCAAGAGCTATCTGGTGCGGCCTGCGGTGCGGCCGGAAGCGGCATCTCACGTGCTGGTCGGGATCCGACGGGATCGGGGCGGAGAAGGCGACCTGTCGAGTCTATGGCCCGTGGGCGGAGAACCGGACACCGCCGCGGTGGCGGTCGATGAGGAGGCGGATGGGAATCGGCCATGACGGCTAGCCGGGCGTGGACGTTCTGGGCATTCATCGCCCTGCTCGTCGCTTTAGATTTCGTACTGCACATCGCGATCGGCCTGGGCTCGACGGCGCCGGACCTGCTGACGGTAGCACTGCTCCTCGGTGCACGGCGCCTGAGCGGTGCCGGCGCCGCCGCACTCGGCCTCGTCCTCGGCCTGCTACGCGATGCGCTTTCGCTCATCGCCTTCGGCGCCGAGGTGATCACGCTTACGGTGCTCGGCTACCTCGGTGCGCGCTCTCGCGATCTGTTCATTGGCGAAGGGATGCTCTTCATCGGGGCCTACCTCTTCGTTGGGAAGTGGCTCCACGATGTGATCTACTTCACGATCGCGGGCGCGGCCGTGCGAGGCCATACGGTCACCCGGCTCCTGGTCGAGGCGCCGATCGCGGCGGCGTACGCGGCCGTGGCCGGAACCGTCGCGTTCCTGCTCTATCGACTGATCACCGGCGAACGATAGCTCGCCGTGGCCGGGCCCGTATTTCGGGGCACGGGACCGGTAGCGGCCGAAACGAGAGAGGATGCAGCCCTTCCACCTGCATGCGCGGCGTCGTCGTGCTCAGGGTGCGGCGGTCGTGCTCGCACTCGGGCTCGGCACGCTCGGCTTCGCGTTCTTCGAGACGCAGGTTCTCAAGAGTGATACCTTCGCGCTTCAGTCGGATGCGAACCGGCTGAGGCCGTTGTCCATCCCTCCGCCGCGAGGCTCCATCTTCGACCGCAACGGCGAGATCGTGGCGGACAACGTGCCCGGCTACGCGCTGTCGGTGCTGCCGGGCCCCCGTGACACCGTGCGGGCGACGCTCGAGCGCCTGGCGCCGTTGATCGACCTGACGCCCGATCGAATCGACGCGCTCATGGAGAGGCGCCGTCGGGCGCCGGGGCAGCCGCTCGTCGTCTCGAGCAACCTCACCTTCGACCAGGTCTCTGCGATCGAGGAACGGCGGCCGTTCCTCCCGGGCGTCTACATCGACATGCGTCCGAAGCGCCGCTACCCTGCCGGTGCGGCGGTGGCGCACCTGGTAGGCTACGTGGGCGAGATCTCGGAGGCGGAGCTCGCGCGCCCGGAATTCGAGGGGTACTCGGCGGGTCAGGAGATCGGCAAGACGGGCCTCGAGCGGCGGTACGAGCGCGTCCTCAGCGGGAAGCCCGGGGTTCGATACGTGGAGATGGACGCCCACGGCCGGATCGTCGGGGAGTACGCGCCGCGTCGAGTGATCGATCCCGTTCCAGGCGAGGACCTGCACCTGCACGTGGATCTCGATCTGCAGCGCTGGATCGCGGACGTCTTTCCCGACACGCTGCGCGGGGCGATCGTCGTCATGGAGCCGGGGACGGGGCACGTCCTCGCACTGTACTCGAACCCGAGCTTCGACCCCAATCTCTTCGTCGGCGGCGTCGACCCGGAGGTGTGGAGGCAACTGAACGACGACCCTGCCAAGCCGCTCCTCAACCGGGCGGCCGATGGCACGTACCCGCCGGGGTCGGTGTTCAAGCTCATCACGGCCGCGATCGCCATGGAGCTCGGGGTGCTCGATCCGAACCAGCCCATGCCGTTCCCCTGTCGTGGAGGGATGCAGTACGGCAACCGGTACTTCCGCTGTTGGGAGCGCTCCGGCCACGGGTACGTCAATCTCGCGGACGCGATCAAGGTCTCGTGCGACGTCTACTTCTACCAGGTCGGGCTGAAGATCGGGCTGGAGCGGTTCCTTTCCGAGGGAATCCGGCTCGGCTTCGCCAGTACGTCGGGCGTGGATCTGCCGACCGAGAAGTCCGGGATCTTTCCCGATGGGCCGAGATGGTACCGGCGTCGCTGGGGGTGGGATCCGACGCAATCGGAAGTGCTTAGCCTCGCGATCGGCCAGGGTGCGAACGACCAGTCCCCGCTCAGGATGGCGCAGATGTATGCGGCGCTCGCCGCGGGCGGCCGCGTGGCGGCGCCCCGCATTGCCGTGAGCGACGATGGCGTCGAGAGGCACTGGGACTTCGGCTGGAACGATGAGATCCTGGCGCCGCTCCTCGAGGGGATCCGGCGCGTGACGGTCCCTAACGGCGGTGGCACCGCGGGGATGTCGGCGCTCGAGCACTGGGACTGGCGCGGCAAGACCGGGACGTCCCAGAACGCGCACGGCGACGACCACGCCTGGTTCGTCGGGATCGCCGGGCCTCGCGGAGGCAGGCCGGAGGTCGTGGTTTCCGTGCTCTTCGAGTTCGGCCAACACGGTTGGGTCGCGGCACAGTACGCCGCCAAGACCGCGGACTACTACTTGCGACGCAAGTACGGCATGCCGACGGACACGGTGCAGACATTGATGGAACACTACCGGGCCGGACGGCCCGTTCGCTGGGCGCAATGAACCTGATCCAGCGGCTCCGCACGTCCCTGGGCGACACGACGCTCCTCGTGCTGGTCCTCGGGCTCTCGCTCTTCGGCGTGGCCATGGTCTATTCGGCCGGCCAGCTCGATGTGCCGGATCCCACGGTCCAGGGCGTGTGGAAGAAGCAACTCCTCTTCCTCGGCTTCTCGGTCGGGGTCTTCCTGATCGTGACGCGGATCCAGGTGCGGTGGTTCGAATGGATCGCCGTGCCGGCCTACGTCGTCGGGCTGGCGCTGCTGGGGCTCACCCTCGTGATCGGCCGCGGCTACGGCACGGCGCAGGGGGTCAAGAGCTGGATCGACCTCGGCCCGATCCTTGTCCAGCCGTCGCAGTTCGCGATCCTGGCCACGATCCTCATGCTTGCCCGAGTGACCGGGAACTGGCGCGAGCCGCCACGCTCGCTCTGGACGCTGATCACGCCCGTGATGCTCGTGCTGGTCCCGATGGGGCTCGTCATGCTCCAGCCGGACCTCGGCACGGCGATGGTCTTCACGGCGATCCTGATCGCATCTCTCTACTGGGCGGGAACTCCGCTCGGTCTCATGTTTATGCTCGTCAGTCCCGCGGTCGGACTGCTCGTGTCCGTCAACGCGGGGCTGTTCAGTGCGTACATGGTCCTCCTGGTGGTCTTCCTCTACTTCTACCGGGCGTACCTGTGGGAGGGAGTCACCGTGGTGGCCGCGAACCTGGCGGCAGGCACCATCGCGTTGCCGCTCTGGAATTCGCTGGAGGGTTACCAGAAGGCGCGTCTGCTCGTCTTCCTGGACCCGTCGATCGATCCCCGCGGCGCCGGCTGGCACGTGATCCAGTCCCGCGTCGCGATTGGGAGCGGTGGGCTGTTCGGCAAGGGATTCACGCTCGGTTCACAGAAGCGGCTGGCGTTCCTGCCGGAGCAGCACACGGACTTCATCTTCAGCGTGATCGGAGAGGAGTTCGGCTTCTTTTTCGGCACGTTCCCGGTCCTCGTGGTCTTCGGGCTGATCCTGTGGCGAATGGCCCGGATCGCCGAGCGCGTACCGGACCCCTTTGCAGGGATCGTCGTCTTTGGTATCTTCGGCGCCTGGTTCGCACATGTGGTCGTCAACATCGGAATGACGGTGGGTATCATGCCGATCACCGGTATCCCGCTGCCATTCCTGAGTTACGGGGGCTCGTTCCTGCTGGCGTCGTTCCTGGCACTTGGCCTCGTGCAGCGGATCGCCGCCGAGCAGGGAAGGATGTGAAGGCGATGGCCTGGTTCAGCAAGCCAAAGAAGAAGTTGCAGGCGGCTGATCGGCGGGAGCTCCCCGCCGACGTTTTTGAGAAGTGCCCCCAGTGCGCGGAGATCCTCTACCGGGCGCGCCTGGTTCAGAACTTCAACGTCTGCCCTTCGTGTGGTTTCCATCTGCGGATCGGAGCGGAGGACTACATCCGGCTGCTCCTCGACGAGGGCGAGTACGAGGAGTTCGATACCGACCTGCGCAGTGGGGATCCGCTCGAGTTCGTGGACCTGAAGCCCTACCCGCAGCGGCTCGAGGCGGCGGAGCGAAAGTCGGGACACGGTGACGCGCTGCGCGCGGTGGGCGGGACGCTCGAGGGTGTGCCCGTCTACGTTGCCGTCATGGACTTTTCCTTCATCGGCGGCAGCATGGGCTCCGTGGTCGGCGAGAAGATCGCCCGCCACGCGCGTCGGGCGCTGGAGGACCGCCGGCCGCTCCTGATCGTGAGCGCGTCCGGTGGAGCGCGGATGATGGAGGGGATCCTCTCGCTCATGCAGATGGCCAAGACGTCGGCGCTCCTGGCCCGGCTGCACGAGGAGGGCGTGCCCTTCATCTCGATCCTGACGGACCCGACGACCGGCGGCGTGACCGCGTCGTACGCCATGCTGGGCGACATCAACCTGGCCGAGCCCGGGGCACTGATCGGGTTCGCCGGCCCGCGGGTGATCGAGCAGACCATCAAGCAGGAGCTCCCCGAGGGGTTCCAGCGCTCGGAGTTCCTCCTCGAGCACGGGATGCTGGACGCGATCGTCGACCGGCGCGAGCTGAAGGCGACGGTCGGCCGGCTGCTGCGCCACATGCTCGGCCTGCCAGAAGCGGCGTCGGCCGGGGTCGCCTCGGATGCGCGCGAGCAGGCGGCGGATTGAACTCTCTCACCTATTCTGAACTCGTCCGTGAGCTCTTTCCCAGGCTGACGGGCGGGATCCGCTGGGGTACGGAAAAGACGGCGCGGCTGCTCGCGTCCGTCGGAAATCCGCACCGCCGTTTCCACTCGATCCACATCGGCGGGACGAACGGGAAGGGATCGGTCTCCGCGACCATCGCATCGGTCCTCGTCGCATCGGGCCGGCGCACGGGACTCTACACATCCCCTCACCTCTGCACCTTCCGCGAGCGCATCCAGGTCGACGGTCGTCCGCTCTCGGAAGTAGCCCTTGTCGAAGCGGCGCGCCGGCTCTGGCCGGCGATCTGCCGTGAGGAGCCGTCGTTCTTCGAGGCGACGACGGCGATCGCGTTCCTCGCCTTCGAGCGATGCGGCGTCGAGGTTGCCGCGGTCGAGGTCGGACTCGGCGGCCGGCTGGACGCGACGAACGTCGTCGAGCCGGACGTGGCGGTCATCACGAACATCGCCCGCGACCATGCCGAATGGCTGGGGGAGACGATCGAAGAGATCGCGGCGGAGAAGGCAGGGATCATCAAGCCGGGCGTGCCGGTGCTCACCGCCGAACGCGGCCCTCGCGCGCTCGAGGTCTTCCGTGCCCGGGCGCAGGAGGCCGGTGCCCCGCTCCTGACCCTCGAGCCGGACGCGATTCGGGACGTGCGTGTCGCCGGCGATGGCACGCGGCTGACCGTTCGCACCCGTACATGGGGCGAGCTCGAGCTCCATACGCCGCTCCTGGGCGAGCACCAGGCGCGCAACGCCGCGCTCGCGGTCCTCGCCCTCGAGATGCTGCCTCCGGAGCTTCGTCCCGAGAAGGATGCCGTGATCCGCGGCGTGGCCGAGGTGCGGTGGCCGGGCCGGCTCCAGCGCGAGCGGATCGGCGACCAGACGTGGGTCTTCGATGCGGCGCACAACGCCGCTGGCGTCGAGGCGATGGTCGCCGCGCTCGGTGCGATCGGTGCGCCACGGCCGATCGTTGCCGTGGTGGGCATCCTGAGCGACAAGGAGTGGCCTCCGATGCTCGCGCCGCTCCTGGGCTTCGTCGACACCCTCATCCTGACGGAGCCGCCGACCGCGCCCGAGCACCGACGGTGGGACCCGGCGATGGTGGCCGCATCGCTCGCCTCGGAGCGCGTCGTCGCGCTCCCGGACTTCCGGGCCGCGCTCGCCGAGGCGCGTGCGAGCGCGGGCTCGGGCACCGTAATCGTGACCGGATCCTTCCACACCGTGGGCGATGCGCTCGCCGCCCTCGACCTCGCGCCTTTCGGGGTCGATCCGCCCTTGCACGCGCTCGTTCTGGGGTCCTAGATTCGCGCCCATGCCAGCGTTTACGAGTCTTCCGGGATTCAGGGACTTCTACCCGGCCGACTTCGCCGTACGCGCCTACATCACCGGGGTGTGGCGGGAGGTGGCGAAGCGCTACGGGTTCGAAGAATACGACGGGCCTCCCCTCGAGCCGCTCGAGCTCTACATCGAGAAGAGCGGCGAGGAGATCGTCCATCAGCTCTACAACTTCGAGGACAAGGGCGGGCGCGCCGTCGCGCTCCGGCCCGAGATGACGCCGACGCTCGCCCGGATGGTCGGTGCGCGGGCAGGCGGGATGCGCAAGCCGATCCGCTGGTTCTCGATCCCCCAGCTCTTCCGCTACGAGCGTACGCAGCGGGGTCGCCTGCGGGAGCACTTCCAGTGGAACGTCGACATCCTGGGCGAGGAGGACATCCTGGCCGACGCCGAGGTGCTCGCGGTCGCGCTGGACGCGTTGCGGCTCTTCGGTCTCGGCGCGGACGACGTCGTCGCCCGGGTGAGCGACCGTCGCCTCCTCGAGCGGCTGCTCCTGCACGCGGGCGTCCCGGCGGACCAGCTCCCCGCGGCGTACGCCGTGATCGACAAGCTCGGCCGTGAGGAGGAGGCGCGCACGCGCGAGAAGCTCCACGAGGAGGTCGGCCTCGCGCCCGCCACCGTCGATGAGGTGTTCCGCATCTTCGAGCACCGCGACTTCGCCTCCCTAGCCCGTGCCTACGACGGCGTGCAGGGCGTGGCGGACGATCTCGCGAGGCTGGAGCGCTACTTCGAGCACCTCGACGCGATGGGGCTCGGCGACTTCGTCGTCATCGACCCGTCCATCGTGCGCGGGCTCGCGTACTACACGGGCACGGTGTTCGAGATCTTCGACCGCGCCGGCCAGTTCCGCGCGATCTGCGGCGGCGGCCGATACGACAACCTGCTCCGGGCGGTGGGCGGTGCGGACCTGCCCGCGATCGGCTTCGGGATGGGCGACGTCGTCCTGGCCGAGATCCTGGCCGAACGAGGACTGCTCCCGCCGCTCGAGCCGCGGCTCGATTACTACATCGTCACGGTCGGGGAGACGGAGCGGGCGCTCATGTTGCGGATCGCGAGGCGCCTGAGGGAGGCCGGGCACTCCGTCGCCTACACGTTCCGGCCGAGCGGCGTGGGCCGCCAGTTCAAGGACGCCGATGCGAGGGGCGCCGAGCGCGTCATCGTGATCGGGCCGGATGAGGTGGCCGAAGGGATCGCGATCGTGCGCGAGATGGGCACGGGCGAGGAGCGTCGCGTGCCTCTCGACGAACTCACGTCCTGAAGCGGAATGACGCACGGAACGAGGGAACCCGATCGATTTCGGGAGGAGCGGCGCCGGATCCTGCGGCGCGCCGCGCTGTTCACCTACGGGACCTTCCTCGCTGCCGTCCTGCTCGCGGTGGTCGGCGCGGCGGTCGTGGCGTGGATCCTTTCGTTCGCCGGGTTCCCGTTCCGCGAGACGTGGCTGGTCCTGATCGTGATCATCCTCGGCGTGCCGCTCCTGGGGCGTATCATCCTGGCGCTGCGCGGCAAAGACGGAGAGCCGCCGGAAGGCGGTCCGGGAGAGGACGAAAATGGGTAGGCTGCGCCGGGCGGCCGGGTCGGACGCAGCGGCGATCCGGGTTGGCGCGCCGGTGCGGAGCACGCTCCTGGATCGGGGGTAACGGAAGAGCAGGGGGTGCGATGCGCACCCGGGGAATGGGTTCGGAGGATCGATGGCGGAAGAGAAGGGGCTGACCCCTCGAGCGGAAGATTTCAGCGCCTGGTACAACGAGGTCGTCCTGCGCGCGGAGCTGGCGGACTATTCTCCCGTGCGCGGCAGCATGGTGATCCGGCCGTACGGCTACGCGATCTGGGAGAACATGCAGCGCGCGCTGGATGCCATGTTCAAGGAAACGGGGCACCAGAACGCGTACTTCCCGCTCTTCATCCCGCAGAGCTTCATCGCCCGCGAAGCGGAGCACGTCGAGGGCTTCGCGAAGGAGATGGCGGTCGTCACGCACTCTCGCCTCAAGGCATCACCCGAGGGCGGGCTGATCCCCGACCCGGACTCGAAGCTCGAGGAGCCGCTCGTCGTGCGGCCCACGTCCGAGACGATCATCTACGCGATGTTCGCCAAGTGGGTGCAGAGCTACCGCGATCTGCCGCTCCTGATCAACCAGTGGGCGAACGTAGTGCGGTGGGAGATGCGTACCCGGCTCTTCCTGCGCACGCTCGAGTTCCTCTGGCAGGAAGGACACACCGCGCACGCGAGCGAGGCGGAGGCGGAGGAAGAGGCGCGGCGGATGCACGGTGTCTACCGCACCTTCATGGACGATTGGATGGCGATGCCTCCGATCCTCGGTCGCAAGTCGGAGTCGGAGAAGTTCCCAGGCGCGGTCCGGACGTACTCGCTCGAGGCGCTGATGCAGGACAACCGCGCGCTCCAGGCGGGTACGTCGCACATGCTGGGGCAGAACTTCTCGCGCCAGTTCGACCTCAAGTTCCAGACGGAGGCGGGCGGCGAGGACTACGCCTGGAACACGTCGTGGGGCGTCTCCACGCGCCTGATCGGCGGCATGGTGATGACGCACGGGGACGACACCGGGCTCGTGATCCCGCCGAAGCTCGCGCCCTACCAGGTCGTCATCGTGCCGATCTTCCGCAAGGAAGAAGAGCGCGCGCTCGTCCTGGAGAAGGCGGAGGCCGTGGCCGGCGCGCTCCGCTCGAGCGGCGTGCGGCTGCACGTCGACACGCGTGAGAACATGACGCCCGGCGCGAAGTTCTACGAGTGGGAGCGCAAGGGCGTGCCGCTGCGCATCGAGATCGGGCCGAAGGACGTGGCCAAGGAGCAGCTCGTCCTGGTGCGGCGGATCGAGGAGGGCGAGGGACCGCGCAAGCAGTTCGTGCCCGAGGCGGAGGCGCTGGTCACGATCCCGACTCGCCTCCAGGAGATCCAGGACACAATGCTCGCCGCTGCCGTGCGACGCCGCGAGGAGAATTCGCACCGCGGCGTCGAGGACTACGACCGCTTCCGCGAGATCATGGAGGGCGTGGGCGGATTCGTCTACGCCGGCTGGTGCGGCTCGGCGCGCTGTGAGGAGAAGGTGAAGGAGGACACGAAGGCGACGATCCGTGTCCTGCCGTTCGAGGAGTTCCGGACGCCCGAGGCGCCGAAGCGTTGCCTTGTTTGCGGCGGTGAGGCCCGGGAGGAGGCGGTCTGGGCACGGGCGTACTGACGCCGGATTCGCAGTTCCGGCACCGTGACGGGAAGCTGTACTGCGAAGCGGTGCCGGTCGAAGAACTGGTCGCGGTGCACGGGACGCCGCTCTACGTCTACAGCCGCCGCAGCATCGTCGAACGGTACCATGAGCTGGACCGCGCCTTCGCGGGCGTGGACCGGCTCATTGCGTACTCCGTGAAGGCGAACGGCAATCTGTCGATCCTGCGACTCCTCGCCCGGGAGGGCGCGGGCGCCGACATCGTGAGCGGCGGCGAGCTGCACCGCGCGCTCCTGGCCGGTGTCGCGCCGGAGAAGATCGTCTTCAGCGGGGTGGGGAAGACGGTCAACGAAATGGCGGCGGCGCTGGAAGCCGGGATCTACGGCTTCAACGTGGAAAGTGAGGGAGAACTCCGCGCCCTCTCGGATCTGGCCTCGGCGGCCGGCCTCGTCGCGCCGATCGCGCTGCGGATCAATCCGGACATCGAAAGCCCGACGCCACACGCCTACACCCGCACCGGGCACAGGGCGACGAAGTTCGGCATCCCGAGCGAGGACGCGCTCCGGCTCTACCGCCTTGCCGCCGAATTGCCGGGGATTCGCATCCGCGGCATCGACGTGCACATCGGCAGCCAGATCGTGGAGGTCGAGCCGTACCGGCGCGCCCTCACGCACGTCCTCGCGCTGGTCGACGCGATCCGGGGCGAGGGGATCGAGCTGGAGTACCTCGACCTGGGCGGCGGCTTCGGCGTGGCGTACGGCAACGGGGTCGATGCGTCGATCGCCGACCTCGCGGCCGCGCTGCTCCCGGGCATCGAATCCTCGGGATTGCGGCTGGTCCTGGAGCCGGGGCGCTACATCGTCGGCCACGCGGGCGTGCTGCTTACACGCGTCCTCTACATCAAGGAGATGGGGGGCAAGACGTTCGTGATCACCGACGCCGGGATGAACGACCTGCTCCGACCGAGCCACTATGCGAGCTACCACGCCGTCGAGCCGGTCGAGCGCCACCCGGATCGGCCCGTGATCGCGGTCGACGTCGTCGGCCCCATCTGCGAAACCGGCGACTTCCTGGCCCTCGACCGCCCGATCGAGCGGCCGGCCGAGGGCGAGCTGCTGGCGATCCGTACGGTCGGCGCGTACGGCTTCTCCATGGCGTCGCAGTACAATGCGCGAGCCCGGCCGGCGGAAGTCCTGGTCGAAGGCGACGCGTTCCGCCTCATCCGCCGCCGTGAGACGGTCGAGGACCTCGTACGCGGCGAGGTCGAACTGCTGGAAGCGGGCAGCAACCGAGAACCCTGAGCACAACCACTCGAATGGCGAACAGAATCCTGATCCTGGACTTCGGATCGCAGTTCACCCAGTTGATTGCCCGCCGCGTCCGTGAGGAGCGGGTCTACTGCGAGATCCACCCGCCGACGGTCGACCTCGATTGGATCCGCAAGTGGAATCCGAAGGGGATCATCCTCTCGGGCGGACCTGCCTCGGTCTACGGTGAAGACGTCCCGGCACCCGACCCGGGACTCCTTGGCCTCGGCATCCCGGTCCTCGGCATCTGCTACGGCATGCAGCTCATCGCGCACCAGGAGGGCGGCAAGGTCCTTTCCGGGCGCAGGGAATACGGTCGGGCGGAGATGACGGTCACCGAGCCGGACGAGCTTTTCGAGGGCTTCCAGCGCGGCGAGCAAGTGACGGTGTGGGCGAGTCACGGCGATCACGTCGACGAGCCGCCGCCCGGTTTCCGGACGCTGGCGACGACGTCGTCGCTCCCGGTCGCCGCGTTCCGCGCCGACGACCGCCCGATCTACGGCGTGCAGTTCCACCCCGAGGTCGCGCACACGCCGCGCGGCGACGAGATCATCTCGAACTTCCTCTTCCGGATCTGCGGCTGCGAGCCGACCTGGACCGCGGGCTCGTTCATCGAGGACGCGGTCGAGCGGATCCGCCGGCAGGTCGGCGACGACAAGGTGATCTGCGGGCTCTCGGGCGGCGTCGACTCGTCGGTCGCGGCCGCGCTCGTGCACCGCGCCGTCGGGGACCAGCTCACCTGCATCTTCGTGGACACGGGGCTGCTGCGGAAGGGCGAGCGAGAGAGCGTCGAGCGCACGTTTCGCCGTCATCTCGGCATCCGGCTCGTCGTCGTGGACGCGAGCGACAGGTTCCTCGAGCGGCTGAAGGGCGTCGATGATCCGGAGGAGAAGCGGAAGCGGATCGGCGAGACGTTCATCCGGGTCTTCGAGGCGGCGGCGCGGGAGGCGGGCGCGGAGTCCCGATTCCTCGTGCAGGGCACGGTCTACCCGGATGTGATCGAATCGATCTCGGTGCGCGGTCCGTCGGCCACGATCAAGACGCATCACAACGTGGGCGGCCTGCCCGAGGACATGCCGTTCGAGCTGGTCGAGCCGCTTCGCGAGCTCTTCAAGGACGAGGTCCGCCAGGTAGGCCGCGAGCTCGGGCTCCCCGAGGAGCTGGTGGGGCGGCACCCGTTCCCGGGTCCGGGGCTGGCCATCCGAGTGCTCGGCGAGGTGACCGAGGAGCGGCTTGCAACGTTGCGCGAGATCGACGCCATCTACCTCGAAGAGATCCGCACTGCCGGCCTGTACGATGACATCTGGCAGGCGTTCGCGGTGTTGCTTCCGGTCCGCAGCGTGGGCGTGATGGGCGACACACGGACGTACGAGAACGTGGCTGCATTGCGCGCGGTCACCAGCCGCGACGGGATGACCGCCGACTGGTTCCCGTTCCCGCACGATGTCCTCGCGCGCATGTCGTCGCGGATCATCAATGAGGTGTCGGGTGTGAACCGGGTGTGCTACGACATCAGCTCGAAGCCGCCGGCCACCATCGAGTGGGAGTGACGGCGCGGCCGGCGGCGCTCACACTGCATCGCGGTCGGTGTCGATCTGCGAGGCGCCCTCGGCTGTGAGTCGCCGCAGGTAGATGCCGGCGTAGTTCTCGTCGATCGCCGCCAGGCGATTCTCGGGTGTGGCGGGGAATTGGGCATCGCACCGATCACAACGGATCGATCGGGAGTCGCCCGTGCCGACCAGGCGCCAGTTCCCCGTGCACTCGTCGTATGCGTGATCCAACACCGTACTCCCACTCCTTGATGGTCCCACGCAGGTGATGCCCGCCGCCGTCACCGGTGACCCCAAGGTGCAATCTCTACGCCAAGCGACTGCCGCCGACCCGGGGGTGAATGGAACCTGCGTGGGGGGAGGCGGGAGGTGCGCATGGCGGGCGAGCGAGCGCGACCACTTCGGGAGCTGGCGGCGTCGCTGACGGGGCTTGCGGGGCCGCCGGTGGATGCGGACGCGCACGCGACGGGCGTGAGCGCGGACACCCGCACGCTGCGCGCCGGTGAGGTGTACGTGGCCGTCCGGGGGAGCGAACGCGACGGCCACGATTTCATTCGAGAGGCGGTCCGGCGCGGCGCCGCAGCGGTGGTCACGGAGGAAGCGCCCGACCCGCCGGTCCCGGTCCCGGTCCTCCATGTCCGGGATTCCAGAGCCGCGCTGGCCGAGCTGGCCGCAGCATGGTACGGCCGACCCGCGGAGCGGCTGACTCTGGTCGGCATCACCGGCTCGCTTGGCAAGACCTCCACACTCTCGATGCTGGAGGCCATCCTGGCCACCGACGGGCGCCGGGTCGGCACGATCGGATCGCTCGGCGTCCGTCTGGGCGACAGGACACGTGCGACGCCGCTCACCACGCCTCCGCCCGTCTCGCTCCACCGGGCGCTCGCAGACTTCGCCCGGTCCGGGGCCGAGCTGGCAGCAATGGAGGTCACGAGCCACGCGCTCGCCCAGGAGCGCGTCCACGGCCTGCGCTACGACCTCGGCATCTTTACCAACCTGGTCCCACTCGAGCACCGCGACTACCACGGCTCGTTTCGCGCGTACGCGCGGTGCAAGGCCCGCTTCTTCGGCCACCTGCGTCCCGGCGCCCCGCTCGTGTATGCCGCCAGCGACCGCGTCGTCCGAACGCTGCTGCGCGGCCGCGATCTGTGTCCCGTGAGTTGCGGGCCCGGCGGACGGGTGTCCGTGAGGGTCGAACGCCTCCTCCTCGACCGCGGCGGGACGCGCGTCGTCATCGCCCTGCGCTCCGTGATCGAGCGCGCCGACGGCGGCCTGGTCGAGCCCGTCGATATCCCCGTCGAGCTCCAGGTCCTCGGCAGGTCCAACATCACGAACGCGGTGCTCGCCGCGGGCGCCGCACTCTCGCTCGGCGCCGCGCCCGGCGCGGTGGGCGATGCTCTCTCTCGCTTCCGCGCCCCGCGCCGGCGGATGCAGATGGTCCACCGCGGCCGCTTCACCGTCCTCGACGACACGGTCGGGCATCCGGACAGCATCAGCGCAGTCTTCGAGGTGGCGGAGCGGATCACGCACCGCGGGCTTCACATCCTGTACGCGATACGTGGAGCGAGGGGGGAGGAGATCAATCGCAGGGATGCGGAGGTCGTGGCGATCTGGTCGCGACGGCTCGAGCGGCCGAGCCTCGTTGTGACCTCCAGCGATGATACTGCGGATGAGGCGAACCGGGTCACGCCCGCGGAGAGGGCCGCGTTTCTCGAAACGCTGTGTCGCTACGACGTCGGCTTCGCCTACGAGGCCAACCTGGAGCAAGCCGTGGAGAGGACGCTGCGCCTCGTGCGGACACGGGACCTCGTGCTGCTCCTCGGGGCCCAGGGGATGGACCGGGGCGCAGAGCTCCTTTGCAGGCGCATCGCTTGACGCCGGTCCAGGGGGCGTTCGGCACGCAGGTCGTCGCGCCCGGGGGTCATCGGACGGAATGACCGGTGTCGGGCCGGCTCAGCCGCGCCTCGATCGAGTCCCAGAGGACGGCCAGCGCCTTGATGTCTCTGCCGTGCACGCGTGCGAACTCGATCAGGTCGTCCTCCGTCACGCCATGGGCCCGAAGGATCTCGTCGCGCACCGAGTCGAAAGCCAGGGTGTCCTCGACCTCGCCTGCCGCCGTGCGGAGCGCCGTGTAGACGTCGATGAACTGGTCCGGCGTCAACACGGCGCTCCCTTCCTGGGCGGCGGGCTCGCCCAGCCCGCACGCCCAGAGGAGGCACACCATAGGCACCCACGCACCACGACGGGGCCAGCCGGTCATCACCATATCGCCTGCCGCCTCGCGACGCGGTAGAGGAGCCAGGAGAGCACGGCGAAGGCGAGAGTGCCGAAGAGCGTCGCGAGTCCGCCCATCCACTCGTGGCCGACCACCCACGCGGCCGGCTGGGACGGGTCGGTCGGCCCCCAGAAGTAGATCGCGACCGCGATGATCACGCCGAGCAGCGCCGCGCCGCCCACCAGCCCACTGGAGAAGAGGATCCCCGCCTCCCGCTGCTCATCGACCGCCTCGCCGGCACGCATGGCCTTCCGTTCGACCAGCGCCCGGAGCGCGCCGCCGACCATGATCGGCGTGGTCAGCGCGATGGG
Source organism: uncultured Gemmatimonadaceae bacterium (assembly GCA_964410055.1). Lineage (GTDB taxonomy): Bacteria > Gemmatimonadota > Gemmatimonadetes > Longimicrobiales > RSA9 > CALBZE01. The sequence continues at coordinate 5,672 of CAYPGK010000019.1, read as the reverse complement.
CAGGTACAGCCCGACCGCGAAGGCCAGGGACGGGAGTCGCAGCACGAACTCGACGAAAGCGGCCAGCCCCACGCCGATCAGCACGAAACTCCACGGCAGGTCCGCGGCCAGAACGCCGTCGATGACGAGGCTCATGAGCGTCGCCTGCGGCGCGGGGAGGCCACCCTCGACGCCGATCCCGTACGACTCGTTCAGCAGGATCAGCGTGAAGCCCATGGCTGTGGCGCTCGTGAGCACCCCGATCATTTCGGCGATCTGCTGCTTCCACGGCGTGGCACCGAGGAGGAAGCCGGCCTTGAGGTCCTGCGACGTGTCGCCCGCGATCGCTGCAGCGATGCAGACCACCGCGCCCACGGCCAGCACCGCGACCCGGGCGCCCGGCTCATCGCCGAGCCCCAGCATCACGAAAATGAGCGCCGTGAGGAGCAGCGTCGCGATCGTCATCCCGGAGACCGGATTGGACGTGGAGCCGACCAGCCCGACGATTCGCGAGGAAACGGTGACGAAGAAGAAGGCGAAGAGGACGATGAGGAATGCGGCCAAGAGATTGACCGGCACGCCCGGCCAGAGCCACAGTCCGATCGCAGCCGCGATCGCACCGACGATCACCCACTTGAACGGGATGTCGCGGTCCGTCCGAGGAATGGCACCCTCACCGCCGCCGCTCGTCATCTGCGCCACGCCGAGCCGGATCGATGCCCAGATCGTCGGCAGGCTCTTGATCAGCGTGATGATGCCGCCGAAACCGACCGCGCCCGCGCCGATGTAGCGGACGTACGCGCTCCAGATCTGGCCGGATCCCATCTCCGAGACCGGAACGGTGCCCGGGTACACGACCTGGTCGCCGGCAATCAGGTTGATCAGCGGGATCAGGACGAGCCACGCGAGCGCTCCGCCGCCGAACATGATCGCCGCGATCCGCGGGCCGACGATGAAGCCGACGCCGAGCAGTTCGGGCGTGAACGAGCCGCTGATCTCGGCCTTGGCCGGGAGCGGCTGCGTAGGCTCCTCGGGCCAGAGGCTGAGCCCCCGGCCGTTGGCGAGGAGCTGATAGAGCGCCCCGATCCCGAGCCCGCCGAAGACCAGGCGCCCCTTCTTCCCACCCGCCTCGCCTGCGACCTGGACCTCCGCCGTCGCGAGCCCCTCGGGGTACGGCAACTTCCCGTGCTCCCGCACGATCAGGAATCGCCGGAGCGGGATCATGAAGAGGACGCCCAGGAGACCGCCGAAGAGCGCGAGGACCGTGATCTCCAGAATGTCCACCCGTACCGTCGGGTCGGTCCGTTGCCAGATGAAGAGCGCCGGAATCGTGAAGATCACGCCCGCGGCGACCGATTCGCCCGCCGAGCCGACCGTCTGCACGATATTCGTTTCGAGCACCGACCCGCGGCGGATGGCGCGGAAAAGCACGATCGCCATGACCGCCGCCGGGATCGAGGCACTTACGGTCAGCCCAACGCGGAGACCCAGGTACGCGTTCGCCGCGCCGAAGACCACGCCGACGAGCACGCCCAGTACGACCGCCTTGAACGTGAGTTCTGGGATCTGCTCGTGCGGCGCCACGTACGGCGGGTAGTCCTTTCCCGGGACCGGCGCGTACGCTTCGGGAGGAAGACCCGGCTTGCGAGACTCCGACGATACAGATTGGGTGGCCATCACACGCTCCGGATGGAGGTTGCGCAGGTGGCAGGGACCGCGAACCGTACGTGTCGCGACCGCGCAATGTCAAGACGGGGCCGGCGCGATCGCGCCGGCCCCCGTTCCCGTTTGCGGTACGCCGGCCTGTTGCGCTATGTTCCGCAATGGGTCCGACCTTCCCCGGCCGGAACGATCCGAAACCGCCATCGACACACAACATGAAGACACGCACGATCGCATTCCTCACCCTGGTCGCGGCCGCAGCGCCCGCCCTGGCGCAGGCGCCTGCGACCGTACCCTCGCCGGCCGAAGTCCTGGGTCACGAGCTCGGCGAGCGCTTCACCGACCACGCCGGCGTGGTCCGATACATGGAGGCGCTGGACGCATCGTCGCCCAGGGTGCAGGTCCGACGCTACGGCACGACGGTCGAAGGGCGCCCGCTGCTCCAGGTCGTGATCGCGCGCGAAGACTACATGGCGCGGCTGGACGAGGTCCTGGCGCTGAACCGGGAGCTCTCGGATCCGGATACGCCGCCCGCACGCGCGAGGGAGATCGCCGCGCGCAACCCGGCCGTCGTCTACTTCAGCTACGGCGTGCACGGTAACGAGAGCTCATCGAGCGAGGCCGCGATGTGGACGGCGTGGGACCTCGCCAGGGGGGCCGAGAGCGTGGCGGGTGTGCTGGATTCGGTCGTCGTCGTGATCGACCCGGCGGTCAATCCCGACGGGCGGGACCGGTACGTGAACTGGTACCGGCAGGCGGTGGGGGCGAAGCCGAACCCGAGCCCGCAGGCGCGCGAGCACTTCGAGCCGTGGCCCGGTGGCCGCTACAACCACTACCTCTTCGACCTCAACCGGGACTGGGCGTGGTTGTCCCAGCCGGAGAGCCGCGCCCGGATCGCCACGTGGGGCACCTGGACGCCTCAGGTGCACGTGGATTTCCACGAGATGGGCTGGCGATCGAACTACTTCTTCTTTCCGGCGGCCGAGCCGATCAACCCGATCTATCCGCAGTACACGCTGAAGTGGGGGCAGCGGATCGGGGAGGGGAACGCGCGCGCTTTCGATGAGCAGGGGTGGCTCTACTACACTGCAGAGAGCTTCGACCTCTTCTACCCCGGCTACGGCGACAGCTGGCCGAGCCTGCTGGGCGCGATCGGGATGACGTACGAGCAGGCCGGCGGCGGAGCTGCCGGGCTCGCGATCGATCGGCCCGACGGCACGACGCTCACACTGCGCGACCGGGCCACGCACCACTGGACCGCCGGGATCGCGACGCTGCGCACCGTCGCCACGGGGAAGGGCGAGCTGCTCCGCGACTTCGCGACGTTCCACCGCAGCGTCGGCGAGGGGCAACCCGATATTCTGCTCGTTCCCGGTGCTGACGCGAGTCGCGTCGAGGCCCTCGTCGAGCTGCTGCGGCTCCAGGGGATCCAGGTCGAACGTGCCGCGCGGGCGTTCCGCGTCGACGCGCAGCCGCACGGCGGGTTCGCCCCACGACGGGAGTTCCCCGCAGGGACGTACCGCGTCCCTGCGCGGCAGCCGCGTGGCCGCCTGGCGACGACCCTGCTCCAGGCCGAGACCAGGCTCGACGCCACGTACTCCTACGACGTGAGCGCCTGGTCGCTCCCCTTCGCATACGGCGTTGAGGCCCACAGCGCCGGCCGCATCCCCGATGCGGGCTGGCAGCGGGTCGGCGAGACGGTGCTGCTTGCCGCGAAGGAGGCGCCGACGGCCGGGGCGTCGGACGCATACGGCTACCTCGTGGCTCCGTCGTTCTCCACATGGCCGGCGCTCGTGCGCTTCCTCGCCGACGGCGGCCGCTTCGTCGTGCTCGACGAGCCGTTCTCCGCCGCGGGCAGGTCCTGGCCGGCAGGCACGTTCTTCCTGCCGAGGGCGATGAACTCCGACCTCGCCGAGCGGATCCGGAACGCGGAGCTCGACGGCCACGCCATCGCCACCACCAGCGGCTGGGCTGCGGCCGGCAACGACCTCGGCACCGGGGATTCGTACCTCGTCGGGATGCCGAGCGTGGCCGTACTCACCGGGAACGGTGTTTCGCCGACGTCGTACGGGGCACACTGGTTCTTCCTCGAACACACGCTCGGGATGCCGTTCGATGCGATCCCCGCCGAACGCCTCGCAGCGACCGACCTCAGCCGGTACGACGTCTTCGTCCTTCCGGAAACGAGCCGCAGCGGGCTCGGAAGCGACGGCATCGAGCGCCTGGCCGCGTGGGTGAGGAGCGGCGGCACCCTCGTCGCCGTGGGCGGCGGCGCGGGTGCGGTCGCCAAGGCCGTCGCCGGGATCGAGATCCGCACTGGCGACGACGACGCCGACGATGTTGCACGTGCGCTCCGCGGCCGCAAGGCCCGCGAGCTCGAGCGCTGGGAGCAGGGCGTGCCCGGCACCATCCTCACCGTTCGGCTCGACGCCGCGCACCCGCTCGCCTTCGGCGCCGGCGTCGATGGCGATCCGGAGCGGTTGTACGTGCTCCACTCCGGGGGCCGCACGTTCGAGCCCTCGACCGACTTCGAGTCCGTCGCGTATTTCCCCGAGGGGCTCCGAAAGGTCAGCGGCGTCATCAGCGAGCAGAACCTCGAACGCCTCGCCCAGAGCACCTGGCTCGCCACCCGCCGCGTCGGGAGCGGCCGCGTCATTCTCTTCGCGGACGATCCGCTGTTCCGCCACTTCTGGTACAGTGGATTCCAGCTCTACACGAACGCCATCGTGATCGGGCCGTCCCTCTGAGGGAGACGCATCGACCGCTACGGTTTGCCCGGGCGCCGTGGACATCGTCCACGGCGCCCGGCGTGTTTTCGACCCCGGAGCCGAGTCCACCCCCCCGGGGTACTGTCGAAATGGCAGAGGGGCAGGGCATGGGCTTTGCCCGGTCACCGAGCGAATCCATTGCAAGTGCGTACGTTGCCATGTCCGGGGAAGGACAGAGAGCGACGGTTCCATAGAGCCGGGGGATCAGAGTGTTGAATGCGGATCGGTTGACCATCAAGGCGGGCGAAGCGCTCCAGGGCGCGGTTGCGGAGGCGCAGCGGCGGGGCAACCCCTCGCTGGAGGACGTGCACGTGCTGCGTGCGCTGCTGGAGCAGGAAGGGACCATCGCGGTCCCGATTCTACAGAAGGTCGGTGTGAGCCTCCCGCGGCTGGAGGAAGAGCTGGAGCGGGAGCTTTCGCGGCTGCCGAAGCAGAGCGGCGGAGTCGTGCCGTCGTTGAGCCGCGAGTTGAACCAGATCCTCGGTCGTGCGGAGGAGGAAGCGCGCGGCCTGGGCGATGAATACATCTCGACGGAGCATCTGCTGGTCGCGCTCGCGGCACACAAGGGGTCGACGACGCAGGAGCTCCTGGGCGGGCAGGGCGCCACGCGCGAGGCGTTGCTGGACGCGCTCGAGGCGGTGCGCGGGCCGCACCGCGTGACCGACCAGGCGCCGGAGGAGAAGTATCGTGCGCTGGAGCGCTTCAGTCGGGACCTGACGGCGCTGGCGCGCCAGGGGAAGCTGGACCCGGTGATCGGGCGGGACGAGGAGATCCGGCGGGTCGTACAGGTGCTCAGCCGGCGCACGAAGAACAACCCGGTCCTGATCGGCGAGCCGGGCGTCGGCAAGACGGCGATCGTGGAGGGCCTGGCCCAGCGGATCGTGAGCGGGGACGTGCCCGAGTCGCTGCGTGACAAGCGGCTGGTCTCGCTGGACATCGGCGCGATGGTCGCCGGCTCGAAGTATCGGGGCGAGTTCGAGGAGCGCTTCAAGGCGGTCCTGAAGGAGATCACGGAAGCCGACGGCCGGTTCATCGTCTTCATCGACGAGCTCCACACGATCGTGGGCGCGGGCGCGGCGGAGGGCGCCGTGGACGCCGGCAACATGCTGAAGCCGGCGCTCGCGCGTGGCGAGCTACGCGTCGTGGGCGCGACGACGCTGGACGAGTACCGCCGCCACATCGAGAAGGATGCCGCGCTCGAGCGCCGTTTCCAGCCGGTGTACGTGGGCGAGCCGAGCGTCGAGGACACGATCGCGATCCTGC
>CAYPGK010000018.1:37276-46104 GCA_964410055.1 uncultured Gemmatimonadaceae bacterium | reverse complement strand
GGCTGGGGTGGGCGCGGCGGCGGATCCCGATCGTCCACGCGCGGGGTCGGAGGCGGCAGTCAGTGTGCGCGCGGGGTCGGAGGCGGCGACCGGTGCAGCGCCGGCTCCAGACCCCGCACGCACTCACCCCAGGATCTGCGCCCCTCGCTCGAACAGCTCCCGCCCCCGCTCCGATTCCGGCGGCTCTCCATCGAAGGCGATGGCGACGACGGGTGCGAGCGAGGGGGAGCGGATCACGATGTCCGCGGCCTGGACGACCGGCGCGCGCTCGATGACACCGGCGTAGGCGACGAAGGCATCGACGACCGGTCGCGCTTCGAGGTCCGTCGCGCCGTCGCCGACCATGAGGACCGGGCGCGGCATCGAGGGCGCCCAGCGCTCGAGGAGCACGCGCTTGCCGCCGCTGTAGGCCAGCGGCGAGCCCGCGTCCCAGCCGGCGTAGGCGCCGTCGTCGTCGAAGTGGATGTCGACGGCGGCGACGGCTTCGTCGGGGAGCCCGAGCTCGCGGGTCAGGATCCGGACCGCGGGGAGCAGCCCGCCCGACACGACGCGGACGTCGATCCCGCCTTCGAGGAGCGTGGCGACGACCTCGCGGGCGTCGGGGACGAGCTTCTCGATGTACAGCCGGCCGAGCGCCTCGACGCGCTCACGCGTGGGGCGCACCAGCTCGAGGCGGCGGCCGTACACTTCCTCGAGGGGGACGACGCCGCGCATCGACGCATCGGTCAGGGCCGCGACCTCGGCGCGGCGCTCCGCGGCGAGCTCCTCTATCCCCTCGATCGCCGAGAGCGTCGAGTCGCAGTCGAAGACGACGGTGCCGTAACGCAAGGGTCCTCGGGGTCGGGGTGCGTGATGTGGACGCGGAAAGATAGGCACGGGGCGCGGGGGTGAAAAGCGCGGGGCGTGGCGCGTCGCGGGCCGGGCCGCACGGTGTCGTGGCCCGGAACGCCGCCGCGCGACGGGGGCAGTCGGCCCGGGTCAGTGCGTCACCACCGCTTCGATCATCCAGAACGACTCGTCGGTGAGGAAGAACTCACCGAGCGGGGAGGTGCCGTCGAAGAAGCGCAGGAGGAGCCGCAGCCCGCCGCCGGGACCGGAGGCGCCGAGGCCGGCGGCGGCCGAGATTTGGGGGGTCCAGGCGGTTCGTGCGGCGGTCTGGAGGTCGAGGCCGGCGAGTGCAGTGATGCGGCGGTCGTCGCGGAGCGGCCATTCGCCGTCGAATCCGAGCTGGAGGGCGGCGTGGTCGCGGAGGCCCGGGTTGCGGAAAGCGACGAGGGGCTCCTGCTCGGTGAGGGAGCGGAAGACCCAGGTCGAGCCGCCGTAGACGCGGGCGGCCGCGCCGACGTCGTATGCGACGAGGAGGTCGACGGCCTCGTGCGCGTACTCGATGCGCCGGGCACCGGTGCTGTAGATCAGCTCGTCGCCGAGGTGGGCGCTCCTGTGGAGGATGCGGGCGCGAAGGGAGAGGGGCGCCAGGCTCCATGTGACCGGGAGTGCGACGGTCCAATCGGAGGCGGTGTAGTCGCGACTGGGCTCCTCGATACGGAAGCGTGCCGCGACGCCGGCCTGGATGGCGACGACGACGGCGCGGCCGGGGTCGTCGGAGGAGGCCCAGAGGGCGAACGTCCCACCGAGTCCGACGACGCCCTGGAGTTCGCGGCGCACATCGTCGGGGTCGGCGAACGACAGCGGCGGGCGCTCCGCGGGGGGCTCGTCGACGTCGAAGAGATCGGTCCAGGCCAACCCGGCGGCGAGCCGGATCTCGTGGGGGTCGGCAAGGAGCGGCGTGAAGCCGTGGCGGTCGGGGAACCAGATGCCCGCACTCTGAGGGTGTGCGGCGGCGGGTGCGCCGAGGGTGAGGGCGAGAACGAGTGCGAGGCGAGCAATGGGGGAGCCCTCGTGGATGGCCATGGTCGCGTCTTCCCCGGCGAGGGTGAGCGGGCGCCGCGCGGCGTGCGAGCGCGGGTGTCAGGCGTGGAAGGTAAAATACGCAGTCTACCGACGCACGGGTTCCGTCGGATGTGCGGCAGTGGACAATGTGCTGCAGCGGGCGTAGTTTGGCGGTACACGACAACACTGAGCGAGGCCCGGCTTCGGCCGGCCCAGCGGCGGCTGCCGGATAGGAAGTCGCGAAGCATGACGCACGAGGACGCCCTCTCTCCGCACCGGCGGGATGAAGCTCGCCCTGGCGTCGTAGGCGGGGTGCACGTCCGTGTGCCGTTCGAGGTGGTCACATGAGATTGACGACGACGCGCGAACTGGAGGCGGTGTCGACGTTCGCGGCGATCGCACGGACGCTGACCGAGTCTCTGGAGCTGCCGGAGGTGCTCCGGCGGATCGCATCGGCGGTGCTCGCGCTGACGGAGTCGCTGGGTGTGAGCATCATCATGCCGCGGGGCGAGATGGCGGAGTTCGTCGCTCACGAGTCGCCGCCGCCGCATTCGCGTATCCCGGTCGGCTATCGGTTCCGGCCGGGCACGGCGCTGCCGGAGCTGCTCGCGGGCCGCCGCGACCCCCTCGTCATCCTCGACCTGCACGCCTCGCCGTTGATCCCCGATGAGATCAAGGCGCAGATCGAAGCGCAGGATCTGCTCGTGATCCCGCTGCGCGTCGAAGCGGAGCTCCTGGGCGCGCTGATCATCGCGTTCGAGGAGCTGCCGGAGCAGATGGCGCTGGATCCGGCGGTGCTACGTGCGGTCGGGGACCAGGCGGCGGTCGCGATCCGCAACGCGCAGCTCTACGAAGCCGCGCGCACGTCGGCCGACCGGCTGGTCCAGGCGGAGCGGTTGAGTGCGATGGGGCGGGTGGTCGCCCGGATCGCGCACCAGTTGAACAACCCGCTGACGACGGCGCGGCTGCTGGCGGAGGGGCTGGAGCTGGAGTCGCTCCCTGCGCCTGCGATGGAGCAGGTCCGGACGCTCGGTCGGGAGATCGAGCGCGCGGCGTCGGTCGTCAACGACGTGCTGATCTTCGCGCGCAAGGGCAAGCGCGAGTTCGGGCGGGTGCGGGTGCAGGAGGTGGTGCGGGCCGCGGCCGCGGCGTCGGCGCGCCGCATGGCGGCTGCGGGCGTGCAGGTCGAAGTGGAGGTCGACGACGGCATGCCCGCGGTGCACGGCGATGCCGGCGCGCTGCAGCACGTGCTCGGCAACCTGCTTCACAACGCGATGCACGCGCTGCTCGAGCAGGACGGGGAGCGGCGGATCCGGATCCGCGCGGTGCGCGCCGAAGGCGGGGATGCGCCCGGCGTCGTGATCGACGTCGAGGACAGCGGCCCGGGCATCGCACCCGAGGTGCGCGAACGGCTTTTCGAGCCGTTCTTCACGACCAAGCCCATGGGCGAGGGGACGGGGCTGGGGCTGTCGATTGCGCAGGAGATCATCGAGGTCCACGACGGCCGGCTGGACATCGTCGACTCCTCGCTGGGCGGCGCGGCGTTCCGGATCTGGCTGCCGGCGCTCGCGGATGCGGAGGCCGGGGAGAGCGGTGCGCCGGGAACAGCGGAACCGGCGGCGCCGTGGCCTGAGCGTGCGGCCGATGAGCGCCGTATGCTGCGCGTGCTGGTCATCGATGACGAGGCGGAGCTGCAGCGCGCGCTGAGGCGCATGCTCGAGTACCTGGGGTGCGATGTGACGATCGCGCTCGAGGGCGGGGAGGGGCTGGATCAGGCGCGGGCGGGTGGCTTCGACCTGATCCTGGCGGACCTGGGCGTGCCGGGGCTGAGCGGCCGGGAGATGTTCGAGCGGCTGCGCGTCGAGGCGCCGGGCCAGGCCGAGCGCGTTGCCTTCATGACCGGCGACAGCGTGAGCGAGGAGGTCCGCGCGTTCCTGTCCGCATCCGGGCGGCCGGTGCTGACCAAGCCGTTCGGCAGGGTCCAGCTCCAGGGGCTGTTGGGCGGGGTGAGGGGCGGCCACGGCTGATGGCGGGCAGGGTCGACGAAGCGCTGCCGCTCCTGGGCGCCGAGCTGCCGGGCTTCGATGCGCCGCTCCGGCAGACCTGGGATGCCGCGGCCTACGCGCCGCTCACCGCCGCCGGCTCCCGCGCGGCCGTCGTGACCGGCGGGGCGGCCTGTGCGCACCGGGTATGGATCCACCCGCTCCGGGTCGCGGAGGGGGTCGCCCTCGAGGGCGCGGAGGCACGCGACGTCGTCGTCACGCCGCTCGGCGTTGAGCGACGGCTCGGTCTCGGCGACGCAGAGGTGCTCGAGCGGGTCTTCGTGCCGCGCGACGTACCGGCGGTCGTCTTCGAGTGGCGCGCCCCAACGGGCGCGTCGCTTTCGATCGCGTGGCGCGCGGGGCTCGACCGGACGGTGCTCACGTCGTCCGGGGGATCCCCGGCGCCGGGCTGGTCGAGCGAGGGACGGGCGCTCCGGCTCCGCGCCGACGGCTCCAATGACGCGGCGGCGTTCGTGCTGAGCCGGGAGCCGGAGGCGTGGGAAGTCGAGGCGGAGGAGGGCGGCGGGCCGGCGCTCCGGGTGCGGTCCCGGCTGCGCCTCGCGCCGGGCGAGTCGGTCCGCCTCGCCGTCGCCGCGACGACGGAGGGCGAGGCCGCCCTCGCCGCAACGCTCGCCGCGCTGCGACCCGAGGCCCTGGTCCACGCACGGGCGGCGGCGATGCGTCGCATGGAGCGCGAGCGGCTCGCGCTGAACGCCCCCGACGAGCGGGCCGGCCTCGCCCTGGAATGGGCGAAGCACCACCTGGACGCGCTCCGGGCCGAGGCGCCGGGCGTCGGCCGCTCGATCGTTGCGGGGTTCGGTGTGGAGTCAGGCGAAGCGGGCGCGGAAGGCACCGCCGAGGGCGCCGCACGCGGCGCCCTGGCGTTCGAAACCCGTGAGGCCGTCCCGGCCGCCCTCGCGGCGCTCGCGGTCGGCGCATTCGATGCCGCGCGGGACGTGCTCCGTCTCCTCGGCGATCATCGAGATGACGCCGGCCGGGCGCCGTCCCTCGTCACGCTCGCGGGCGAAGCGCATTACGACGCCCCCGACGCGACCGCGCTCTACCTGATCCTCACCGCACGCTACCTGGCCTGGACCGGCGACATCGGCTTCGTGCGCGATGCATGGGCGCGCGTGCGCCGCGCCAGCGAGCACGTGCGCGCGGCCGGGCTCGGCTCGATCGCGCTCGCCGAGCTCGCGGTGGCCGCCGAGTCCGTCGGCGACGGTGCGCTCGCCGAAGCGCTGCGCGCCCACCCCGTCCGCCCCGGCGCGCCCATCCTCCCCTCGTTCGTGGGCGCGTCCGGAGCCGCCTGGGCCGAGTTCGCCTCCGGGCGGACCGAGGCCGCAACCCGCGAATGGCTGCGGAGCGTCGAGGCGCTGCTCGAGGGCGGACATGTCTCCGCCACCGAGTCGGCCGCGGTGGTGAACGGGCTCGTGTACGGCCTCCTCGGCGCCGAGCCGGACGGCGTGAAGGGGCGGCTGCGGCTACGCCCGCAGCTCCCCGTGTCCTGGGACCGGCTCGATGCGCGTCGTATCCTCATGGGCGACGTCGCCGTTACCCTCGGCTACACGCGCCATGGCGACCGGCACGTGTTCCGGCTCGAGCAGGAAGAGGGATCGGTGCCGGTCACGGTCATCTTCGAGCCGATGCTCCCCGCGCGGCGGCTCGTGGCCGCAAGGGTCGACGGGGTGGACGCGGAGCTGGATCCGCGCCCCCTCGGCGAGCGGATGCTGGTCCCCGTGCAGCTCGTGCTGGACGCGGAGCGCGTGGTCGAGCTCGACGTCGCCCACGACGCGGCGCCCTCGACAGGTCTTCGGGTCTGGAGGACGTAAGCCGCAACGCAGCGCCCCGTGCGAAGCGGCCCGTGGAGGTGGACACTCGTCGCGAGGGAGGCGCCATGAGCCTGCCACGTTGGAGTGAGCAGCGACACACGATCCCGGTCGGCATCCTGGCGGCATTTCTCGCCGGCGGGTGTGCCGGCGCGCCATCGACGGCGTGGTGCCCGCCCGCGGCGGACGGGATCGAGGTCGTAGCAACGACGGGGTCGGGCGAATGGGAGCGTGCAGGCGTGGAGGCGCGGCTGGTCGAATCGTGGCGCGCGGGCGGGCTGAACGAAGGCGAAGAGCTGGCCATGCCGATCACGATCGTGGCGAGCCCGGGCGGACGGGTGGCGGTGCCGGACTTCATGCTGGGCGAGGTGGTGGTGATCGACCCGGACGGCACCTGGCTCGGCCCGTGGACGCGGAAGGGGCAGGGCCCGGGGGAGGTCCAGCACGCCGTCGCCGCCGCGTGGGATGGCGACGACCGCCTCGTGGTCTTCGATGTGGTCGGCTCCAAGGTCGTGTTCGTGGGGCCGGACGGTGCGGCGGGCGAGGACCTGCGCGTGGAGCCGTCGTTCTCGGCGCCCGTGGTGATGTCCGGCGAGTTCACGTGGGCGGGGGTCCGGCCGGACGGCGCCGCCTATCTCCAGCCGGCTTTGCGCCCGTCGGACGACGACCCGTCGGTGCTCGAGTCCGTCATCCTCGCCCTCCAGCCGGGTGCGACCGCGCCAGACACGGTCGCGAGGGCGCGCTGGAAGACGATCGGCGGCGACTCGCCCTACGCCGGGTTCGCCGCGCCCGGCTGGCCGACCCTGACCGCTGCACTCACCGGACGGCGCATCGCCATCGGCGGCGATGTCGACCTCTACCGCATCGTGCTCCTGGACGAGACTGGCCGCCCCGTGCGTCAGCTCTGCCGCGACGCCGCGCCGACGCCGATCACCGACCGCGAGTTCGGGGACGGTGTGGATGGCGTGCGGCTCGAGCTCATCCGCGCCGCTCGCTCGGCGCCGCGGCCGGACCGGCCGGCGGCGTTCGGACGTATCGTACTGGGCACGGAGGGTCGCGTCTGGGTGCACCGCGAGCGGATCGGCGTTGCCGAGATGGCGGTGTACGGGCCGGCCGGCGGGGAATGGGACGTCTTCGCCGAGGACGGGCGCTATCTGGGCGCGGTGCGCGTGCCCGAGCGGGCGCACCTCATGGCCGCCGCGGGCGACGCCGTCTGGGCGTTCGAGTTCGGCGAGCTCGACGAGACGTGGGTCGTGCAGTACCGGCTGGAGACGACGGAGCCCCGGGCCGACTGACCCGGGGCTCCGGTACGTTGATTCTATCTTTCGTGATCAGCTCGTGGCCAACCAGCCGCCGGCGCTGAGCATTTCACGCAACTTCGCGGGACGATCGCCAAGCGCGGTGCGTACGAGGGAACGGGACAGCGAGATCCGCTCCTCGTCGGAGAGTCGGTCGACCACCGCGATGGGCGCGCCGTAGCGCAGGAGCAAACGCTTCGCGTCCCGGGCCACACTATCGTCCATCGAGGCCTCCGTCGAAGGGGGTTGTCCAAGCATGGACAATTTATGGCCGGAACCGGCCGGCGGCAATGTTCATCCTCCCTTGACGATGCGGTGGAGGCGGACGCGCTCGACTCCGAGTTCGTCACGCACGATGCCGAGCACGTAATCCTCGCCGATTTCCGTGGGATCGAGCCGGTCCGGGAGCACGACGGTGCCGAGCCAGCGGCCGTCGGGCTCGAATACGTCCCACCGATTCTCTTCGCCCGAAGTCGTGTAATCCATGACCCAGAGCCGGCCGGCGGCGTCGGTCCTCAGGCCCGAGTACGCTGGCATCGTCTCGGGGAAAGTCGTCTCCGCGAGCTGACGCTCGATCTGACGTCGCGCGTTGTCGTCCCGCGCGTTCTCGAGGTTTCGGCGGCGGATCTCCTCGATGATGGCTTTCGTCACGGGTCGGTTGGGGCGCATCCGGCGAATCAGGCGCGTGAGCCCCGCGCCGGGGACGTAGACGCCGATCTCGTAGGTGTCGTTCGCGCCGGCATAGATGCGGTCCGCGGCGACGGCGAGATGCGACGAGCGGCCGAAGTGGACCGACCGCATCTCGATGCTCGCGATCTGACCGCCCTGCTGGTTGATGCGAATGTCGCGCTCGGTGCCGGGGAGCGTCGCGATGGTGTCGGTGGCGTCGCTGCCCGGCGTGAGCAGGATCACGACCGTGGGCGGGCGCGAGATGCCGCTGGCCGGGGTACCGGTTTCGACGGAGCCGTGGGCCACGAGGGTGCCGTCCGCCAGCCGTCCGGCCAGCGGGGGCATCCGTAAGCCGGCCATCGCGAGCAGCGGCGGGGACGCACCGTCCGACGGCCGCCCCGTCGGGTCGACCGTCCGGACGAACGTGCCTTCCTCGTCGAAGAGCGAGAGGCGCGGCGGCATCATGCTCGATACCAGGATCGAGTCGCCGGGAAGGCGCCAGATCCTTCGCATGAACCGGAACTCGCCGGGGCCGTCCCCTTCCCGGCCGACGCTGCGCAGGTGCCGCCCATCGGCGGTGAAGTAGCGGAGCTCGTTCGAGCCGCCGTTCGCGATCACGATGCGCCCGTCCGGGAGACGGACCGCTCCCGAAACCCGGTGGAGCTGGTACGGCGCATCGCCATCGAGCACGCCGATCTCGACCTCCGGCTCGGCGGCGACGCTCCATGCCTCGCCCGGCCGCCAGGCCGGCGCCGAGTTCTCGACGATCGTGATCCCGGCGCTGTCACGGACGACCGGCGCGGACGCGGCCGGATCGCCGGCGCCGCAGGCGGCGGTGGCGAGTGCGGCGGCCAGGGTGAGTGCGACGGTGCAGCAGTGCGTGAGCGGTCGGTGGGTTGAGGACGTCATCATTCGGCTTTCCTCCTTGATTACGAGCTGCGTGACCGGTCGGTCGCGCCGTCGCCGGCGAGCCGGACGCCGTAACGCACGATGTAAGGCACATCGAGGTCGTCCAGCTCCATCCCCCAGACGGCGTCGCGCGTGGCCGCCATGACGGTCAACCGGCCGGGGAGCGCGATGGTGCCGATCGGCTCGCCGTC
>CAYPGK010000018.1:30949-37176 GCA_964410055.1 uncultured Gemmatimonadaceae bacterium | reverse complement strand
CCGCCATGACGGTCAACCGGCCGGGGAGCGCGATGGTGCCGATCGGCTCGCCGTCGTACGCGAGGACGAGCCAGTCGACCGCGTCATCGCCGCGCGGTTCGCGCTTCAGCCAGATCGTGCCGTCGTGGCCGAGGAACGCGTCGGAGACGGGCGGGTGGTGGTCGGGGAGATAGAGCGCATCCCGGAACCACTTCTCGATCGTCGCGGCCGTCGGCGAGCCGGGGATCGGGAACCGGGTGAGCCGCTCGGCCCACTCGCCTGCAATGCTGTCGACCATGGCCGGGTCGATTGGGCGCGGCGCGTAGGGGTAGGCGCGCGAGAAGATGGTGTCGCCGTCGAAGGTGACCTGTGTCACGCGGAAGACCGTCGGCGCGCCTCCGGCCACTACTGCCCGGTCCACGTAGACGACTTCCGTAGCAATGGGCGAGAAGCGCGTGAGCCGCGTGTCCGAATACGGTTGCTCCGTGTACAGCCCCCACCCGTCGCGCCGGGTCGGGTCCAGGATGCCGAGCGTGGTGTTCGTCAAGTGCTGGATGGCGACGGTGTCGAGCGGCTCGCTCTTTTCATCGATGCGGAGGATCGGCGTGTCCGTGATCCGACCGGCGGCGACGTCGCTGTCGGGCGCCAGCACATCGCCGCGGATCGTGCCGTCGCTGAAGTGCCCCACCGGCATGGGCGGGCTGCGTTCCGGCCCGGCGGGGTCGATCGTGACTCTCCGGTGCCCGATCGGCTCGCCGTCCAGCGTGAAGTAGCTGAAGCGCGAGTTCCCCATGTCGAAGACCCAGAGCGTGTCGCCGAGCAGGCCGATCGCGTCCAGCCGACGGAACTCGCCGGGCCCCGCTCCTTCGCGGCCGAAGGCCCGCACCAGCCGCCCCTCCGCGTCGTGTACGCGGATCAACTTCTCCTGCTCGTGCGGCGTGTAGATCCGACCATCCGGGCCGACGACGAGGTGATCGAACCGGGTGAGCCAGTCGTCGGGATCGTCGACGCTGCCGATGCGCAGCTCGAGGACGGGCTCGAGGCGAGCCGTCTCGAGGTCGGAGCCCGCACCGCCGGCGCCACAGGCGCCGGCGATGGCCGCGGCCACGAGCACCAGGAGACGGGAGAGCCTCGCCGTGGCAAAGCGGCGGTGCGACGTGCGTCGATGGTGCATGAGGCTTCCTCCTCCCTAAGTCCGGGCTTCCCCTGCCCTCTCCAACGCGTACAGCCGCACGTACTCGACATCGAACTCGTCCTTCCACACGCCGAGCACGTAGTCGGCGCCGATGTCGTGCACGTCGATGTCGGGGAGCGTGAGCGCGCCCAGCCAGCGGCCGTCCGGGTCGAGGACGGTCCAGCGGCGAGGACCGCGCTCCATCGAGGGACGCCAGTCCTGGAGCCAGATGTGGCCCAGCGCATCCACCCTCATCGCGCCGTAGGCCGGGAGCGCCTCGGGGCGAGGCATCGCCTTGTAAAAGGAGCGCCACTGCGCCGGGTCGCCGCCGAGCGGCGAGCGCTGCTGCAGCTCGATCTGCCGCTCGACCACGGCCTCGTACAACTCGTCCGTGACCCGCTCGCGCGGACGGGCGTAGCGGATGATCCGCTCCAGCCCGGCGTCGGCGGAATAGACGAGCACCTCGGGGGCGCCCGGGTCGCCGATGTAGAGCCGGCCGTCGTACACGTCCGCACGCGTCCAGCGGCCGAAGGGGTAGAGTCCGCCGAGCCTCGAGTCCACGAAGAACTCGAGGCCCACGCCGAGGCCGAGCGTGTCCAGCGGCTCGCCCGAGGGCGCGTACACCAGGTTGGGGTGCGAATCGAAATACACCGACGGCTGTGGGCTCAGTCTCACGGGGAATGCCCACCCCGCGAGGACGTAGCGACCGCCATCGAGACGGCCGGCCAGGCTGTGCCCGAATAGGGTGAGCACACCACGGAATCGGGCGGAATCCCGCGGCGGTTCGAGCGTGAGCACCCCCGCCACCGCCCCGTCCGGCGCCACGGTCGTCAACCGCGAAAGACGGTTGTCGAACGCCAGCACCGTGTCCGCCTCCCCGCGGACCACCCCCGCGAGCGCCGAGAATTCGCCCGGCCCCTCGCCATGCCCGCCGACCGTCCGCACGTGACGCCCGGCCGCATCGTAGTAGCGCAGCTCCGCGCTCCCGGCGTTCGCCACGGCGATGCGCCCGTCCGACAACCGCAGCGCCGTCGCCACGCGGTGAAGCTGATACGCGGCATCGCCCTCCACGGCGCCGATCTCCACCGAAGGCTCGGGCGCCACCCTCCACGGCGAGCTCCGACCCCACGCAGGCGCCGCGCTCTCCACGACGACAACGCCGGCGCTGTCGCGCACCGCAACACCATCGGCCGCACGATCTCCCGCGCCGCAGGCCGCCAGCAAAAGTGCGGCGGCCGGTAAATGCCAGCGGTTCACGTGCATGGTTCCTCCCTTCGTGAGGTCGGGGTAAAGGGTGGTGGGATGCCGGTCTGCGCGGCGAGCTCTCCGGCGCGCCGTGCGCCGACGGTGCCAAATACTAAAACATTAGTAATTGGCGTGCAACCGCGGCGCGCGGCCCGGGGGTTGCAAGATTGGGCGGTATCGCGGGAGCGAGAGCGGGAGACGGGCATGCGGAAGGAGATCAGGCGGGGCCGTCGGCGGGCGCGCCGGCAGCTGGGCCGCCGGCAGTTCAGGATCGGAACGTGGTGGGTGGTGGGCGCGGTGGCGGTGCTGTTCGCGGCGGGGGTCACGGCGTTTCTGGAGAAGCGGCGGGAGTGGGAGGACATCAGCCGGCTGGTGACGTATGCGCAGGAGCGGCGGCTGGATCCTCTGACGCTGATCGAGGCGGCGGGTCGAGCGAACCGGATCCTGTTCCTCGGTGACGTGCACGGATCCGCGGCGCCGAAGCGGTGGGCGGCGGAGGCGATCGAGGTTCTGGCGCGTGGGCCGGGTCTCGACGCGGTGGTGCTGGAGGTGGGTGCGGACCAGCAGCCGTACATCGACGCGTACCTCGCGAGCGATCCGGAGAACGCGACGATCCTGTTCGCGCATCCACGGACGCTGCATCAGGCGCGGGGCGACGACCGGGCGTTCCTCGAGATCTACCAGCGGGTCTGGAAGCTGAACGAGGAGCTGGGCGCGGGGCGTCGGATCCGGATCGTGGCTGCGGACCTGCCGGGGTGGCCTCCGGAGGGTCGGCTGCCGCCGCCGACTGCGGCGGCTCGGTACGCGGCGCGAGATGCGCACATGGAGGAGGTGATCGAGCGGGAAGTGCTGTCGGGCCGCCCGAAGGCGCGGGTGCTGATCTTCATGGGCGGCTACCACGGGTTGAAACACGGGAGCGCGACGCTTGCGGTGGCCGGTGCCTCGCCCGTGGAGGTGACGTGGCTGGGCGTGCGGCTGAGGGAGCGGCATCCGGGAGAAGTGTTCTCGATCCTGCCGGACGCGCCGCGGGGGAAGTCGTTCCGGGCGGACGTCGTCTCGTATGCGGCGACGCGGGCGTTCGATCTGCTGCAGCGGAATCTGGAAGGGGCCGTGTCGCCGTTCGGACTTCGGGTGGACGAGCGGTTCGATTTCCTGGATGCGCCGATCCTGGAGGCGGACCTGCCGGGTCTCAAGCTTTCGCTCGACCCGAAGGGGTACAAGCTGCGGGAAATGGTCGACGGCTACCTGTTCCTGGGCGGCGGCCGGTAGCGCCTCCGGCCGCGCCCGGTGGTCACCTGGTTATGAGCAGAGTGAGCACCCCGAAGATGCCCGAGGCGGCGAGGAAGCGGCCCCAGGTGAAGGGCTTGCCCTGTCTCGGGCGGGTCCAGATGAGCGCGAGGGCGCAGTTGGTCATGTGCACGTATTCCTGCGGGACCTGCGTCGGTCCGCGGTAGATCTCGATGCCTTCGACGTCCTCCGGCTTCACGAAGACATCGAGGTCGTCGACGGACCCGACATCGAGGCCGTCGACGAGGATCCGCATGGGGCACATGGGTCGGGGCGGGGCGGTCGCGAGGATGTAGCGCACCGAGGCGTAGCGCTTGACGTCGTCGTGGTAGTAGATCCGTCCGATCCCGAGCTTGGAGTTCCAGTCCGCGCGTTCGTAGAAACGCTCCAGCCGAGTGAATCCGTGCCAGCGTCTCTGGACGACGACGAGCGGCTCGAGGGGGATCGCCTCGGCGTTCATCCGGATCTGCACGGTGACGGCCTCCGATTCCGCGACATCGACGACGGGCGTGGAGACGGCGACGAAGCCGATGTGCCGAACGGAGAGGGTGTACCGTCCGGGCTCGTCGGCCTCGATCACGAACGCGCCGTATGCGTCGGCCAGCACGGTCCGCATTTCCTTGCCGCTGCTGTAGACGAGGACGACCTCCGCGTGAGGGATGGGCGAATCTGTGTCGGCCTCGACGACGGTACCGCGCACGATCTGCGCGGTGGAGGGCGCGGCCGCGAGGACGAGCGTAGCGAGGGCGAGGAGCGCGGGACGGAACGGGGCGCTGCTGGCCCGGCGGGGTAGCAGTAGAGCGGGCATGAGATCCTCATCGAGCCGTGATGGGGCGTGGCGATTCGCCACGGGATGCGCCCGTAGGAACCGGGCGCCAGGCTGCCGCACGGATCTGCTCGTAGTAGATAACGCGTGAGACTGGTGCGAGCAAGACACCGGGGCAGGACCCGTGCCCGGCCTCGGCCCGGCGCATGGAGCGTCTGCGGCTTTTCCTGATACCGAGGGAGCTCACCGCCGCGCGGGGCGGAGCAGCACCGCCGTGGCGTAGAGGCGACCCGGCCGGGTGCGACCGCGTTCGACCCAGGGGACGAATCCGAAGCGGGTCGCCTCGATCTCGATCTCGACGTTTGGCGGGAGCGCGCACACGCCGAAGAGGCCGGCAAGATTCGATTGGGTCTCGGCCTCCCGCACCCGGCGTCCGTCGGCCCAGCGGACGACGACGCGGGCGTTCTGGAGCGGCGTGCCATCGATGTCGCCGACGAAGCCGATCACGTCGATCCTGCGCTCTCCCCTATGTCGAAGGCCGCATCCCTGGGCCGCGATGGCGGCGGGCGAGTGGGTGGTGAAGATGGTCGGCGTCGGATCGAACGACGACGCCACCTCGCCCAGCCCGCCATCGCGGCCCGGCTCCCGGGCGAATGCGGTGTCCGCCCAGATCACGTCGCCCGTTTCGTCGAGGGCGAAGACCACGCGTGCACCATCCTCCACGATGAGGTCGCCGTCCCTTGGGCTCCGTGGTCCGAGCCGGAGCGGCATGTGCAGCTTCCAGTCCCGGATGATCCAGAGGCCGGATTCGAGGTAGGCGAACCGGAGCGTGCCGCTGGCGGCGAGGATCGGCGCCGGCCGCCACGGGATGACGTAGCGGAAATCCAGGGAATGGAGCACGAGGCCGTCGCGGTCGAGCCAGAGTACGCCCGAGATCTCGGCGCTGGCGTCATCGTCGCGGACGGGATCGAAGGCCAGGCCGATCAGGCCGCGCGCGGGCGGGTTCGTCGTGCGAACGTGGAAACAGTGTGCGTCGAGGAACGCGTCCTCGAGGAAGATGTCCGGGCCCGGCACGAGGAGCTGGACCGTGCCGTCGCCGTGACGGCGGGCGAACCCCTCGCGCAGCAGCTCCGCGGCCGGGGTGAATCCCCATGGGCTGCCCTGCAGCTGCCAGAGCAGCTCGGCGCGGTACGAGATCAATGGCTCGAGCGAGCGCCGGTCGAGCTGGCGGGAGGTGCGCGCGATCCGGTAGTCGACCAGGCCGGCCTGCGCGGCCCAGGAGGCGACCCGCAGCGCGGTGCGCGTGGCTTCCCAGAGCGATAATTCGAGTGCCCGGCCGGTCCCGGGCGCATCGCAGCGGCCCTCGACCTCGGCGGCGATCTCGGGGAGCTCGATCGGGCGGATGGCCAGCGCCACGTCGTGCACGACCGTCCGGCCGCGCCCGAGCGAGACCGGCTCGGAGGCGTACGGCGCGTAGCCCAGGAACTCGACGTGGATGCGGTAGTGACCCGGCGTGCGAACCCCGATCCGGTAGCGGCCGTCGCGGTCGGTGAGCGAGGCCGCCGCCCGTTTGCCGTCCTCGTCGACGAGGCGGACGAACGCGCCCACGATCGCCTCGCCCGACCCCTTGACCGAGATCCGGCCGTGGATCTCCTGGGCGAGTGCGGGCCCCGCGGCCAGCAGCGCTGCGGCGAGGGTGAGCCCGGCGATGCGCCCCTGGCGGTGCGCGGCCGGGCTGCCCGGGAGCCGCGCGGTGCCGATCGAGCCGGTCGGCAG
>CAYPGK010000018.1:20760-30849 GCA_964410055.1 uncultured Gemmatimonadaceae bacterium | reverse complement strand
GGTGCGCGGCCGGGCTGCCCGGGAGCCGCGCGGTGCCGATCGAGCCGGTCGGCAGCGGTCGTATCGCTCTCCGTACCATCTCGACTCCCTCCGCTCGGTTTCGCTCTGCCGAATAAGGGTGCATGCGTGCAGGAGCGCAAGGATGCAGGCCGTGCGGAGACCCGCCGGCCTGCGCGGCCCCCTTCTTGCACGCGCGCCGGGGCGCTGGATGGGGGGAGTTTCAACGGATCCGCATCAGGCCCGGGGCAATGGCGAAAGCGAAGCGAACGGTCACGAAGATCCGGACGAAGGTGCGGAGTGCGGCCAGTGGCGATGGCGTGGTCGTCGACGGGGTCGACCAGGCCGCATTCTCTCCGCTGCACTGGATGGCGGCGGGTTTGTTTCTGGCGACGGGGGCGGAGGCGGCGGCGAGCCGGCGGCTGTCGTCCGAGGTGGACGGTCAGCGCCGATCGCCGTGGAGGGTGCTGGGGCTGGCACCGCTCGTCGTGGCGCCGCTGGCGGGCGTGGCGCACGGGCTCGAGGCGGCGCGGCCCGCACGCCGCTCGAGTCGGTTCGTGAAGGTGCTGGATGGGGTGGCGGTGGGTGTGGCGGCGGCGGCTGCCGTGGCCGGGCTCGTCGGGGTGCTGGCCGGTCGGCGGGACCCGCGCTGGTACCGGCGCGGGCGAGAGCGGCGAGTCTCGCTGCTGGATGCCGTCGCGCCGCTGGCGGTCGGCGCGACGGGCGTGCTCGGGCTGATCCTCGAGCGCGAGGCCCGCGAGGAAGCGGCGCGGCGACGTCGCCTGGAGCGCCGGGCGCGGCTCCTCGACCGGCTGGTTCCACGACGTCGTGCGAAGGTCGACAGGATCGTGGTTCACGTCTGAGGCGGGGCGTGACCGTGCCGACCGTACTCCTCTTCGTGGACGGGATGGACGGCCCCGACGCCGAGGCGCGCGTGCAGGAGGTCCTGCGGTCGGAACCCGGAGTCCTCGGCGCGGTCGCCAGTCACGGCGATGGGTGCGTGGAGATCGAGATCGACGACGACCGGATCACCTTCCAGAGACTGATCGAGCTCATCGAGACGGCCGGCTATCGGGCCGAACTCGGTGGTTGAGACCGCGCCCGCCCGGGCCGAATTCCCACTCCCAGAAGAAGCCGACGCCGGTCTTGCGACGCACGAAGAAGCCCGGCTCCCCGCTGCCGCCGGGCGCCGCCGGGTAGAAGCGCGGGACGCTGAACGCCTCGAGCTTGGCTCCGAAGGGCGCAAAGCCGTTGGCGCGTACGCGGACGCCGGGCACGAAGTCGCCTTGGAGCGCCTGGGTAACGAAGACTTCGAAGCCGTCGAAGATCGCGCCGGCGCCGAGCATCGGGCCAACGACGATGGGGGCGGGGTAGCCGGGCCCGGTCTCGATCGTGCCCGCCAGGAGCCAGCCACGATCGAGGGGGATGTAGTCGTACGCCTCGTCGGCGGAATAACTCCAGAGGAGCGCGGCCGATTGCGTGAAGCTGCGCTCGTCGAACAGGTCGGCGGGGTTTGAGGGCCGCCATACCGGCCGGCGCCGCCACCCGGTGACCGGCAGCGGCTCGATGTCGTAAATGAGGAGCGCACCGAGCTCTTCCTGCGACTCCGGCAGGAGCGACCAGCGGGTGATCCGCTCGCTCGGCCGGCCGGCGGGCCCGAGGGCGAGGAACTCGAGTGGCGGGAAGCGACCCGGCTCGGTCGCGGTCGCGATTCGCCCCGCGCCGATCGGCCACTCCTCATGGTACTCGGCCTTGATCGCGATGCGAGGCTCCACACCGCCCTCGAAGCGGGCCGTCCCGCCGATGACGTGGAAGTGTTCGCCGAAGAAGGCGTAGAAGCCGCCCAGGACGTCGAGCGTGCCGTGCACCTCGAACTCCTCCTCCCCCGTCACCACCACCACCGTGCCTTCCCCGTACAGGTCGCTGTCCTCGTCGAGGACGGTGAAGGCGGTGTCGACCTCGATCACGACGTGCACGTCGATGGGCGGCCGTTCTCTCGCTCCACGACGCCGCAGCTCGGAGTCCTCGGGCCAGGGGACGCGGCGGGCGAGGTCGGCGTAGGGTGGGTCGTCGAGGTCGAGGACCGGCTCCGGGCTGAACTCGTCCTCGCGGATCCAGCCGTGCAGGTCGAAGATGCGGCCGGTGAGGGCGGGGCGCTCGAGCGGGCCCTCGAGAGCGAGTGTGGCCGAGGCCGTCACGTCGCCGTCCTCGTCGTCCTTGATGTTGACGCTGTCGATCTTCACGTCGAGATCAAGGCGGCGCGGCCCGTCGAAGAGGCGGACCGTGCCGGTGACGGCGATGTCACCGCCGCCGGCCCGCGCGCCGAGCGTGTCCACGGCCAGGAGCCCGTCGACGAGGCGCGCCTCGGCCGCGATCTCGTCGACCGCGATCCGGAGCGGCTCGACGAAGAGCGCGCCGCCGTCCAGCGCGAAGCGCCCGCGGAAGTGCGGGGCGTCCACCGTGCCGGCGATGCGGCCGTGTCCGCTCACCACGCCGCGCACGCTGTCGATCGCCTCGGGGAAGGGGAGGAGGGTGAGAGGGAGCGAGTCGGCGGCGATGTCGACGTCGATCGTGCCGTCTTCGGCCAGGATGACGGAGCCCTCGGCCACGGCCACGATCGCTTCGCCAGGCGGCGTGGGCCCTTCGAAGCCCGCCAGCCGTCGCACGGTCTCCTGCGCGGCCGTGACCACGGCGGTGCCCGAGAAGACGGCCGGCGCACCGGGGCGATCGACGAGTCTCGCATCGAGCGTCGCCGCGAGCCCGTCGATCCCGACGATCTCGACGTCGCCGGTGACGGAGAGGAGGTCGGCGGGCCCGACCAGGTCGAGGCGGGCGGCGAAGGCGGTGTCCGCGGCGCGAAGCGGCTCGGCACGGAGCGCGAGGTCGAGGTACGGCTCCGGCACGAGGACGACGTCGCCATCGGCGGCGAAGCGGGAGATGCGCCCTTCGGCGTCGGTGCGGGCCAGCTCGGCGCGGAGCGGGACGCGGTCACGGGCCGCGCCGTCGCCGGCGAGCCAGCCGGACCACTCGCCGCCTCCCGGGATCGCGACGCCGAAGACGCGCTCGACGTCCCCGGCATGCACGGGCGCCGCCTCGGCACGGAAACGGCGGAAACGCAGCGCGGGCTCGATGTCGATCCCGCCGCGCGCGAGGGCGCGCGAGCGCCCGCTCTCCGCGCGCAGCCAGGCGACGTCGATCGCATGGAGGTCCGGCCCGCCCGAGAGGGTGACCACGCCCGCGCCGCCGCCCGGCGCGGCGCGCTCGAGCTGCGGGATGAGCGCCGTGAGGTCCGCGAAGGCGAAGGTGTCGGCCGAGAGCGTCGTGGTCCAGTCGTTGTTGCCGTCGGCGAGGAATTCGGCCTCGACCAGCGTCTCGGGCAGGCGCACCGTCGCGTCCGCGACGAAGCGGTCGTTCCGCTCGACGGCGAGGGCGAGGGAGCGCACCTCGATCGGCCGGCTCCGGATCTCGCCGACCGCATCGGCGCGCTGGATGTCGAACCCCTCCGCGAGCCCCTGATCTCGCCCGCCGATCCGGATGTCGACGGCGGTGAGGTCGACGTCCCGCATGCGCCAGAGCCACCGCCCGGGCGCCTGCCACGGCGCCGCGAGCGTGCCGACCCGCCCATCCTCGATGACGAGTCGCCGCACCTCGACCCGTGGCTCGAGGATCTCGATGAAGAAGTCGAGTCCGGTCACGATGGTGTCGATGGGAAACGTCACGTCCGGCTGCCGGAGCAGGAGCTCCTCGACGACCACGACCGGCTCGCCCGCCGCGACGTCGCGCGGCGTCGCACCCGTCGCCCGCGCCACCGCCTCGGTCCACGGCAGGTCGAAGGCGATGCCGATTCCGACCACCGCGTGCACCTCCTCGAATCGCACGCGGAACGCCGAGCCGAGGTCGCCCCGGGCTGATTCCGGGATGGGCGGCGGCGCCAGCAGCTCGGGGATGAGCCGTGGGATCCGGGCCGGTTCCGCTTGGCACGCGGAGAGGAGGGCGACGAGCGCGGTGAACCGGATCAGGATGGTGCGTATCGTGCGCACCCCGCGGCGCGCCGGTCCGGGCATACTCAGAACGGCTGGCCGATCGCGACCTGGAGCTGGAGCCGCCGCCAGAACTCGGTCCAGAGCCCGGGGTCGTCGAAGGTGTGCGGCGCGTACCGTACGTCGCCGAGGACGATGATCGTCCCGTCCAACGGGTCGCGCGTCAGGAGCGGGACGATCACGTCTCCGGAGGGGTCGTAGGCGAGGTCGATGCGGATCGGGCCGAGGCCGGTGAGGATGCGGATCCCGATGCCCGGGGTGAGGAGCGCGGCCCAGTTTTCCGAGACGAGCGCGTCCTCGTCGCCCCAGGGGTCGCGGGCGAGGAGGCCGAAGTCGGCGAATGCGGCGGCCTGGAGCGCAGCGCTCAGCCAGTGCCGGGCCTCGAGGTTCGCCTCGAAGAGGAGCTTGCCGCCGGTAGGGCGGACGGAAATATCGTCGGGATCGATGGTCAGGCCGGCGGGACAGCCACCGGGATCGAGGGTGCAGCCGAACGCCACGGCCGTGCCGGGGTCGGTGACGAGGATCTTCGGGCCGAGCAGATTCTGGGGCACGCCGCGCACGGTGTTGACGCCGCCGCTGTAGAGCCGAACCTGGGGCGGGAGCACCTCTTCCGCGCCGATGAGGAGGCCGACGCGCGCGTGGGCCGCGACCTCGGCGCGCTCGCCCACGATGCGGGTGATCCCCGCCTCGTCGATGGTGCGGATGTAGTCGTACTCGGAGCCGGTGAAGAAGGCGGCGCCCTCCAGCCCCCCTCGGGCCCAGCGTCGCCAGCGCTCGCCGGGCCGGGGGAGCCGGACCTGCACGGGCGGGCCTTCCGGCGTCCAGATACCGATGAGCTCGACGGGCGAGAGCCAGGTGAAGTCGGTCAGCTCGTCGAGCCCCTCCGGGTCGCAGACGCCGTAGGTGCCGCAGAAGAAGAAGTCGGAGCCCGTCAGCTCGTTGCGGCTCGGCGAGTAGAGTGCGGACGCGGTCAGGTCCGGTCGGAACTCGCGCGCCACGCCGACCTGTCCGCCGTAGCCGCGGCGGACGTAGACGCGCGGCGCGGTCTCGCGCACGGCGTAGCCGCGCAGCAGGATCTCGGTGCGCGGATGGCCCGGCCAGGGCTGGCGCAGTGCCGCGTCGATGAAGAAGTCGAGGGCGGTGAACTCGTCGCCGGCGTCATCGTCGACGCCCGTGCAGGGGAAGCCGCTGAGCTGGCTCGAAAAGAGGTTGCCCACCCCCGCGCCGATGGAGAAGAGGCGCGGCCGGCCGAGGAAGTAGCGGCTCGTCCAGAACGCGGCGATCTCGAGGCACTCCGTCGAGGAGATCGTCCCCTCGACCTGGATCCCCGAGGTGCGGCGCGACTCGACGACGAGGCGCGGCGACACGACCGTCGCGCCCGTCTCGAGCCCGGCCGGCTCGACGCCGACGCGTTCGACGATCGGCAGCGCGTAGAGCCGGCGCTGCGTCTCCTCGATCGCCGAGGGGCGAAACGGCTCGCCGGGCGCATACGCCAGCCGCTCGCGTACGACGTCCTCATCGATCGGCGACTCGGCCTCGATCGTCGTCTCGCCGAAGACGACGGCGGGTCCGGCGTCGATCTCCAGGACGATCGACGCCGTCCGCGCCGCCTCGTCCACCGCGCCGCCGACCTGGACCTGCGCGTACGGCCGCCCGCGCTCGGCGAAGGCGCGCACGATCACGGTCTCAGTCGAGTCGATGAGCGGCAGCGCATACAGCCCGCCCACGCGGAGCGGGAGCGGCTCGGGGAGCTCGACCGGCGGATCGAGCGCGTCCAGGCTCCGCACCTCGAGGGAGGCGACGCGGATCGGCTCGCCCTCCGTGATCCGGAACACGACCTCGACCTCGTCGCGGCCGTCCGGTCTCGTCTCGACGGCAACGGCCGCGCCCGGGAAGCCCCACGCCTCGTAGAGCAGCGTGAGCCGCTCGACGTCGCGCGCGAGCTCTTCCTCGTCGAGGTAGTGCTCCTCCTGCGCGAAGCCGAACCCGAGCGCACAGAAGAGGAACAAGAGCGGAGAGCGACACTCCGTCGCCCGGGTGTAGATCGCGTTCTGGAGGATGTCGGTGTCGAGCGACGTCGCGCCCTCGAACTCGACTTTCGTGACCTCCGGCCCCCGGGGCGGCTCCGACGCATCCTGAGCGTAGCCCTGCCCGGTGCGACCGAGCGCGAGGATCACCGCGACCATGACCGGTGCCAGGATGCCGCGCGCAACGAGGGGCGCCTCGAAGCACGATCCGCAGGGCGGTGCCGGGTGGATGGGGCCCGGGGCGCGGCGGCCGCAAGGCAAGGTCTTCCGCGGAATCATGGCCCGTTCGGCATGCAGGAGTCGGGCCGGGGGTGGAGTGCTATCGAGGAGCGTCTATCCGCCCGCGCCGCCCTCTTCGACTCGGAGCCGCCTGAGCGGCGGCGTGTCCTGCACCCGCTCGGCCTCTTCCCGGAGCTGTGAGAGCAAACGGTCCATCTGATGGCGGTTCATCAGCGTGGCCAGGTGGCCGATGAGGCCCACGGCCAGCGTCGCGCGATCGGGTACCGTCAGCCGGTCGCGTACCGCGTGCATGATCTCGCGGATCGCCTCGTAATCCGGATTGATCGTCTCGGTCGTGCGCGACGGCTGCGTCATCTCACTCCTCCACGATACCATCGTGACCGCCCATGGACCCCGCCCCGCCCACACCCCCTTCCACGATTGCACCGCCCATGCCGTCGCCTGCGGCCGCCGGGCGCACCGCTTCCTTACCCTTATCCACCGCTCCCCCGCTCTCTTCCACCAGGCCCCCCTGCTTCTCGATCCACTTCATCCCGAGCCCCAGCTTGTCGAGCAGGTGAAGGAGGTCGAGCACGGAATCGCCGAACTGGGCGTCCCGCCAGACCTGCCGGTGCTCGGCCATGGTCCTCAGGAGGAAGAGCGCGGTGTGGCGCAACGGGATCGAGTGGAACGGCCCGCCCTCGATCACGGGCGAGCCGTCGCCGAAGGCGACGAGGCGGAACCGCCAGCGCCGCCCGCCCGCCTCCGTCTTCGCCTCGCCGTTGTTGATCAGGCCCCGGATGATGCGGTCGAGCGGGTCGTCGAACCCGGCGTCCAGGCGGCTGAGCGCGGCCATGAGGACGGTCGGCTCGCGGAGCGCTTCGTTGAGCCGCGGCCGACCCTCCTTCACTTCGCAGACGAGGACGTCGACCGTGCCATCGTGGAGGTCGAGGATCGGGTCCGTGGCGAGGCGCAGGTCGTCGTTCTCCCAGGGAGGGCCGCCGCCGTCGCGAGGGACGATGACGGCGGCATGGGGGAATCGCACGGCCAGGATGTCGAGATCCGTCGCCGTGTGATAGCGCCACGGCCGCCCCCGGCCCACGAGGATCGGCTGCTCCGGAATCGAGATGTAGCCATTGAACCGCAGGTACGCGCCTACGAGGGCGACGGCGGTATCCATGAGATCGAACCTCCACGGCGACGGCGGGAGTCATGTAGGAATGCGAGGGGCCATAATCGTGCCGTACCCGACACGGTACCCCGCGTGCCATCATCGGTGCCGGGAGATACGGTTGCGGCGCGCCGCACCTGGCGCGACCCGGGCGCGCCGGGCGGCGCCGGCGCAGCCCGTGCGCGCCCGATCCGCCACGCGTTCGCACGCCCCGGCGCGCCTCATGGCACGGAGCGTGTACCGGCGGCCCTTCGATGGATGCAGGAACGGAGACGTGGTGGAGGCGAGTCGGCACGCCCGAGGAGGGGTTCCGCTACCTGAAGGCGGACGGCTCGCCGTTGCGGTCGGAGCACGCGCTGCGGCGCATCGCTTCGCTCGCGGTGCCGCCGGCGTGGACCCGGGTCCGGATCGCGCCGGATCCGTGCCGCAAGGTGCAGGCGTGGGGGTACGACCGCGCCGGCCGTAAGCAGTACATCTACAGCGCCGAGCACGTCGTCCACCGCGATCGGCGCAAGTGGGGTCGGGTGCTCCGCTACGCCCGCGTGCTGCCCACGCTGCGCCAGGTGACGAACGAGCACCTGCGCGCCGATGGGATGGGGCGCGAAAAGGTCCTCGCCACGGTCGTCCGCCTCATGAGCCGCGCCTTCTTCCGCGTCGGCAGCGAACGCTACGCCGTGCGGAACCGCACCTTCGGCGTCTGCACGCTGCGCAAGAGCCACCTCGAGATTCGCGGCAACGACCTCGTCTTCACGTACGCGGGGAAGAGCCGTGTCGACCAGAGGCGAGTCGTGGCCGACACGCCGCTGGCCGGGATCATGGCCGAGCTGCTCGAGCTGCCCGGCAGCCGCCTCTTCCGCTACGTCGATGGCACGGGCCGGGTCCGGAACGTGACCGCCGAGATGGTCAACCGCTACATCCGCGAAGCGCTCGGCGGCCGCTACACCTCGAAGGACCTGCGCACCTTCGGCGGGACGGTGCGAGCGGCGACGATCCTGGCCGACATCGGGCCCGCGGCCACGGAGTGGGAGGCGAAACGCAACGTCGCGCTCTGCTGCCGCCTCGTCGCCGTGGAGCTCGGCAACACGCCGACGATCTGCCGGAACGCGTACGTCCACCCCGCCGTCCTGGACGGCTATCTCGAGGGGCGCACGATCGAGACGCACATGCCGCAGCAGCCGCGGACGGTCACCGCCGAATCGCCGGTGCCCTACTATCCGGAAGAGGCGGCGCTGATCCAGTTCCTCGAGCGGTGCACCTGATGCGACGGGAAGGCGACGCCGGCACCCCCTCCCGCCGCCGGCAGATCCTCGGCTCGCTCCTCCAGCGCGGGCTCCGGCGCGCGGCGGAGGCGCGCCTCATCCACGGCAACGCCGGCACGCTGCTGATCGACGGCCCCCGCGCCTACCCGGCGATGCTCGAGCGGATCGCCGCCGCGGAGCGGCGCGTCCACTTCGAAAACTACATCTTCCGCGGCGACGACGTCGGCCGCCGCTTCGCCGATGCGCTGATCGAACGCGCCCGCGCCGGCGTCGAGGTGCGCGTCCTCTACGATTGGTTCGGCTCGATCCGAACGCCCCGCTCCTTCTGGAACCGAATGCGACGAGCCGGCTGCGAGGTCCGCGCCTTCGGCCCGCCATCGCTTAGGCGACCGCACGCGCTCCTGCTCCGCGACCACCGCAAGCTCGTCGTCGTCGACGGCCGCGCGGCCGTGATCGGCGGGCTCTGCATCGGCGGCGAGTGGGTGGGCGGGGATTGGATCGCCGGCGAGCGGGGCGGCAGCGAGCAGGCAGGGGACGAACGGGCAGGTGGCAAACGGGTAGGCGGCAAACGGGTAGGCGGCAACCGGGCCGACGACGGCGGCGCACGCTGCTGGCGAGACACCGCCGTCCTCCTCGAAGGCCCCGTCGCGCGCGAGCTGGACCGCGCCTTCCTCCGGATGTGGCGCCGGGCCGGCGGCCGCACGCCAACCCCGATCGATGCGCGACCCGCCGAGGCCGGGGACATGGCCGTTCGCGTCGTCGACGGCCCGCCGGCCCACGCTCGCGCGTACCGCCTATACCAGATCCTCGCCGCAATGGCGGGTCGGACGCTCTATGTGACCGGCGCCTACCCCCTCGCCCCGGTCTCGCTGCGCCGCGCCCTCGCGGCCACCGCCCGCGCGGGCGTCGACGTCCGGCTCCTCGTCCCCGGCCAGTCGGACGTCCCGATCCTGAACCAGGCCGCCCGCGTGCATTACGGCACCCTGCTCCGCGCCGGCGTTCGCATCTACGAGTGGACCGGCCCGATGCTCCACGCCAAGACCGTCGTCGCGGATGGCGCGCTCGCGCTGATCGGGTCGAGCAACCTCAACCCGTTCAGCTTCACCGGCAACTACGAGCTCGACGTCGAGATCCAGGACCCCACCCTCGCCGGCGCCCTCGAGCGTCAGTTCCTCGAGGACCTCGCCTCTGCCCGCGAAATCACGGAGGAGGCATGGAGAGCGCGGCCTGCATTTCAGCGGTGGCGAGAGCGACTGGGCGCCGCGGCGCTTTGGGTGCCGTACAGGTTGTATGGGGGGTGAGTGGGGGTGGTCTTGGGAATCAGGTCCTGGGTCTCAGGTCTTGGGTCTTAGGTGTTGGAACCGGGCCGGGGCCGT
>CAYPGK010000018.1:0-20660 GCA_964410055.1 uncultured Gemmatimonadaceae bacterium | reverse complement strand
CCTGATTCCTGATTCCTGACACCTAAGCCTCCCGCCCCGGCCCCACCAACGGAAGCCTCAACGTAAACGTACTCCCCACGCCCGGCTGGCTGTCGACACTCACGGTGCCGCCCAGGAGCGCGGCGAGGCGGCGTGCGATGGTGAGCCCGAGGCCGGTGCCGCCCTTCTCGCGGGTCATGGAGCTGTCGAGCTGGGTGAAGGGTTCGAAGATCAGCTCGTGCATCTCCTCGGGGATCCCGCAGCCTGTGTCCCGGACGTGGAACAGGAGGTGTTCCGGCGCGCTCACGAGTTCCAGCATGACCTCGCCCTGGTCCGTGAACTTCACGGCGTTGCCCAGGAGGTTGACGAGGATCTGCCGCAGCTTGCCGCCGTCGGTGTCGAGGGCGATGCGGTCGTCGAGGCCGCGGGTTTTTATGGCGAGGCCCTTGGAGGCGGCTTCGGCCTCGATCATCGTGGCGACGTCGCGCGCGATCGCCGCGGCGTCGACCGTTGCGAGCCGGATCTCTTCCTTGCCCGCTTCGGCGCGGGCGAAGATGAGGATCTCCTCGATGATCGAGATCAGGTGGAGCGCACCCTGCTGGATCCTGCCGACGTAGTCGCGCTGGCGTTCGTTGAGCTCGCCCGACACACCGCTTGTGAGCAGGTCGGCGTACCCCAGGACGGCGGTGAGGGGGGTGCGCAGCTCGTGGCTCATGATCGCCAGGAACTGGTCCTTCGCCTCACTCGCCCGCTCGGCTGCGGCGCGGGCATATTGTTCCGCGCGGTAGGCGCGGGCGTTCTGGATCGCGCCGGCCGCGCGGCGCGCCAGCTCCTCGGCGAGCGGTAGGTCGGCCTCGGTGAAGGTGCGGCCGGATTCGGCCTGGAGGAACGTAATCGCACCGAAGCGGTGCCCGCCGACCTCGAGCGGCACGATCAGGATCGAGTGGAGTCCGAATGCACGCAGCAGCTCGAGGCGCTCGGGGTCGGAGGCGGACTTTTCGTAGACCCATTCCGGGATGCTGGGGAGGAGGATCGATCGACCGGTCCGGATCACGACGCCCACGCCGACCAGTGAGTCGAGACGTTGTGGGAAGAGGCGCACGAATTCGTCGGAGAGGCGACGTCGCTCCGGGTCGGCGTGCGCCATTGCAACGCGGCGGAGTTCACCGTTCTCCTCGAGGAGGTCGACGGCGCACCAGTCGGCGATCTCGGGGACCGCGAGTTCTGCGACGTGGCGCAGCGTTTCCTCGTAATCGAGCGAGTCCGCGAGCACGGAGCTCGCATCGGCCAGGAAGCGTAGCCCCCGCTCGGTGCGCCGCTGCTCGCGCACGTCGATCCCGATCCCGATCCGAGTGTCGTCGGAGAGGCGGATGTTCGCCCACGACGACTCGAGCTCCGCACCCCACCGCGTCGTGACGCGGAAGTCACGCCACCCCTCCTCGAGCGACTGCATGAAGCGCCGGACCTCCTCCCGGTATTCGGGGTCCGGGTAACAGAGCGCCATCAGGTCCTGCCCCGCGAACTCATGGTTCGTCCAGCCGAGGCGTCGCTCGAATTCGCGGTTCACCCTGAACTCGTGCAGCGCGGGGTCGTAGATCACGATCATGACCGGGATCGCGTCGATGATGCGCTCGAGCAGCTCGCCCTTGCGTCGGAGCTCGAGCTGCGCTCGCACGCTCTCCGTAATGTCGCGGGCGACGCCGACGAGTCCGATGATCTCGCCGTGCTTGTCGCGCAGCGGGCTCTTCGTCGTCAGGAAATGGCGCGTGACCCCGGCGGCGGTCCCGGTCTGCTCCGTCGTGAGCGGCTCGCCGGTTTCGAGTACTTCGCGGTCGCGGGCAATGGCCTGCTCGGCCGTCGCCTGCTCGAAGATTGCGAAGTCGTCCTTGCCGATCGTCTCCTCGATCGAACGGCCGACCATGCGGGCGCCGGCCGGGTTCATGAGCACGTACCGGCCGGCGAGGTCCTTGACGAAGACCGCGTCGGCGGTCGCGTCCAGCACGGCACGGAGCAGGTCGCGGCTCTCGCGCAACTCGGCCTCGATGTGCCGCCAGTCGATCTCTTCCTGCTTCCGCTCGTGCGCGGTGGTGTCGCGTACGACCTGGAACGCGCCCTCGATTCGGCCGTCCGCCGAGCGGAGCGGCGAGAACGCCATCTCGAAGAACGTCCTCGACGCCGGCGCCCCGCCTGTCGGGATCACGACAGTGAACGCCTCCCCGGCCAGCGCGCGGCGCCAGTAGCCGATCGCGAGCTCGCACTGGTCCGGCCACGCCTCGAGCGCAGACCGTACGTCCTCGCCCGGTCCGACCGCCACGCCGTACCAGCGCTCGAAGGCTTCCCGATACGCCCGGCTCAGGTAGGTGAACCGGAAGTTCGTATCGATCGCGGCGATGCGCTCGCGGGATTGGTCGACTATGTGCGCGAGAATCTCCGCCGCGGAGGCCTCATGGCCCGCGACTGCCGGATCCTCCGGATCCGCCCGGTGGGTTTGGGTCATCAGGACGTCGCTGGGTGAGTCGCTGAGATCCACGCTCACATGATATCGAATGCTTTGCGATTGCGAAATGTGGTTGAACGACGGCGTCCGCCAGGCGGACGGGCCGCGCAACGGCCGACACGATCGACCCCGGATCGATTGGCCCGCTCAGGAGGCGCGTCGGCGTCGCTCGGGCGCGGGGGTGCGGTGGATGTGGAACGTCTTGCCCTCGCGGCTCAGGACCGGCAGGGAGACGTTGTAGACCGGCACACCGCCCGGCGTGCGTCCTTCGGCCGTGCCGCTGTGCGCGTGACCGTGGAAGACGACGTCCGCGCCGTGCGTCTCGATCGGCGAGAGGAGGCGCGACGATCCGAGGAACGGGTAGATCTGCTCCGGCTCGCCGACCAACGTGTCGGCGATCGGGGAGTAGTGCATGAGCACGATCTTGGTTTCGGTGTTCAGCGTGCGGAGCGCGTTCTCGAGCTTGAGCGCCTCATCGATCGCGTGCTGGACGAAGTCCTTGATGAGCCGCTCGCCGAAGGGCGCCAGCGTGCCGCGGCCGAAGCCGCCGGCGAAGCCCTTGATCCCCGCGAAGCCGATGTCGTCGATGACGACGCTCTCGCCATCGAGCACCCGGACGCCGACGGACTCCAGGAGCGCCGTCGCCTCCGGCGTGATCTCGGCCTCGTGGTCGTGGTTGCCGAGCACGGCGACCACGGGGATCTTGACGGCCTCGAGCTCGCGGGCGAGCGCTTCGAACTGATCTGTCGTGCCGTGGTTGGTCAGGTCTCCGCAAAGGGCGAGGATGTCCGCCTCGCGGGAGGCGTCGGAGAGGACGTCGCCCACGGAATTGCGCCCCGGCTCGACGTGCAGGTCCGCGATCGCGGCGATGCGGACGTGACGCTCTGTCGCCATCCTACGCGCTCCTCTCCAGTGGCTCGTCCCACAGCTCGCTGTCCCGGATCGCGCGGATCACGGGGAGCGAGCGGGCGGCGTTGACCGCCTGTTTGCGCAGGTCGCGAAAACCCCATTCGTTGACGTCGATCGCGAAGGAGAAGCGTGAGATGAGCGTGCCACGACAGATGGTCGGGTCGCCGGGCTCGTCCATCTCCTCGAACGCGCGCTCGTACAGCTCGGTGCGGACCCAGTCGGGCACGCGCGCGAGGTGCCCGGGATAGACGTAGTCGAAGAGGTGGATCTGCGCGAGGAGCAGCCGCCAGTGCTCGCCGACCCGGGCGAGGAGCCGTTCCCAGTCCAGCTCGTCGCCGCGAGCCAGGATGAGGTGCACGATGTCCGCCATGTCCGAGCGGTGCCGCTCGGAGACGAAGAGCCGGTGCCAGATCAGCTCTTCGGGCGCCGCGACGCGGATCGGCACGGCGGCCAGGATCCCCGGTCGCGAGTAGCGGTACCACCCCTCGTCGATGAGCTGCAGCCCGTTGCCCATGCCGTAGATCAGGTCGATCATCGCCTCGTCCATGAGCGCCTTGGCGATCCAGTGGGCCTGGTGCAGCTCGACATGGAAGCCGGCGTCGCGGAGCGACCTGGAGGCCGGGAGCAGGTATCGAGGCTCGAGGAGGAGATCGAGGTCCTTCGTCTGACGGTAGATCCCCGCGTACTCGTAGATCGCGTACAGGCCGCTCACGACGTAGGGGATGCCGGCCTCGTTCAGGGTGCGCAGCGCGAGCTGGTAGACGCCCCGTTCGGCCTCGGGGATCCAGAACTCGCCGTGTGTCAGGGACTTCTGCTCTTCCCGCGTCAGGTGCGCCATTTCGGGCGACGGCGTCGTGGAGGGTGGCCTCTCCATGGCTCTATCTAGACACCTGCATTCGTTCGACGTGTACTCCGGAGCCGGTGAGGGCCGGGAGGGCGCAAGGATCGGGCCGTGCGGCGCTACCGCGCGGCGCATGGAAGGATTAGCTTGACGGCATGTTCGAGGAATGGAAGCGGGCCTGGCGCGATGCGGTCGCGAGCTTCTGGCGGGAGCTCGACGAGGCGGGTCCGGGCGCTGGATCGGAGCGAGTCTCGGCGATGCGGCGCGATGCCCGTGCCGCGCGCGCCGAGCTGGACCAGGTGGAAGCGGAGCTGAACCGCGCCCGCACGCGGCTGGCCGAGGAGCGGAAGGCGGAGGAAGACTGTCGGCGCCGCGAGGGGCTGGCCCGCGGGATCGGCGACGAGGAGACCGCGCGGATCGCGGCGGAATACGCCGCGCGTCACGCCGAGCACGCCGCCGTGCTCGAGACCAAGGTCCGGGCCATCGAGGCCGAGCTCGCGCTGCGTCGCCGGGACGTCGAGGCGATGGAGTCCGCGCTCGGCAAGCTGGAGGCGGCCTCCGGCGCCGCGGGCGCCGTGCACGGGTCGGGAAGTGTCGGGGGGGTGGATGACGACGACACGATGCCGCCGGAGTTCCGGCGCATGGAGCGCGCGGCGCGGGAGCGCGAGGCCGAGCGTCGGCTGGAAGAGCTGAAGCGACGGATGTCGAAGAGCTGAGACCGCATCCGGCCGATGCGTCAGGGTCGACGGCGAGTCGACGGGGTTGCGGGCCTGTTCGGCGTGGCCCGACGGCCGCTCAGCGGAACCGTGCGCTGAACAGCTCGACGTGCACCCCGGGCACGTGGCGCGGGCGGCCGGGCGCGTCCATGCGCAGCATGGTGGGTCGGGGGATCGGCGTGCCGAAGGCGAGGCGGCCGTCGCGGAGCCGGATCAGGGCCTCTGCACCCGGCTCGTCCCGTAGTCCGCCGCGCGGCTCGCGGTCGCTCGTCCACACCACGCCCGCTGCAAGGCCGAGTGCGCTCGTCAGGGTCGGGATGAAGAACGCAAACCTTTCGTTTTCGGGCTGCATCAACAGCGCGAGCCCCGCGCCGGCGAGCCCGCCCGCCACGCCGGCCACGCTGATCAGCCTGGCCCGGCTCACGTCGAATCCCCAGTGCGAGGCCGAGAGCGCGCTGTAGACCAACCCCAGGTTGCCTCCGACGAGTGAGGCGCCGAGGAGCGCGTCGCCCTCGAGGTCGGCGAGGTACCCGACCGCGAAGCCGTACCACGTCCCCCAGAGCGCTCCGAAGTTGGCGACGGTCGCGCCGGCATCGGTGATCTCGCGGCTCCCTGCGAGCGCGGCGCCGATCCCGATCCCGGCGAGGCCACCGAGGATCGCCGCGGTGAAGGCCGCCTGCGTCGCATCGCCTTCGTACTCGTGGCAGATCCCGTCGAAGCAGATGGTTTCGGTCGGGGTGCCGATGTCGAAGACCTCGCGCCAGCCGTGGCCCTGCCAGGCGCCCCAGGTCCCGCCGAAGGTGATGGCGCGGGCCTGGCCGACGCCGAGCGGGTGGCGGTCGAGGTAGGCGCGTGCGGCGAGGAACCCGGCCGGTCCGCCGGCGAGGAGCCCGAGGCCGTAATACTTGAGGTCGCCCGCATCGAACGCCGTCGGGACCGCCACGCCGAGCCAGAGTCCGTAGAGTGTGCTCCAGACGAGGAGCTCGGTGCGGCCGCTGCGGTCCGATCGCGCGGCGTCGTACCTGCGGTCGATGAGTCCGAGCCGGAGCCGTGCGTCGGTCGCGGCAGTGGTGGAAGGATAGCGCTCGAGGATCAGCCGGTAGAGCACGCGCGCGGCTTCGTCGCGGCCCTCCGTCTCGAGTTTGCCGGCGATGTCGAGGAGCACCGCGGCCGTGTCCACGGGCACGTCCTGCGCTTCCGCGCGCTCGGGCATGGCGGCGGCGAGGACGAGGACGGCAAAGAGCGCGGCCGCGAGCCGGCCGGCCGCGCCGGCGTTCAGCGTCCGGCGCCGACCTCCTGCTCCACCGGCGAGCGGCGGTAGCGCAGATCGCGTGCGGGGAGCCAGCCACCGTACGCCACCCCCTGCCCGCGTGTCTCGAGCAGGTGCCGCGCGCAGCGCAGCGCGTACCCGACGGGGTTCGCCGTGATCAGCGACGTCTGGATCACGCAGCTCACGCCGCAATCCCTCTCGCATGGCTTGTGGTGGTCGTTGGACTTCAGGTCCGCCACCGTCGTGTCGAGCACGTGTTTCGGCTCGCGCAGCGCCACCTGGCTGCACGCCTTGACCGTGCCGAACTCGTCCACGTAGAGGAACTTGTAGCCGCCGGTGCATTTCCACTCGGGGGCCCTCCCTTCGATACGCGCCCGGTGCAGGTCCATCATAGGCGCGATCCTCCAGTGACGAAAGTGGGAGTGGAACCAGTCGAGCTTCTCGCGCACGGCTTCGTTCAGGGCGAGCCGGCCCTCGTAGTGCCGTACGCCGCAGCGGACCGGGAAGCCGAGCGCCTTGAGCTCCAGCACCAGCGGCTCGAACTCG
Source organism: uncultured Gemmatimonadaceae bacterium (assembly GCA_964410055.1). GTDB lineage: Bacteria > Gemmatimonadota > Gemmatimonadetes > Longimicrobiales > RSA9 > CALBZE01. The sequence continues at coordinate 13,902 of CAYPGK010000018.1, read as the reverse complement.
TCGAGCGTCTCCTCGCACAGCACGGCGTTGCACTCGACCTGGAAGCGGGCGCGCTCGCGCAGCCGGGCCAGTTTCTTCCGCAGCGGGCGCAGCCCCTTGTGCGTGAACTCGGTCGGCTCGATGCGGTCGATCGAGACGCACATCGAGTCCAGCCCGGCCTCGTTCAGCGCATCCACCAGTCCATCCGAGAGGAGGAGCCCGTTCGTGATGATGTTCGTCCAGCAGCCCTTGTCGTGGGCGTGGCGGACCAGATCGGCGATCCGGGGGTGGAGCAGCGGCTCGCCGCCCAGGAAGTCCATGATCGTCACGCCGAGCCGATCGATCAGGTGGTCCATCCAACGGACCAATTCATCGTACGGGACCGGCTTCGAGACCGCGTCGTATTCGTTGCAGTATCCGCACGCCAGATTGCAACGGCGGGTCACGATGAGCTGGCAGTAGAGCGCGCGGTCGTCGAAGAGGCGCTTGAGGGTGGCGAGTTTGCGCATCGATCGCTCCGTGGGCGGGGATCAGATCTGTGGTCCCGGGCTCGCCGGGGTGCGCCGGGTGAGACGGCGCCATACGTAGCCGAAAACGGCGTGCCCGAGCCACACCGCGCCGGCGGCTGCGGCAAGCCAGAGCTGGAGCCGCACCCCGAGTGCGATGCCGTCGGCACCGAGCGCGACCCAGGGGATCAGCCCCACGGGCCGGCCGATGGCCGCGATCAGGGCAAATCGTATGGCCGACAATCCTGTCAGGCCGGCCAGGTAGCAGAGCGGGTCACGCGGGAAGGCCGGGACCAGCATGAGCCAGAAGACCGCCCATTCGGCCCGATTCCCGCGGCCCAGCCAGCCGTCGAAGCGGGCCCGTACATCGGCTGCCACGCGCCGCTCGACCCAGCGCCGGCCGTAGCGACGGCCGAGGCCGAACGCAATGATCGAGCCCGCCACCGCGCCGAGCGACGCGAGCGCCGCCCCGCCGACGAGTCCGAAGAGGTAGCCGCCCGGGATTTCGATCGGCTGACCAGGGATCGGGATGACGATGACCTGGATCGCCTCGGCCAGGACGAACGCCGCCGGCGCCAGCGGGCCGATTCCCTCCAGTGCGGCGCGCACCGCCATCTCGTCGGGGAAGACGCGCGGCACCAGGACCAGCGATGCCAGGAACAGGAGCCAGGCGATCGCCGCAAGGGGGTGAGGCCGCCATTTCCGCTCTCGCATCGTCTCCCGTTTCACGGTTGCCGGAGCGGGCCGTGACAAAAAAAGGCTCCGCCCACTCGAGTGGGCGGAGCCCCGCGACGGGGACCGACCTGCCGTCTCCGCGCTCGGCGCACAGCTTCCTGTGCACCGGTGCTTGCTCAAGCTACGCCGCCCGCGTCACCGACGCCACCCCGGCGAACGGAAAAGTGCCCGGCGCACCTGCGCCGGGCACTCCCACACCAACCCGACCTGTAGGTCAGCGGCTAGCTGAAGTTCGGGTTGTGGTCCGTCTCCGCCGCCGGAAGCGGGAAGCAGGTGTCGCTGCCCATCGGACCCACGTCCGGCTTGTAGTACTCGTCCGACGGCTTGATGATGAACTTGACGTTGTCCGGATTGCGGCGCCAGTCACCCATCCGCTTCGCTTCCAGCCAGAAGTCGAGGCCCTTCTGGAAGAGCAGCTCGGTGAGGACCGAGTTCGCATCGTTCGGGCCCGCGTAGGGGGCCTGGCCGAACTCCGCGCGACGCTCGTTGATCAGCGCGAGCTGCTCGGTGACGTCGCCGCTCGCCTCCGCCGCGATGTAGCGCGCCTCGAGCCCCGAGGCGAGCCGGATCGGCGCGGCGTAGTTCGGATACTTCTGCTGGATGTAGAAGTTGTGAACGCCGTCCTGGGCCATGCGCTCGCCGTCGATGTACTTGATGCGCTCGTCCCCATCATCGGCGATCTGCCTCCACTCCGGCCCGACGACCAGAGACTCCCGGGCGTTCGAGAAGATGTGGACGTTGTTGCTCAGACGCCCGCGGGCGGACGCGTCGTCCACATAGTTGAGGTTGAAGTTGAAGTCGTCCGGAACCTGCTTCGCCGCGCTCACCGCGTTGGCCTTGTCGCCCTTGAAGAGGTACGCGCGGGCGAGCCCGACGCGGGCCGCATTCGCGAGCGAGGTGCCCTCGGCGCCCCCGGCCGCATCACCCGCAGAGATCGCGAGCTCGAACCGATTGATCGCGTGATCCAGCATCTGGTCCTTCGACTGCGGCTGCGCGTACTCCGCAGAACGATCGACGCGGATGGCGCCCTCGCAGAAGGCCTCCGCCATGAGGAGCGCGGAGTAGCCCGCCGTCAAGGCGGCACGCGCCACGTTCGCGTCGGACTTGCCCTCGAGGATGTCGAGCACCCCCTCGGACGACTCCATCGCGAGCGCGAGCGGCGCCCAGACTTCGGAATTGTGCGTGCCGTTCCGGTTGTCGATCAGGCGCCGGCCGTACTCGTTGCGCGTCGGGAAGGTGTCGCCCACGCGCGCCTCGTTCGTGAACCACGCCGTGTAGACGACGATGCCGCCGTACGCGGTGGCCAGGTTCTGGAACGCCGAGCGGGCGAACGTGGCTGCGTCCTGCTCCGGATCGACCTCGTCCGCGACGACGATGTTCGGGTTCCGGACCTCCATCGCCCCTTCACACGCTGCCAGCTGCAGCGCGAGCGAGGCGGCGAGGACGGACCCGAAGAATCTCTGAAGTATTCTCATGGTGCCCCTCTATCAGAACTGGAGGTTCAGCCTGGCCACGAAACGGCGCGGCGCTGGCATGGTCAGGAACTCCTGGCGCCCGAATGCCTGCGTCGCGGAGTTGACCTCCGGGTCCGCGCCGGAGTACTTCGTCCACAGCCCGAGGTTGCGGCCGGCCAGCGAGATCGACGCACCCGAGGCGCGCATCAGCGTCGTCACGCCGCGCGGCAGCGTGTACGTGACGGACACCTCACGCAGGCGCAGGAAGTCACCCGGCTCGATGTACGCCTCGTTGACCGAGCTCGGATTGACCGGATTGCCCTTCGAGTCGACGAACGGCCCGAAGCGGCGGATCCGCTCCTGTTCGCTCAGGATCTCGTTGCGCCGTACCCAGCGCTCGCCCTGGCCGAACTGCCGCTCACGGAACTGGTCCGTGTTGTTGTAGATGTAGAAGTCCGTCTTCCAGTCGAGCTGCGCGTAGAGCTGGATGTTGCGGAAGAAGTTCATCGTCGAGGAGAACGAGCCCTCGAAGGTCGGCAGCAGGTTGCCGATGACCTCCAGGTCGTCCGAAACCACGGCGCCCGGCACCAGCTCGTCCGGCTTCGTCGGATCCGGCGCGATATCCTTGTACTCCTTGATCTTCTGCGAGACGAACACGCCCGTCTGGTAGCCTTCCATCATCCGGTTCATCGCGCCGAACGGCGCCACGCCGCCCATGTCGATGATCTCGTTGTGCAGCGTGTTGAAGCCGATGCGCGTGGACCAGCCGAAGTTCTCGGTGGTCACCAGGCTCGCGTTCGCCGCGACCTCGATCCCGCTGTTCACGACCTCACCGATGTTGACCAACGGGTTCGAATCGAAGCCCGACGAGGGAGGCAGCGGACGCGAGAGGATCAGGTCGCGCGTCGACTTGTTGAAGTACGTCACCTCGATGCCGAGCCGCTCGGAGAAGAGAGCGAGGTCGATCCCCGCCTCGAACTCCGTGCCGCGCTCCGCCTTCAGTTCCGAGTTCCCCGGGTTGTCCGGGATCACGCCCGGCTCCGTCGCCGTGGCCGAGATGGCGTACGGCTGCGGGTCGAACGTCCGCAGCGCACCCTGGCTCGGTGCGCGGCCCGTCGTCCCGTACGCGGCCCGGAGGCGGACCTCGTTGATGAAGCCCGGCAGCGCGTTCTGGATCACCGGCTCCTGCGACACGACGTACGACACGCCGACCTTCGGGCTCAGGAAGTTCTGCGACTCGCTACCGAAGGCCGAGTGCTGGTCGACGCGCGTCGCCACCTGGAGGAACATGCGGTCCCACATCGACAGCATCACCTGGCCGAAGAAGCCGAGCTGCCGCTCCTCGGAGAAGCTCTGCCCCGAGTTGCCGCGGCGGGCGGCCGCGTCGACGGAGCGCGCCGCATTCGTGACCAGCCCGATCCCGGTGACGTAGGCCAGGTCCGTGCGCGTGGCCAGGAACTGACCGCCGAACGAGAAGTCGGCCGAGAGGTCTTCCGAGAACTGCCGGTTGATGTTGCCCAGGTAATCGATCGTGTACGCGTCCCGGTGCTGCCGGCCCTCGGACACCTGGCCGATGTTGAGGTCCGCCGACCCGTACCACGTCTTGCTGTTACGCGGGTACATCGACCAGTGCTCGGTGCGCGTCATGTCCGCGCCGATCATGAGGCGGTTCGTGAACCACTCGTACGGGTTGTAGTGGAACGAAATCCGCGGCTGTGTGCGGACCGACTTGTTGGTGTTGTCGATCGCCGCAATCGCTTCCGTGAAGCGGTTCTGGCCGTACCAGCCATCGTTCGCGGTGCCGACCGTGAGCGGGCTGCCCAGCATCCCGCCGCCCAGGTAGCCGTAGATGTTGTTGTCGTTCTGCGGCAGCACCGTGTTGACCTGCATCAGGCCCATGTCCGCCTCCATCCGCACCTTCGGATGCGGGATGAAGTCGAAGTTGACGCGGCCCGAATACCGGTCGTAGAAGTTGCTCGGCAGCGTGCCGTCCTCCTGGTCGGCGCCCAGGCTGACGTAGAAGCTGTAGTTCTCACCGCCGCCGCGCCCGCTCCACGTGAGCGCCTGCATCTGGCCGTGGCGCAGCACGTTGTTGCGGACGAGGGGGTTGTCGGACACGATGGTGCCCGCCTCCTTGCCCTCGCACAGCGTCCGCCCCGAGCCGGGCGCGACGTGCGCTGCGGAGCACACGCCGAAGTTCGTCAGCGGCGTCCAGTTCGGATCGATGTCGTGGTACTCGAGCGAGAGCGACTGCGAGAAGCCGCCGCCGACGCGGCCGCGCTTCGTGATGATCTGGATGACGCCGGCCGAGGCGTCCGCGCCGTAGAGCGTGGCCGCGGCCGGGCCCTTGACCACCTCGATCCGCTCGATGTCCTCGGGGCGCAGGTCGTTCAGACGGCTCCCCACCTGACCGCCCACGCCGTAGATCTGCGTGTTGCGCGAGTCGGCACGGACGCCGTCGATGAAGACGAGCGGCTCATTCGATAGCGAGATCGACGACGCGCCGCGGATGCGGATCGTCTGCGCCGTGCCCGACGTGCCCGACGTGGCGCTCAGCGACACACCCGGCGTGCGCGACTGGAGCAGGTTGGAGACCGATGTGATCGGCGCGACCTGCGTCAGCTCGCCTGCATCGATGTTGGAGACGACCGCCGGCTGGGCGCGCCGCTCCTGGCGGCCGACCGCGCCGGTCACCACCAACTCGTTCAGCGTGATCGCCTGCTCGGGGAGCGAGATGTCGAGCTGCACCACGCCAGGCCGCAGCGTCACCGACACCTCAGTCGTGCGGTAGCCGATCTGGCTGACCGTGACCGTGACCGTCTGTCCCGAGACCTGATCCGCCGGGATCAGCATGCTGTAGACGCCGGCGTCGTTCGTGACCGCCGACCGATCGAGGCTTTCGATCGTCACCAAAGCGCCGCGCACGGGCGCGAGCGTCTGGCTCCGCACCGTGCCGGTGATGATCGTGTTCTGCGCATGCAGCGCCGAAGGCGCCAGCAGCAGGAGCGCGAACGCGATCCCGGACCACCATCTGTTGCGGTTCATCACACCTCCAGTGTCCGATGCAACGTGAACCATTCGGGAGCGACGGTCCCGCACTGCTCCGGGGCCGGCCCCCACGAAGTAGGGGAACGACGAACGAAATCAGTGCATGTGGCCTCCCGCGTGGCTGGTGGGGGCGTGCGGCAAGGCGGCGAGCCGTCGTCTCGTCCACCGCCGCAGAGAATTCGTGAAGGTCGCGTATCGGCACCGCTGCGCGGGGGATGCCCTGCGCCCCACGTTTCGGTGGGTCGGGCGTGCCGATTTCACGACTTCACGCCTCTGTTCCCGTACCGGGCGGGGCGCCCGGACGGGTGCTGCCGTTCGAAAAGAAGTGCATCAGCCGCGGTGTAGGCGGCCGAACGATCGGGATCAGAGAGGGCGCTCGACTCGCCTCGAATCGGCGGGTGCGAGCGTTGTCAGGCGACCGTATTCGACGCCACGCGACGGTTCGGATCGCGTATGTGTACTGTTCATGTTATACAATCCGTGATCGCCGCCAGACGCGGCGATCCGGTTCAGCCTGCCGCCGGTGTGCACGAGCGCGGCCCAGAATGGGCGCCATTAGCGATACGGTTCAGATGCGATGTGTATTGTGCACAATCTCAATCTTAACAACGCACGAAGCCCGGCGTCAATAGACACGGCGTGCCCCGTCTGGCCGACTGGCGTCTCTGCCCCGGCCGATGAAAAAAGGAGCCGGGACCGTGTTTCGGTCCCGGCTCCCGGCGCGTAAGGAGGCGTGTGGCCGGCTACGCGCCGCCCGCCTCCGCCATCGCCGTCTCGCCGGACCGCGCCATCATGCGGCGGATCGGCACGACGAGGAGTGCGAGGATGACGGCTGCGACGAAGAGCGACACCGTCGTGGTGGTGAAGAGGCGCGGCATCTGGTCGAGTCGCTCGGGATCGACGTTTCCGCCGACGAGCCCGGCGATGAGGTTGCCGAGGGCGGAGGCCATGAACCAGATCCCCATCATCTGGCCGACGTACTTGCGCGGGGAGAGCTTGGTCATGGACGAGAGCCCGACGGGGCTGAGGCACAGCTCACCGGCGGTCTGGAAGAAGTAGCTGCCGATGAGCCACCAGGGGGAGACCAGCGTGCCCGGGCCGCCGGAGACCACGATGTTGGCCGCGGCGATCATGAGCGCGAAGCCGACGCCGGCGAACGCCAGGCCAGCGGCGAACTTGGTCGGGCTGGACAGGTCGATCCCGCGCTTGGCGAGCCCGACCCACAGCGCCGCGAACACGGGGGCGAGGAGGATGATGAAGGCCGAGTTCACCGGCTGGAACCAGGTGGCCGGGATCTCGAAGTTGCCGACCATGCGGTCGGTGAAGTCGGCCGCGAACAGGTTCAGCGACGTCGGCGCCTGCTCGAACGCCGACCAGAAGACCGCCGCCGCGAGGAATAGCACGGCAATGACGAGGACCCGCTTCTTCTCGTCGGTGTCGAGCCCGCCGAACAGGAAGATGAACGCGAAGTAGCCGACGGCCGCGGCAACGATCACGTACGTCATCGACCGGCCGATCGCCTGGGCGTTCAGTGTGATCACGCCCGTCGCGGAGAGGACGAACACGGCGGCCAGGACGGCGAGCCCCAGCCAGACGGCGCGCCAGCCGTTGCGCTGCTGCCGCGCCTGCACCTCGGGATCGGGGTGCCGCGTGGGATGCAGCCCGATCTCGCCGAGCGTCCGGTCCGCCGTTGCGAGGTAGACCACGAGCCCCGCGATCATCCCGAGACCCGCCACGCCGAAGCCCCAGTGCCAGCCGACCCGCTCACCCAGGAAGCCCGCGACAAACATCCCGAGGAAGGCGCCGATGTTGATCCCCATGTAGAAGATCGAGAAGCCGGCGTCGCGACGCGCGCCGCCTTCCGGGTAGAGGTCGCCCACGATCGCCGAGATGTTCGGCTTGAGCAGCCCCGTGCCCAGCACGATCAGCACGAGCCCCAGGAAGAACGGCGCCGGGCCGTGCGCGAACGCAGACACTCCGATCGAGAGGTGCCCCGCCGAGATCAGCACGCCGCCCCAGAGGATCGCGCGGCGCAGGCCCAGCAGGCGGTCCGCCACCCAGCCGCCCGGCAACGACGAGAGGTAGACCGACGCGGCGTAGATCCCCACGATCGCAGACGCCTGGTCCCGCTCAAAGCCGAAGCCGCCGTTCATGACCGTCGCCGCCATGAACAGGATCAGCAGCGGGCGGATCCCGTAGAACGAGAACCGCTCCCACATCTCGGTGAAGAACAGCGTGGCCAGTCCGCGAGGGTGGCCGAAGAACGTACCGCCGGCTCCACCGGTCCCCGCCGCGGCCGCGCCGCCGGCGAGCTCCTCCTTCGGATCTCTGGTCATTCGACACCTTCCAGGATCGTTGGCGTGCCCCCGTCGTCGGCGGGAGCGGTCGACAGATATTGATGCAAATTAACCAGCCGCAAGCCACATGACCACCCTGTCGTGGCCGCGGCGCATCCGCCCATGGCCTCGCCCGGCCAGGCGAAGCAGACTCGTGCGCGGAACCACGAGCACGAGAACATGCCGGATTTTTCCTCCATCCTGGGCGCGAGCGAGGCGGCCGACGCGATCCGGGCGTTCGGCCGGCGCGCGGCGCAGGTCGACGCGCCGGTCCTGCTGACCGGCGAGAGCGGCACCGGCAAAGGGCTGCTCGCGCGAGCGATCCACGCGGCGTCCCGCCGCGCGTCGCGTCCATTCGTGGCGGTGAACTGCGCGGGCGTGCCGGAGACGCTGTTCGAGAGCGAGTTCTTCGGTCACACGCGCGGCGCGTTCACGGGCGCACACGATGGGCGGCGCGGCCTCTTCGAGCTGGCGCACGGCGGTACGCTGTTCCTCGACGAGGTGGCCGACCTGCCCGTCGCGCTCCAGGCCAAACTTCTTACCGCACTTGAGGATGGAGAGATCCGTCGCCTGGGTTCCGAGCGGGTGGTGCGCGTCGATGTGCGGCTGATCGCGGCGACCGGGGCCGACCTCGAGCGGAGCGTCGTCGAGCGCCGGTTCCGCCGCGACCTCTTCCACCGCCTGCTCGTCCTCTCCTACCGGCTCCCTTCCCTACGGGAGCGGGAGGGGGACCTGGACTTCTTCCTCGCGTATTTCCTCGAGCGCTACACACGCCGCTACGAACGACAGGTGCGTGGGTTCGACGCACCCGCCCTCGCGCGCCTGCGCGCGCACTCGTGGCCGGGCAACATCAGGGAGCTCGCCCACGCCGTCGAGGCCGCCGTCCTCGCCTGCGACGACGCGAGGATCGGCGTCCGGCACCTACCGGAGAGCGTGCGCGCCCCTGTAAGGCCACCCGACGATCCCGCGCTGCCCCGCCCGACCGGGCGATACGCCTTCTATGGATCCCGCGCCGAGGAGCGCCGGCGCATCGAGGAAGCCCTGCGCCGCTGCAGAGGCAACCGGACCCGCGCCGCCCAGGCGCTGGGTATGGCGAGGAACACACTGCGACACAAGATCCGCGTGCTCGGGATCGGCGAGATCGGGGGCGGTGAGGAGGATGGAGCGGAGTCGGGACGGCGGTGATGCCGCGACGGTGCGGAGCGGGATTCGGCGAGAGCTCGATCTCCTGGGGCCGTATGGGGCTGCCGAGCTCGGGTATCAGCGGCCGGCAAAGCCCCGGGTATCGGGGACCAGCCAGACTCGAGCATGGGGACCGGCCCGGGATCCGAAGTGGTAACAGACATGGTAGCGCCGCTCCTCGAGCTCGCTCCAGAGGACGGGGTCGATCTGGGTCCGAATCAAGACAGCGCCACGACGATGGAATCGGTTGGTACACATGACGGATTCTCGAATGTATGACCATGTCTGGTACTGGCGCTCCAGGTTGCCCGAGCGGAAGGGCCAGCGCTGCAGGATCCTGGTCCGGGCGCGACGGATGAACTCGGTCCTCGTAGAGTTCCAGGACGGCTACAGGGTCGTGACGAGTCGGTACGCCGTGCGAAAGGCGAGCGCAGCCCAAGATGCGGCGCCGACCGGAGCCCCGCCTCGCTCCCTCCTCTGATCGTCCTTCAATCCCCTCCTGTTCCAGTCGTACGACATCGCCGATCTCCGGCCGGTGCCAAGTCCCAAATGGCTATCGCCTCGCCGGTGTCGAGGCGCCATCGTGGGGTGGTCAGTGCGCGGTAGAAACCGGTCAATGGCGGTCAGAGTCGGCGTCGTCGGGTGGGGCGGGGGTGGCTGTAGATTGTGCTGGCACAACATGTTGCGCGATCCCGCGTTCGTGGTCCGCGGCCTGCCTCGTCACGGGGAGCCGGCCGGGCGGTGGTCCGGTCGGTGGGGCCAGGGGGAGGGGCGGGGACGGGGCGCGATCACTCTAACGAGGGAGGATGTCATGTCGAAGGGAGCTCGCTGGATCATGGCGCTGGCGCTGGTGCTGGGTGGAATGACGGTGCTGCCGGAGCCGGCCCACGCACGGGGTGCGGATTGCACGGAGGGCTTCGAGCGGTGCCTGAACGACACGTGGGACACGAGGGGGCTGACGCGCCTGGCGGCGGACATCGAGTGCACCGTCGAGTACCTGGGGTGCGTCCGACGGAAGCTGTAGTGGAGGATCGGTTCGTGGTGCGCCGTCCGCATGAGCGGGCGAGCGCGGTGTAGTTCGTTCACCAGACACGAGCGTCCCATGAGAAACCTGCCCCTTTCCCTGGTTCCGCTCCTCGTCGCGTGCGCCGCATCGGACGCGACGGAGCCGAAGTGGATCGACGATTTCGTGAAGAAGTCCGTAGCGGTGACGTGCGAGCCCGTGCCGTCGTTGAGCGCGCGGGAAGCGGTCGTGGCCGACGTGGCGACGCTGAGCGACAGCACGTTCCTGATCCTGTACGAGCAGGATCGGGAGGTGGTGCTGGTCGGGCCGGATCTGGAGCCGCGCCACGTGGTTTCGTTCGATTCGGATGGGCCGACGGGAGTTCGCCGGCCGTCCTCGGCGACGCTGGTCGGGGACACGCTGTTGTACGTGGCGGATCAGGCGCGAGCATCGCTGAAGGTGCTCGGATTGGACGGTAGCGACCGTGGCAGCGTGAGCCTGTCGTTCCCGCCGCAGCAGGTGCGGTCGATGGGGGGCGAGGTGTTCGTGACGCCGCTGGTGATCGGGCGGCATCCGGGACATCTGCTCTACCGCGTGGAGGGAGACAAAGTGGCTTCGCTCGGAGTCCGGGCGGCGCGCTACGGGGACCTGAGCGTGAACGTGCTCGCGAATCTGGCCGGGGTGGCTGTGTTCCCGGACGGCCGGCTCGTGGTCACGCATGAGTTCGTGATCCCGTTCGCGCATGAGCTCCGGTTCGACGGTGCGAGCGGAGTGCGTCGGGTCCCGGTTCCCCTGCCGAAGGAGGTCGGCGTGAGGCTCGGCCGGTCGCCGAAAGGGACGGCGGAAGACATCCGGTCGGAGGACCTGCCGGTGGCGGTGATCTCGGCGGTGGCGGACGGTCGGAGCGGGGATCTGGTGCTGCTGAGCCGGAGCGGTCGAGAGGGCCGGCATGGCATCTTCGAGAAGGCGGTGATCCGGCTCGATGCGGGGCTGGAATACCGCGGCTCATACTTGCTGGACGTGAACGCGATCCGGATGGCGTACCTGGCTGCGCAGCGGGTCGCCGTCGTCGTCGACGAGGTGGACGAATGGTACACGTGTCCGGTGGCGTAGGCGCGCCCGTCCCCGAGCTGCGCCTGGACGGCGTTGCGGTGAGGCACGGTCGGCACCGCGTCGTGGAGGCGCTGACGTGGGTGCACCGCGCGGGGCGCATCGCGTGGCTGATCGGGGAGAACGGCGCGGGGAAGAGCTCGCTGCTGCGAGTCATGGCCGGCCGGGCGCGTCCGGCGGCGGGCACGGTCGAGCTGCGCGACCCGTCCGGCCGGTCCGGCGAGCGGATCTACTACCGGCCCGCGATGCGGCTGCCGGGTGGGGTCACGTTCGGCGAGTGGACTCGCATGGTGGATCGGCTCGCCGGCCCGGGCGCAACGGAGGCGGATGAACCGCTGGCGATCCTCCGCCCCGAGGTGCCGGCGGACCGCAGGCTGAGTCGGGTGTCGACCGGGGAGGCGAAGCGGACGATCCTGGAGTCGCTGCTGCGTCGGCCCGCGCCATTTATCTTCCTGGACGAGCCGTACGAGCACCTGTCGGCGCGGGCGCGGGATACGCTCACGGAGGCGCTGGCCGAGCGGGCGCGCGACGCCGTCGTGGTAGTGGCGACGAACCAGCCGATCCCCGACACGGCGCGGGGGCCGGTGGTGCAGGTGGATGCAGAGCGGGCGGTCATCATCGAAACGGAGGAGGCACCATGGACGCCATAGTCGGGGACGCCGCACGCGGTACGGACGGACAGGCGGTCCCGGCGCCGCATGGGCGAGTCCGGGCTCTGGTCGGGGTCGAGCTGCGCAGGATCGCCCGTGCGCCCGGGACGGCGGTCGGAGTCGTCGGGTTCCTGGTCCTCCTGGCCGTGGGCCACTGGTCGTACTGGACCACGCTCCCGCCACGGCCGGAAGACGACCACCTCTTCGTCTGGGCCTACATCATCGCGATGTGCGGGATGCTCCGCTTCGGCTTCGCCGAGGACCGGGAGCTGGACCTCGACGAGTACCTGGTCACGAACCTGGTCTCGCCACTGCGCTACGTACTCTCCAAGCTCCTGGCGGTGGCCGCGATGCTCGGCGTGTTCGGCGCGGGCGCGTTCGCGTGTGCGGCCGCGGCGAGTGCCGGCGATCTGCAGTACGCCGCATGGTATACCGTGCTCATGACGCTGGTCACCTGGATGTCGCTCCCGGCACTACTCCTCATCGAGCTGGCGATCGACTCGCGCTACCCCGCGATCTTCGTGCTGATGGCGTTCGCCGCCACGCTGGTCGCCGGTCGGCTGGTGTTCGGGTCCCTGGTGATCGTCGAGGCGCTGGGGCTCGACATCGAGCGGTACGCATACGCCTCCCTCGCGCCACTCGCGGTGCGGGCCGCGGTCGCGGCGTGGCTGCTCGTCGTCCTCTACCCGTTGTGCCGGCTGCGGCTGGTCGGGCGCGCGGGGTGGTCGTGGGCGGAGGTTTGATGAGTGGGCAGCCCCGGCGCAGTCGATGGAGACAGCGCAGGTAGCGGGGGAATTGAAGGGGCGGAGCTGACGCAGGCGGAGTCGAGGCGGCGGCGTGGGAGCGGCCGTCCGCCCCCGCCCCGGCCTCCGCCCTGCCGGCCCGGTGCACCGGGCCGGCCCAGACATCAGTAGCGATAGCGACGACGCGGGCGGTACTCGACCTCGTAACCGAAGCCGGACTCGCGGCCGAGGCGCCTGCCTCGCTCGCGTCCCATGAACTCCTCGCCGTATTCGCCGTAGGCGCCCCGGGTCACGCGGATCGGGGTGCCCCGCTCCCGGTCGCCGAACGGATCGCCGTAGTCCGTCTCCCAGCGGCTCTTCTCGTACTCGCGGCCGTAGCCCGCCGTGCCGTAATCGATGTCGTACGCACCGTAGGCGCCGTAGCCGAGGCCGTACCCCATGTATTCGCGGCCGTATCCGATATTGCCCGTGCGGTAGTGTGGGCGCTCGCGGCCCATGTACTCGCGGCCATAGCCCAGCGTTTCGCGGCCGGTGTACTCCGCGCCGTAGCCCAGTTCGCGGCGACGCATGCGGCTGCGCCAGCCGGCGCCGTACCGGCCGCGCATGCGTCCCGTGCGCGAACCTGGTTCGAAGCGCTCCCGCTCGCCGTAGCCGAGGCCGTAGGACCTTCCGTATTCCATGTCGTAGCGCGCCATCTCTCCTCCTCTGGTTGCTCCGGTCAGGTTGCGTTGCCGTCGTCGTCTCGCCCCGTCTTGTGCTCCGTATCGGGTGCGCGGATCTCTTCGGCAAAGCCGACGCCGCGGCTGAGCTCTTCGGTCCCGGTGCTGTCGAGCCCGACATCGTGGGCACGGGCATCCCGGACGCGCTCCGTGCGATCCTTCTTTCGCTTTCGCCCCCGGCCCACGGCCTGGCGGGCGTCATCGACGTGGGGAGTCTCGGGGTTCTCCGTGGTACGGCTCGGCGGGTGGGTCTCGGGCATGGCTTCCTTTCCGGGGATCGGGAGCGACGCGGGGGTGCGAGCGCACCGGGGGCCGGTGCAAGAAATGGTCCGGGCAGGGGTCGGGTGTCAGGGGTCAGGTATCAGGAGTCAGGTATCAGGTATCAGGGGTCAGGGGTCAGGTATCGGGCGTCGGGTGGTGGGTGGTTCGCGGAAGGC
>CAYPGK010000017.1:0-46506 GCA_964410055.1 uncultured Gemmatimonadaceae bacterium | reverse complement strand
CCGAACCGCGCCCCGGCCGGCCGCCGTAGGTCCGCCACCCTCCGGCGCCGCCACGTGGTACGCGCGGGATGCAACGACCCCGCGCCGGCGGCGGCGCCCGCCGCGCCCGGCCGGCCTCGAACCCGGAGCAGCACCATGACCGACGCCACGAACGTCCGCCCGCCGCGCCGCACCCTGACCGACATCGACTCCAGCACCTGGGAGCACCCCGCCGACCGCGCCGCCCTCGCCGCGCTACGTCGCGTGCCCGCCTTCGACGAGGTCCTCAAGAAGGTCTTCGGCCTGCTCGGCGAAAAGCCGATCCGCCTCGCCTTCCAGGCCAACGCCGTGCGCGTCTCGGAACGGCAGTTCCCGCAGGTTCACGAGCGTTATCTCGAGGTGCTCGAGGCGCTCGATGCGCCGGAACCCTACCCGCTCTTCATCTCGCAGACGCCGCTCGTCAACGCAGGCGCGTACGGGATGGACAAGCCGTTCATCGTCCTCAACTCCGGCTCGCTCGCGCTCCTAGACGAAGAGGAGCTGACCTTCCTCCTCGGCCACGAGCTCGGGCACATCATGAGCGGCCACGTGCTCTACCGCACGATGACGGTCGTACTCATCCGCCTGGCCGAGCTCGGTTTTCCGATCGTGGGACTCGCCGCGCGGGCGGTGCTCCTGGCGCTCCTGGAGTGGAGCCGGAAGAGCGAGCTCTCGGCCGACCGTGCCGGGCTGCTCGCGGTCCAGAATCCGGAGGCCGCGCTCCGCACCATGCTGAAACTGGCCGGCGGCGGCTCGCGCGAGGAGACGGACCTGAACGAATTCCTCCTCCAGGCGGACGAGTACCGCCGCGGCGGAGACGTTGCCGATGCGGTCTTCAAGGTGCTGAACCTGCTCGGCTCGACGCACCCGTTCCACGTGCTGCGGGTGGCGGAGCTGAGGGACTGGATCGAGGCGGGCGAGTACGACCGCGTCCTGCGCGGCGAGTACCGTCGCCGCACCGACGGCCGCACGCCGTACACCGATGATCTCGCGGCCGCCATGCACGCCTACGCGGAAGACGCGAAGTCGGTGGTCGACCAGGTGGGTGAGGCCGCGCGAAAGGTCCGCGACGCGTTTGCCGGCGGCTTCAAGCGGCCGTAACTTTAGCCGCATGAGGATCCTGATCATCGGCAACGGAGGTCGGGAGCATGCGCTGCTCTGGAAGCTGCACCGCGATGCTCCCGACGCGGAGTTCTACATCACGAGAGGGAACGGCGGCACCGCGGACCTCGCGACGTCGCTCCCCCTCGCGCCCACGGACGTCGCCGCACTCGCGGCCTGGGCCGAATCCAACTCGATCGACCTGACCGTCGTCGGGCCGGAGGCGCCGCTCGACGACGGGATCGTCGACGTCTTCACTCGCCGCGGACTCGCCATCTTCGGCCCGACCCGCGCGGCCGCCGCGATCGAGTCCTCCAAGGCCTACGCCAAGGCGCTCATGTCCCGCGCCGGTGTGCCGACCGCGGCGTACCGGACGTTCACCGAGCCCGGGGAGGCGGAGTCGTTCATTCGCGAGATGGGTGCGCCCATCGTGGTGAAGGCCTCCGGCCTCGCCGCCGGGAAAGGCGCCGTCGTCTGCGACACGGTCGAGGCAGCCGTCGACGCCGCTCGCGCGATGCTCGCCGGCGGCGAATTCGGCGCGGCGGGAAGCGAGATCGTCGTCGAAGAGTACATGGAGGGCGAGGAACTCTCCGTCTTCGCTCTAAGCGACGGCGAGAACGTCCTCCCCATGCTGCCGGCCCAGGACTACAAGCGTGTCGGCGAGGGCGACGTCGGGCCGAACACGGGCGGGATGGGGGCCTACGCCCCCGTCTCCCGGGTCGACGCCGCGCTCCTCGAGCGCGTCCGCCGCGAAATCCTGCTCCCGACGCTCGCCGCCATGCGCGACGACGGCCGCCCCTTCCGCGGTCTCCTGTACGCCGGGCTTATGCTGACCGCCGACGGGCCCAGGGTCGTGGAATTCAACGCCCGTTTCGGCGATCCGGAGACCCAGGCGCTGCTGCCGCTCCTGCGCTCGTCGCTCCTCGAGCCGGTCCTCGGCATCGCACGCGGAGACACGATCACGACCTCCGGCCTCGATTGGCACGGCGGCTACGCCCTCACCACCGTCCTCGCCTCTGCCGGCTACCCGGGCGCGTACGAAAAGGGGAAGCCGATCGAGATCCCGGCGAACATCGCAGAGGCTGACGACGTCGTCGTCTTCCACGCGGGGACGGAGCTGCGCGACGGTCGGCTCGTCACGGCGGGAGGGCGCGTGCTCGCCGTCACCGCGATCGCACCGACGATCGAGCGCGCCGCAGAGCGCAGCCGCGCCGCCGCCGAGGCGATCGAGTTCGAGGGGAAGCAGTACCGCCGCGACATCGGCTGGCGGGAGTTGAAGCGCCATGCCGGAGCTTCCTGAAGCCGAAACCATCGCGCGCGACCTGCGGCGTCACGTGGTCGGCCGCAAGGTCACGGGCGTCCGGGTGACCCACGCCGACGTCCTCGGCAAAGGACTTTCGCCGTCATCGCTCTCCCGCCGCCTCGTCGGGAAGCGGATCGCGGACGTCGGCCGACGCGCCAAGAACGTCGTACTCCACTTCGAGGACGGCCCCGTCCTCGTCGTCAACCTGGGGATGACCGGCCGGCTCGTGGTGAGCGAGGCGCCAAAGGCGTCCGAGCTGCGCCACGTGGCCGTCCGCTTCGACCTCGACCACGGCGAAGCGATCCTCTACGACGACATCCGCCGATTCGGCCGGCTCGACCTCCATTCTCCGGAAGATTGGGAAGAAAAGCAGCGTGAGATCGGCGTCGAGCCGCTCTCGGACGCGTTCACGGCCGAGCGCCTCCACGAGCTGACCCAACGCTCGCGTACGCCCATCCGCAACTGGCTCCTCGACCAGCGCCGAGTTGCCGGGATCGGGAACATCTACGCGAACGAGGCGCTGTTCCGCGCCCGCATCCACCCCGCGCGCCCGGCGAACAGCTTGAGCCGCGCCGAGACCAACCGGCTGCGCGATGCCATTCGCGACGTCCTTTCCGAAGCGATCCGTGTCCGCGGCACCACGCTTCGTGACTACCGCGATGCCCGCGGCGAGGCCGGCGGCTTCGAGCCGCTGCTCCGGGTATACGGCCGCGAAGGACAGCCCTGCCCCGTCTGCGGCACGCCTATCGAGCGGTTAACGCTAGGCAACCGTTCCGCGTTCTACTGTCCGCGGTGTCAGAAGTGAGTGAGGAGTCGGGAGTCGGGGGTCGGGAGCACGTCGTGCGCCGAATCCCGTGATCTGAGCCCCGGGTCCCGACGCCTGCCCCGACTCGCCGTACCCCCTCGATTGCAGGACCCCAGCCGGGCAAGAGCTGTAACATCTCACATGAGCCGCACGGCAGAGCTTAGAGCCCACGTTCGGGCGCATGCCCGCGACCTCCCCGGCGTCTACAGGATGATCGGTCCATCGGGGGAGGTGCTGTATGTGGGCAAGTCCGTTCGCGTTCGCACCCGCCTCCTCTCGTACTTCCGTGCGCGGCGCGGCGAGAAGGCCGCCGAGATCGTCGGTCACGCGCACGGCATCGAATGGGACTACGTCCCGAACGAATTCGCCGCGCTCCTGACCGAGATGCGGCAGATCAAGCGCTGGCGCCCGATCTACAACGTGGAGCACAAGCGGGACCGGCAGTACTGCTTCATCAAGCGGACCCGAGAAGCGGCGCCGCGACTGCTCCTCGTCGGGGACGTGGCCGACGACGGCGCGCTCTATTACGGCCCCTTCCGCGGGCGCACCCGCGTACGCGAGGCGATCCGGGAGCTCTCCGACCTGCTCGAGCTGCGCGACTGCCGCGCGACGACGAGGATGCGCTTTGCCGACCAGCTCGAGCTCTTCCGCATCGAGGACTCGCCGCTCTGCTACCGCGGTGACATCGGCCGGTGCCTCGCCCCGTGCGCCGGCCGCTGCACCCGCGCAGAGTATCTGGAGCGAGTGGACCTGGCTTGCCGGTTCCTGGAAGGAACCGAGGACACGCCGCTCCTCGTGCTGAGGGAGCGGATGGTGCAGGCGGCGGAGCGCCTCCAGTTCGAGTACGCCGCCGCGCTGCGCGACCGCGCCGAGCGGCTCGATGCGGTGCGACGAGAGCTCCTCGCGCTACGCGGCGGCGTCCAGACCATGACGCACCTCTACCGGGTCCCCGGTCGAGACGGGCCGGACCGCCTGTACCTTCTCCGGCACGGACTGGTGCGCGGAGAGTTCGACTGGCCGCAGACGCCCGATGACGCCGCGCGCGTGGCGGAGCTGGTTCAGGAAGAGCTGTCCCGCGTCGAACCCGGGCCGCTCCGGGTCACGCCGCACCAGGCCGCGGAGATCCTCCTCGTTGCGCGTTGGTTCCGCCTGAATCCGGAAGAACGGGACCGGCTCCTCGACCCGGCCGAGTTCCTGGAGGCCCGCCTGAGCGCCTGATCCTGGCGCCGATCCTGCACTCCTCGGGAGTGGGAGTAGACCCTCGCAGGATCGGTGCGCAATGCCAGGACACCCCCCTACCCGGGCCGCCCTCCTGCTCCTTACCTGGGCTCTCGTGGCTGGATGTTCGGACCGAGAGCCCGCCACGGACGCCGCTTCGATCCTGGGGCCGTGGCGCTGGGTCGGCTCTTTCGGCGGGATTGCGGGAATTCGCCCCACACCCGATGACGAAGGATACGAGAGGATCTTCTACTTCCACCGCGACGGCCACCTCACGATCTTCGAAGGAGACTCCGTACGCGCCAGGGTCGGCTACAGGATCGCGCCGATCCAGGACTCCGCCGCCGCGGCGCCGAGCACCGGGCTCCACTACGAGGATCCGATCTCGGCCTTTCCGTTCGACCCCGGGATCGAGCGCCACGCGGTGCGGAGGGGCGGCCGCGACACGTTGTACCTGGAAGACCCGTGCTGCTTCCGCTACGAACACGCGTTCGTCCGCATCGAATGATGCGGGGCGGTCGTCACGAGAGCAGGCTGATCACCAGGCCGTCCACGAGAACGGCCCCGAAGAACGCGGGAGGCAGGAGGAACAGCACCGCGAGCGGCCCGATGCGGGATGCAGCCGAGGAACTCCAGGTGAGCACGCAGTGCGCGAAGCTCCCGAGGCCGACCGCCCAACCGGCCACGCCGACTGCCGTGGCCACGGGATCGCCCGCCGCCTGTCCAACGAAGAAGAGCCCGGCAAGCGTGACGGCCACACTCGTGACGAGTCGTCTCTCCAGTGGCGTGATCAGCCGTGCGACGAGGAGGGCGACGAGGAGCAGCGCGAGCAGGAACATCGTCGCCGCGGTGTAGGTGCTTTCCAGGATCTCCATTCGCCGTCTCCGCCCCGGAGTCGGGGCGTCGGCGGACGGAAGATGTGTGCCGGATCCGGGGCCCGGCCGAGGTCGCTCAAAGCTCGATGACGCGTACGTCGATCCCCGCCCGTTCGACGGTCATGAGCGCCACGGAAGGAGCCAGCCGGAATCGCGCCGGTCCCGCAGCACCCGGGTTCACGACCAGTCGGTTGCCCACCCGGTAGACCGCCGCGCGATGCGTGTGACCGTACACGATCACGTCCGCATCGGGGTGCGCCGCGATGAGCGTGTCCGGCCGGGGCGAGCCGAGCTGGTGGCCGTGGAGCAGGACGACGCGCCACCCCTCCAGCTCCGTCTCCACCAGCTCCGGTACGCGGGCGCGCACGTCGAATCCATCCGTGTTCCCCCACACGGCCCGCACCGGCGCGATCGCCTCGAGGTCGGTCAACAGGTCGATGGGGCCGATGTCGCCGGCATGGAGGATCAACTCGGCCCCCGCCAGTTTCTCGAAGACCGCTGGACGGAGCTGTCCGTGCGTGTCGCTGATCAGTCCGACGAGCATCGCCGTCTCCCGCCTCACTCGCCACTCTGCCAAATCGGCCCGAGCCGCAGCTCGAGGCCGAGGTGCGCCACGATCCGGCCGACCACGAAGTCGACCAGCTCCGCGATCGTCTGCGGCCGATGGTAGAAGCCCGGCGATGCGGGGAGCACGACCGCGCCCGCGCGGCTCAGGCGAAGCATGTTCTCGAGGTGAAGGATCGAGTACGGCGTCTCGCGCGGGACGAGGATGAGCGGCCGGCGCTCCTTCAGCGCCACGTCGGCCGAACGCTCGATGAGCGAGCGCGACGTGCCCTGCGCGATGCTCGCCAGCGTACCCATCGAGCACGGGCAGACGACCATCCCTCGCGACGGCGCGGAGCCGGACGCCGGCGTCGCGCCGCGGTCCGCGTCGTCGAAGAGGACGACGCGGCTCCAGTCGCCCGTCCGTGCCCGTAGCGCCGATTCGTCCTGGATCCCCTCCTCCTCTCGCAAGAGACGCCAGCCGGTCTCGGAGACGATCAGTCTGACGGGGACGCCGGCCGCGTTCAGCACCTCGAGCAGCCGCACCGCGTACGGCGCGCCCGATGCGCCGGTCACGGCAAGGGTCACCGGAGCGCTGCCGGCCAGCTCACTCATCCCAGGAAGATCCTGTCGAGGAGCGTGAGCACGAAAAAGCTCGTCGAGACGCCCACGTTGGTGTGGAAGAAGGCCCGGTCGATCCGGCGGAAGTCCAGCTCTTCGGCCGAGCGGCCGCGCAGCGACGCGTGTGCGAAGTGCAGCAGCGTTGCCATGACGACCACTCCGGCCAGGTACAGCCACCCTACGGGGAAGGCCTCGAGCCAGTGAGGGATGAAGAATGCGACGACGGCGAGGAAATGGAGCAGCCGCGCCACGCCCAGCGACCGCTTCACGCCGAGGCGCGCCGGGATCGAATGGAGGCCGTACTCGCGGTCGAACGCCTCATCCTGGACCGCGTAGATGATGTCGAAGCCCGCCACCCAGAGCGTGACCCCGGCCGACAGGACCACCAGCGCCCACCACGGGTCGCTCCACACGCCGGTCACGGCCAGGTACGCCCCGACCGGCGCGATCCCGAGCCCAGCGCCGAGCGCGAGGTGCGACCACGCCGTGAACCGCTTCGTGTACGAGTAGAAGAAGACCCACGCGAGCGCGACGGGCGAGAGCCAGCCGCACAGCGGGTTGAGCTGGAACGCCGCCAGTACGAAGACCACGGACGCGACCACCACCGACGCCGTCGCCTGGGGCACGGTCAGCCGTCCCGACGGGAGCTCACGCTGGCGCGTCCTCGGGTTCAGGGCGTCGAACCGCCGGTCCACGATCCGGTTGAACCCCATCGCCGCGAAGCGCGCGGCCGTGAACGCGAGCACGATCCAGAGCACTTCGGCGAGCGTGACCAGCTCGGGGCGTGCGTACGTCGCCAGGATCACGCCCACACCCGCGAACGGCAATGCGAAGAGCGTGTGTGGAAGCTTCACGAAGCTGGCGTATCGAGCCAGAAGCGAATCGCCAGCAAAGGTCTGCCCCTCCCGCGGCTCCAGCGTCGCGGCGCCCCCGTCCGCAGTCGCGGATTCTGTCGATCTATGCTGAGCCATCGTCGGATCGTACCTACCGGTCACACGGAGACTTCGGGTCGACGGGCGGGCAATCTACCGGGCAAAGGACGGTTCTTCAACGCCGGCCGCGCGGCGGGGTGCGCACCGAATTTGCATCCGGTCCGTCGCTCCGACGGTCCGGCGGATGGTGCCGGGCGAGTCGTGCATCAACCCGATGAGGTCGAGTAAGGAGGAAGAATGGACCAGTCGACGACCCGCACCGCCCTGCGCGGTCTTTCATGGGTATGCGCCGTGGCCGCTTTCGGGCTCGCCGCATGCGGCCCCGAACGCGAGGTGCGAGTCCAGCCCGCGCCCGGCGAGAGCTTCATCCTCAACGACGCCGAATCCGCGTCGATCATGTCCACGGCCAACACGGCCGAGATCCAGGAGGGTCAGCTCGCGCTCCAGAAGAGCCGGAACGACGCGGTACGGCAGTTCGCCCAGCGTATGGTCTCCGATCACACCGCGCTGAACCAGGAGCTCATGGCCCACATGCGCCGGCACCGCGGCACGTCGGGCGCCAACCCGATCACGAACCAGCTCCAGTCGAACACGCAACAGACGACGCGCAACCTCCAGCAGCTCGAGGGGATGCAATTCGACCGGGCCTACATCGAGAACCAGATCGCCATGCACCAGTGGCTCCTGAACACGCTCGACAACGCGCTGATCCCGGGCGCGGACGACAAACAGCTCGAGGCCGACCTGCGCGAGGCGCGCGACGTCATCGCCTCCCACCTCCAGCACGCGCGCCAGGTCCAGTCATCCCTCGGACGTTGAGCCGGGTGACGTTGAGGTAACCGAACAGGGTGCGCCGTCCGGCGCACCCTGCCCCTCAGGCCGCAGCGTTGCCGGGGCCGCGCCCGGCATCTATTCTTCCTGGGCTGACGAGACCGAATCGCACGCCCCTCCCTTTACGAGCCCGGGACCATGGATCGGAGCACGAGTTCAAGCGTCGCCTCGACGGGCAAGTTGGCCGGCTATTTCTTCGCCATCGCCGCCGGCACGCTCTGGGGCACGACGGGTCCGCTGAGCACAGCGCTCTACGCCGAGGGCGCACAGCTCACGGACGTCGGGTTCTGGCGCATCCTCCTGTCCGTCCTCGGGCTCGCGGTGTACGGCCTCTTTCGACCCGATCTGTTCCGCATCGACCGACGCGGGCTCCTCCTCGTCGGGCTGGTGGGCGGGCTGCTCGTCGCACTCTTCGAGGTGGCGTTCCAATTCGCGATCGCCGGGGTCGGCGTCGCGCCGGCCGTCGCGCTCCTGTACACCGCGCCGGTCGTCGTCGCCATCCTTGCCCGGCCGTTGCTCGGCGAAGCGCTGACCCCCGCGAGGGTGGTGATCGCGGTCGCGGTCATGATCGGCGTGGCCCTCACGGTCAACGGCCACACCACCTCCGACGGCGACCCCGCCGCCCACGCCGCGCTGTCGACCTCAGCGGCGGGGATCGCGGGCGGCCTCCTCGCGGCGGCGAGCTACGCCGGAAGCACGCTCCTCGCCCGGTACGCCGTGCCCAGGTATGGGGCGGTCAAGGTCCTCTTCCTCGAGCTCGCCGGTGGCACGCTCGTCCTCGCACTCCTGCTTCCGCTCAGCGGACACACGCCCATGCCCGCCGGATCGCTCGCGGGGTGGGTGTACATCATGGCGCTCGGCATCGGCGCCGTACTCGGTGCGAACTTCTGCTACTTCGCCGCCGTGCGCCGCATCGACGCCGCGCCCGCATCCGTAGGCGCCAGCGTCGAGCCCGTGGTGGGCGCGCTCCTCGCCCTCGCCCTCTTCGGCCAGGGACTGACCCTATTCGGCTGGATCGGACTCTTCATGGTCGTGGGCGGCGTGGCCAGCGGCTATCGCGGCCAGGCCTCCACCCAGCCAGCCGAACGACGATCCGCGCCCGCGACCACCTGACACCCGAGACCCAAGACCCAGGACCCAAGACCAGGGACCTGACAACCGACACCCGACAACTGACTCCCGACGCCATCATCGTAGGCTCGGGCCCCAACGGCCTGGCCGCCGCGATCCGCCTGGCTGAGTCCGGCTGGAACGTCCTGGTCCGCGAAGCCGCTGACGAGTACGGCGGCGGCATGCGCTCGGCCGAGCTCACGCTCCCCGGGTTCGTCCACGACGTCTGCTCCGCCGTCCACCCGCTGGCCCTCGCCTCGCCCTTCTTCCGGGCATTGCCGCTGGAACGCTACGGACTCGAATGGATCCAGCCGCCAATCCCCCTTGCGCACCCGTTCGACGACGCACCCCCCGCACTCCTCGAGCGCGACATCGATGAAACGGCCGCCACCCTCGGCCCGGACGGCGACGCCTACCGCCGCCTCTTCGAGCCGCTCGTGCGCGACTGGAAGCCGATCGTCCAGGAAGTCCTCGGCCCGGTGCTGCACCTGCCTCGCTCGCCGGGCGCCCTGGCCCGCTTCGGCGTGCGCGCCATCCGCTCGACGCGCGGGCTGGTCGAGGCCACATTCCGCGACGACCGCGCGAAGGCGCTGCTCGCGGGGATCTCCG
The DNA here is from genome assembly GCA_964410055.1 of uncultured Gemmatimonadaceae bacterium. Classification (GTDB taxonomy): domain Bacteria; phylum Gemmatimonadota; class Gemmatimonadetes; order Longimicrobiales; family RSA9; genus CALBZE01. The sequence goes on along the minus strand of CAYPGK010000017.1, from coordinate 36,540 downwards.
CGCACTCGCTCGCGCCGCTGGAGACGCCCGCGAACGCCGCGATCGGCCTCGTTCTCGGCCTGGCCGGCCACGCCGTCGGCTGGCCGGTTGCGCGCGGCGGATCCCGACGGATCGCCGACGCACTCGTCGCCCACCTGCGCACGCTCGGGGGGCGGATCGAAACCGGCGCGCCTGTCCACTCCCTCGACGACCTGCCCCCGGCACGCGCCGTGGTCCTGGACGTGACGCCCCGGCAGCTCATCCGGATCGCAGGCGACCGGCTGCCACCCCGTTACCGGCGTAGACTCGAGCGCTTCCGCTACGGCCCCGGTGTATTCAAGATCGATTGGGCGCTAGACGGCCCGGTTCCCTGGAAGTACGAGGCGTGCACGCGCGCGGGCACGTTGCACCTGGGGGGTTCCTTCGAGGAGATCTCGCGTGCCGAGCGGCTGCCGTGGCAAGGCGAGCATCCGGACAGGCCGTTCGTCCTCTTCGTGCAGCCGTCCAACTTCGATCCGACCCGCGCCCCCGCCGGCAGCTACACCGCCTGGGCCTATTGCCACGTTCCGAACGGATCCACCGTCGACATGACGGCGGCGATCGAGGCACAGGTCGAGCGGTTCGCGCCCGGCTTCAGGGACCGGATCCTGGCTCGCCATACCATGACTGCGCCCGAGCTGGAGCGGCACAATCCGAACCTCGTCGGCGGCGACGTGGCGGCGGGCGCGAACACGTTCCGCCAGCTCATCTTCCGTCCCGTTCCGACGACCGCGCCGTACAGGGCGGGCGTGAAGGGGCTCTACCTCTGCTCCGCATCGACGCCGCCGGGCGGCGGCGTCCACGGGATGTGCGGCAGTCACGCCGCCGACGCCGTGCTTTCCAACTTCGGCTGAACCGCCCGCGTCCCCACGTGGATCGCGGCGATCCCCATGGTCAGCGGCTTCCATTTCACATTCGTGAACCCCGCTTCCTGCATCCGCCGCGCGAGCTCCGCGGGCGGCGGGAATTCGAGGACGGACGCGGGCAGGTAGGTGTACGCGCTGCCGTGCCGCGAGACGAGGCGACCGATCCAGGGGAGAACCTTGAGGAAGTAGAACAGGTAGAGAGCCCGGACCGGCGCGAAGGTCGGCGTGGTGAACTCGAGGATCACCAGCCGGGCTCCGGGCTTGAGGACCCGGGCGAACTCGCGGAGCCCGGCGTCCAGATCCGCCAGGTTGCGGACGCCGAATCCGACTGTCGCGCCATCGAAGGTTTCATCCGGGAACGGCATGCACAGCGCATCCGCGCACGCCGGCTCGACGGCGTGCCCGTCGATCTTCGGCAGCCCACGCTCCAGCATCGGCAGGCTGAAGTCGGACGCCACGATCCGCCCCTCGAACCCACGCCTTCCGGCGAGTTCCATTGCGAGGTCGAGCGTTCCCGCGCAGGCATCGAGGAACCGGCCCCGGAGCGGTCGCCCCTCCAGCAGCAGATCCACCGCGCGGCGCCGCCAGCGGCGGTCGATGTTCAGGCTCAGGACGTGGTTGAGAAGGTCGTATCGAGGGGCGATCGCCCCGAACATGCGGCGCACCGCAGCCGCCTTCTCCTCCGGGGGCGGCAGGACCGCCGGATCGGCCGAAGAAACGGACATCGCGTAAGTCGCTCCGGTATCGTAGAATCAAGGGGCTGGAAGCTAGCCCGGCAGGTATCGCCGATCAAGGTCGATCCGGCGAAACCTGCGCGCCAACGAGACCGTATGGTCGATTGGCAAGTCCTCCGGACCCGTTCCGCGCGAGGAATTGGACTACTCGAAACTGACGGACCAGGAAGTCGTGGCCCAGGCTCGCGCAGGACGCGAGCGGGCTTACCGTGAGTTGATCGGTCGCTATGAGCGGCCGGTCTTCTCCATCATTTACCGTCTGGTCCGTGACCGCGAGCTGGCAGAGGATCTCGCGCAGGACACCTTCATCAAAGTCCTGAACGCTCTCGACCGTTACGATCCCAAGCTGAAGTTCAGCTCCTGGATCTTCAAGATCGCACACAACACGGCGATCGACCGGCTCCGCAAGCGCGAGGTCGCCACGCTGTCGCTGGATGGGTCGCCCAATGCGCGGACCGCAGACGACATCGAGGCCACGCGCATCACGGTCGCTTCGACCGAGGAATCGCCGGAAGACTACGCGGCGAGCCGGGAGATCGGAGAGGAGATCGAGAAGGCGCTCGCGCTCCTCCGGCCGGAGTACCGGACCGCAATCGTGTTGTGGCACATAGAAGACAGACCGTACGACGAGATCGCCGAGATCATGGAGATCCCGCTCGGCACGGTGAAGACTTTCATACACAGGGCCCGCAACGAGCTGCGCAAGCACCTCGCGCACCTGCGAATCTGAAACCCGGATTGCTGGCCCGACGTAGAGGCCCGTGCACCGTCAGCATGGAGAAGCGAGCTTGAGCACCGACGGCATGCTACACCCGACGCCCGAACGGCTCGAATCCTACGTGGAGGGCGCACTCGACGATGCGGAACGCGCGGTCATCGAGTCGCACCTCGTGACGTGCGCCCGCTGTCAGGCGGAAGCGGACGAATGGAAGGCGGTGTTCGCGGCGCTTTCGTCTCTGCCGCGGTTCGCGCCGTCGCCGGGGTTTGCGGACCGCGTCATGGCCGGTGTCCAGGTGAGACAGCCGTGGACGGTCCGGGTGATGGACCTGCTCCGGCGGCTGGTCCCGTCGGGGACGACGGGGTGGCTCCTGGCGACGGCGCTCCTTGCGCTCCCGGTAGTCACGATGGGCGGACTCCTGGCCTGGCTGCTGTCGAGGCCCGGGATCACGCCCGAGACGCTCTGGTTGTTCGTCCGTCATCGGGTCAGCGATGGGCTGATGTCGCTCGCGGGCCGGGCCGGCGCGGCGGTTCTGGAGAGCAGCACAGCGCAGTGGGTCTGGGACTTCGCGCAGCGGGTGTTCGAGCGGGTCGATACGACCCAGCTCGGGGTCGCGGCGGCAGCTTTCGCCGTGATGACGGTGGTCGCGCTCTGGATCCTCTACGACAACCTGTTCCGCACTTCTTCGCGGGAAAAGCACTATGTCATGCATTGCATTTAGCCGGCGCGCCGCGAGCGGCATCTTCGCGGCCGCGCTCCTCCTGGCGGGCGCCGTGTCCGCCAGGGCTCAGGAGGCCGGCAACCGGTACACGGCAGTCGTTTCGAGCGAGGTCGGGCTATCCCGCGATGTCGCCGAGATCCGGCTCGAACTGGAGGGTGGGCGCACAGTCGAGTTCGAACTTCGCGACGGGGCGGCCTGGCTGGATGGTCGGCGCCTTGGCAGCGCGCCGCGCGGCGAGGCGCTGGACCGTGCGTGGCGCGAACTGCTCAACGAGGCGATGGACGCCTCGATGGAAGAGCTCGCGGCGCTGCTGGTCAACTGGGATGCGCCCGGCGGCGATGTGGGCGCGAGGCTGGACGCGGCGCTCGAGGAGGTGCTGCTGGCCGGGTCCGACACAGGGACGGCTGTCGTCTCGCCCGCACAGGACGAATGGGCGAACGACACGGTGGCGCGGCTGAATGCGAAGATCGCGGAGCTCGAGGCGCGCCTGGACGATGCACGTTCGCGTGAGGTCAAGGTCCGGGTCGCCAGCAGCCCGCGCGGCCGGGATGGCTGGTGGGCCGGCCCGTTCCGCCGGATCTTCGGCGGCATAGCGGACATCCTCTCGATCCTGGCCCTCTACGCGGTGCTGATCGGGATCGGCTTCGCGGTGGTCTTCTTCGGGCGGAAGTACCTGGAGGGCGTGGCCGACACGGCGCGCCACGCGACGCTGCAGTCGGCGCTCGTCGGGCTCGCGGGGACGTTCCTGATCCTGCCGGCGTTCATCCTGGGCACGATCGCGCTGACGATCTCGATCGTCGGGATCCCGGTGCTGATCGCGTGGGTGCCGCTCTTCCCGGTGGCGGTCGTGGTCGCTGCGCTCTTCGGCTACCTCGCCGTGGCGCACGCGGCGGGCGAATCGCTGGCGGAACGGCGGTTCTACGGGGGCGACCTGTTCCGGCGCGCCAATTCGTACTACTACGTCCTCACGGGCGTCGGATTGCTCCTCGCGCTCTACATTGCGGCGAACGTGGTGCGCATGGCAGGCCCGTGGCTGGACTTCATCAGCGGCGTGCTGATGTTCCTGGCGGTCGTGCTGACGTGGGCGGCGTTCACGATCGGCTTCGGTGCGGTGCTCCTTTCGCGGGCCGGCACGCGGCCGAAGGTCACGCGTCCTCCCGTGGAGCCGGACATAGACATCGACACCGCCTTCGAGGAGGGGACGAATGTCTAGACTGCTGTCCATAGGCGCGGTCGTGCTCGCACTGAGCACGACCGCTTCGCCCCTCCTGGCCCAGGATTGGCGAACGATCGGCAGCCGCAGGCAGTTGGCGGGAGAGGACGGGGTCAAGGTCGAAGTCCAGTTCGGCGCGGGTCGGCTCGAGCTGGAGCCGGCCGAGTCGGGCACGCTCTACCGGTCGTCGATGCGCTACGACGCAGAGCTCTTCCAACCGATCCAGGAGTATCGCTCCGGCGTGCTGCGCCTCGGGATCGACGGCCTGAAGGAGGGGATCAAGCGGGACATTCGGGAGGGCGGGCGGCTTGCCGTGGCGCTGACGCCGGACGTGCCGCTCGATCTGGACCTGAAATTCGGCGCGGTCGAGGCCGAGCTGGAACTCGGGGGGATGCGGCTCCGAAACGTGGCGATCAAGACGGGCGCGAGCGACTCCCGCGTGCAGTTCTCGAAGCCGAACCCGATCCGGTTGGAGCGCCTTTCGATCGACGTCGGTGCGGCGGAGCTGCGTGTGACGGGGCTCGCGAACGCGAACGTCGACACGCTGTCGGTCAAGGGCGGCGTCGGCGACCTGCGGCTGGACTTCACGGGCCGGTGGCAGGGCGATACTGCCGCCAAGATCGAGCTGGGTCTGGGCAAGCTCAGGCTCGTGCTGCCGCGCGATGTCGGCGTGCGGGTCACGAAGACCGCGTTCCTCATGGGGTTCGATTCCCAGGAGCTGACCAAGCGAGGCAACGCCTTCTACTCGGCGAACTGGGAATCGGCACGGAGAAAGTTGACACTCGATATCTCGGGCGCGTTCGGTTCGATCGACGTGGAATGGGTCGGCCCGAACGGCGAGGACTGAACGGGGTAGGACCGGCGGGACCCGGTCGCACCGCACACTTCCGGAGGCAATGATGATTGGAGCGCTGGTCACCTTCTTCGTCGTCGGGCTGGTCACCCTGGTGGTGGCGTCGGTCGTCCTGGCCGTCCTCGGCGTGGTGTTCTCGGTGGCGCTGTCGTTGGCAGGGTTCCTGCTCTTCAAGGTCGCGCCGATCCTGCTGATCGGCTACCTGGTGGTCCGGTTCCTGGCACCGAAGCACAAGCGGCTGTCGGCGGCGGACCGGAGGTGGCTCGAAAGCTGAGGTGCGATGCGCATCCTGCTGGATGCCGAGCAGGCAATACGCGTACAGGCGGCCGGATTCGGACTAGAGATCGAGTCGACGGATCCGGCCGTAACTTTTTCGCCGCTGCACATGCTGGCGGCATCGCTGGCGACGTGCACGATCGCGGTGCTGGCGTCCTGGGCGGAGCAGGCGGGGATCGGGCTGGAGGGGCTGGAGATCGCGCTCGAATGGGAGTACGTCGACGATCCTTACCGGGTCGGGAGCTTCACCATGACGCTCGACTGGCCCGAACTACCCGAACAGCGGCGCGATGCGGCGCTCCGCGTAGCCAGCCACTGCACGGTCGAGCACACGTTGCAGCACCCGCCGACGATCGACATTTCCTTCGCAGCGTGACGGCCGAGGGGTCGGGCTGCAGCCCGGAAATCAGCGGACTCCCCGTCGCAGTCGCGCGAGGATCAGCCGGTCACGGATGCGGTCGGGTAGCTTGCGAATGAGGGCGCGAGCCCGCGCATCGCCGCCGACCAGATATCGCGTCCTCGGGCGGCGGGCGGTCAGCGCATGCTCGACCACCCGAGCGACGTGATCGGGCGGCAGTCCGCGCTCTGCGCTGTTGCGGACGGTCCGGCGCGCGAGCTCGATCACGCGGCCGTAATACTCGAACGCCTCCGGCGGATACTCCTCCATGATGCGTTCCGCTGCGGCCTCGGAGGTCTCCCAGATCGGCGTGGCGATGACGCCGGGCTCGATGATCGAGACGTGGATCCCCCAGGGCGCGAGCTCGACGCGGAGCGCGTCGCTCAGGGCCTCGAGCGCGTGTTTCGATGCGGCGTAGGCACCGGTGAACGGCAGCGCCATGAGGCCCGAGATCGAGCTCATGTTGACGATCCTGCCGCGCGCCCGCCGCAGGAGCGGGAGGAACGCGCGCGTCACCGCGAGCTGACCGACGACGTTCACCTCGAGCTGGCGACGGAGCTCGGCGGGCGGCAGGAACTCGAGCGGCCCGGCGACCGCGATCCCTGCGTTGTTCACGAGACCGTACAGGCCCCCCGCGCCCACGACGTCGCCTGCGAGGCGAGCAGCCTCGGCGATGGCTGCGTCGTCGGTCACGTCGATGCGCACGGGGATGAGCCGATCGGAGGCCTCGGCGCGGAGCGCTTCCCCGTCCGCCGGGGAGCGTACGCCTGCGAAGACACGGAAGCCGGCGCGGTCGAGCCGGAGCGCGCTCGCCCGACCGATCCCCTTCGATGCGCCAGTGACGACGACGCTCTTCATCTCAACCTCTCGCATGGACGTCCTCCTGGATGATCACCGGCGTGCCTCGCGCGGCATCGAACATCGTCGCGGCGCTGCCGTCTCGAACGGAGATCTCGAGCATGCCGGTCGAACCGACGAGCGCCAGCGGCTGGCCAGGCCCTACATCGGCGTAGGTTCGTCGGAGAGGGCCGATGTCCCGGCCCTCGATGACGACGCGCGCACCCGGTGAGAGCCAGGCGCCCGGCACGTCGGTGATCAGGTTGCCGAACCGGTCGATCGCGACGACATGGGCGTGGATCGTCCCCTCGGTCCGCTCCGGGCGTGGAAGTGGGAGCCGGACCGGGTCGGCGACCGCGGGCCCGAGTGCGTCGAGCGGCGTCCCCCGGGCGAGGTGCGCCGCGGCGGGTGCGAAGATGTCGCGGCCGTGGAACGTGGCCGAGATGTGGCCACGGGTGTAGGCCGGATCCTCGATCGAGACGATCCGGTCGGCCGCCGCCTCGTCGAGGACACGGGTGAGGACGCCGTTGTCCGGCGCGACGAAGAAGCGGCCATCGACGCGGGCCGCGATCGCGCGCCGCTCGCTTCCCACGCCCGGGTCGACAACGACGAGGTGGACGGTCCCGGCGGGGTAGAGTCTCCAGTAGCGCGAGAGGGCGAACGCGGCCGCTTCGACATCGCCGGGCGGGATGTCGTGCGATGCGTCGTCGATGACCGCGCCGGGTGCGATGTCGGCGATCACGCCCTTCATCGCGGCGACGTAGCCGTCCGCGGTCCCGAAATCCGTCAGGATCGTGATGCGGCTCACGGCGGTCCCGTCTTGTCGGATCAGCGGGTCAGGCGCGTGCGCGCCAGGCCGTGGCGGTCAGGATCTCGTCGAGCAGCGGCCCGGCATCGGGCGCCGCATCGGCGAGCCGCGCCCCGCCCTTTCCGGGCACGTCGACGCCGGCCTCGCGGAGGACGGCGAGCGTCTCCGGGTAGTCGCGCACGACGACGTGGAGCGGGAGCGCGGCCACTTCGGCGGGCCCGACGGGCGGCGGGAGGACGGGGCGCGCCATCAGACGCCGGCGGGCGCCCCGGCCTCGACGATCGCGGCGACGCGCTCTGCGACCTCGGCGAAGGCGCGCCCTGCGGGCGAGTCGGGCGCGGCGAGCGCCGTGGGGCGCCCCTCGTCGCCGGCTTCCCGGACCTTCACGTCGAGTGGGATCTCGCCCAGGAACTCGGTGTGCATGTCGTCGGCGAGGACGCGTCCGCCGCCCTTGCCGAAGATGTCGACGGACTCGCCGCAGCAGGGGCAGACGAAGCCGCTCATGTTCTCGACGACGCCGATGATCGGCGAACGCACACGCTCGAACATGCGGATCGCGCGGCGGACGTCGCCGGTCGAGACGTCCTGCGGCGTCGTCACCATGACGGCGCCGTCGATGTCGATGGTCTGGACGAGGGAGAGCTGGGCATCGCCGGTGCCGGGCGGCATGTCGACGATCAGGTAGTCGAGCTCGCCCCATTCGACCTGCTCGAGGAACTGACGCAGGATCCCGGAGATGAGCGGGCCTCGCATGATCGCGGGCTGCTCGTCCTCGAGGAGGAAGCCGAGGCTCATGAGCCGGACGCCGTGGGCCTCGAGCGGGACGATCTTCTCCTTGCCGCGCTCACCCGTGACGCGGGGCTTGCGCTTCTCGCCGAACATGACGGGGATGTTGGGGCCGTAGACGTCGGCATCGAGGAGCCCGACGCGCTTCCCCGCAGCGGCGAGGGAGGCGGCCAGATTCGCGGCGACGGTCGACTTGCCGACGCCGCCCTTGCCGGAGCTGACGGCGACGACGTGGGAAATCCCCTCGACGAGCCGGGGCTGCGGCATGGGCGCCGGCACGCTCCCGGGCTTGAGGGTGCGGCCTCCGTGGCGCGCGCCCTGCGCCTGCGCCTGCATCTCCCTGGGCAGGCGGACGTCGATCTTGACGCTGGCAACGCCTTCGACCGCCTCGACCGCCGCGCGCGCTTCGCGCACGAGCGTACCCGGGTCCTGGGTCCGGAGCACGAATTCGAAGCGGACCTTGCCGTCGTCGTCCACGTTCAGTCCCTGGACCTGTCCGCCGGAGAGCACGTCCGACCCCGTTGCGGGGTGCCTGACTCCCAAAAGCGCCGCCCGGACCCTGCCGAGCAGCTCGTTGCGATCGATCATGGAACTCCTCCTATAGTGAAAACGGCCGGCGCCCCCTGGGGCGCCGGCCGCCAGAGGCGCCGGTCGTCGAAATCGTTCAGAGGGCGAGGACGCCCTTGACCTCTGGCACCGCCATCATGATGCGCCGCTCGATCCCCTGTTTGAGCGTGAGCATCGAGATTGGGCAGGAGCCGCAGGCTCCCATGAGCCGGAGCTGGACGATCCCTTCTTCGGCGTCGTAGTCGACGAACTCGACATCGCCGCCGTCGGCCCGCAACGCGGGGCGAATCCTGCCCAGCACCTCCTCGATCTTGTCGCGCGCAGTCATCGGCATCTGCGTGGTCCTGTCCACACGGGGCACCATGGCCAATCTACGGATGGAGGTTACCCCGAGTCAACGAAAGGGATCCCGGTTGCGGAAGTCGGGGATGGGGGAAGATGCAAAAAGCCGGGGGCGGGCGACGCTGCCCGCCCCCGGCCGGCTTCGCCGCGGCTACTCCTCCGCCATGAAGGGATAGCGGTAGTCGGTCGGCGGGACGAAGTTCTCCTTGATCGCGCGGGGCGAGACCCAGCGCAGGAGGTTGAGGATCGAGCCCGCCTTGTCGTTGGTGCCGCTGGCGCGGCCACCGCCGAAGGGCTGCTGGCCGACGACGGCGCCCGTGGGCTTGTCGTTGATGTAGAAGTTGCCCGCCGCGTGCCGGAGCACGGCAAGCGCCTCGCGGATCGCGCCGCGGTCACGGGCGAAGACGGCGCCGGTCAGGCCGTAGGGCGAGGTCTCGTTGACGAGCCGGAGCACGTCGGGCCACTCCTCGTCGTAGACGTATGCGGTGACGACCGGCCCGAAGATCTCCTCGCACATGAGGCGGTGCTTCGGGTTCTTCGCGAGGATGAAGGTCGGCTGTACGAACCAACCCTTCTCATCGCTGTACTCGCCGCCGGCGAGGATCTCGGTCTCGTCGGACTCCCTGGCGAAATCGATGTACGAGGCGATCTTGCGGAACGCCTTCTCATCGATGACCGCGCTCATGAAGTTGCGGAAGTCGCGCGGGTCGCCCATGCGGATGTCCTCGATCATGGCGATCACGCGCTCGCGCACGTCGTCCCACATCGAGCGGGGGATGTAGACTCGGGAGACGGCGCTGCACTTCTGCCCCTGGTACTCGTAGCCGCCACGGACGATGGCGACGGCGAGCTCCTGCGGGTCGGCGCTCTCGTGGGCGACGATGAAGTCCTTGCCGCCGGTCTCACCGACGATGCGCGGGTAGGCGCGGTAGTTCTCCAGGTTGTCGGAGATCTGCTTCCAGAGGAGCTGGAAGGTGGCCGTCGAGCCGGTGAAGTGCAGCCCGGCGAGTTCGGGGCTCTTCAGCAGGACTTCGCTGATGGCCTGCGCATCGCCCGGGATGAAGTTGACGACGCCCGGGGGCAGTCCGGCGGCCTCGAGGAGTCGCATGACGTAGTAGTTGCTGAGGGCCGCCGTCTGGGCCGGCTTGAAGATGGCCACGTTCCCCATGATCGCCGGCGCGGTCGGGAGGTTGCCGGCGATGGAGGTGAAGTTGAAGGGGCTGACGGCGTAGACGAAGCCCTCGAGCGGGCGGTGGTCCATGCGGTTCCAGGTGCCGGGCGCAGATTCAGGCTGCTCGGCGTATACCTGCGTGGCGAAGTAGGCGTTGAAACGCCAGAAGTCGATGAGCTCGCAGGCGCTGTCGATCTCGGCCTGGAACGCGGTCTTGCTCTGGCCGAGCATGGTGGACGCGTTGATGGTGGCGCGCCAGGGCCCGGCGAGCAGGTCTGCGGCACGCAGGAACACGGCGACGCGGTCCTCCCATCCCCAGTTGGACCACTCGTTCCAGGCCTTGCGAGCGGCCTCGATCGCGGCGCGCGCCTCCTCGGGCCCGGCCTGGTGGACGCGCGCGAGGACGTGGCGGTGGTCGTGAGGCATGGTGACGTCAACCACCCGCCCCGTCCGAACCTCCTCGCCACCGATGATGAGCGGGATCTCGACGACCTCGTTGCTCATCCGGTCGAGCTCGGCCTTGAGGGCCGCGCGCTCGGGGGTGCCGGGCGCGTAGGAGAGGATCGGCTCGTTGACGGGGGCCGGAGGGAGGTAACGCCCCTCGACGGCGCGTCCGCCGGCGGTTACGCGGTACTCGTTGGACATGATCGTACTCCGTGATTCCGGGTTGAAACGGCCGGTGGGAAGATCGGCCGGGCTCGCCGAGTAAGCAAGACCGAAAATCGTGGTCGTCAACCGGGCGCCATAGCTTCGAGGGCCTCACCGGCTTGGGTCCACTCTTCGACGGCGGCATCCAGTTCGCGCCGGGCCGCATCGAGCTCCGCCTTGATCTCGTGTGCGCGGATCGACCCTTCGGCCGTGGCGTAGAGCGCCGGGTCTTCGAGGGCGGTCGAGAGCTCCTCGACGCGAGCCTCGAGCTCGGCGATGCGGGCCTCGATCGCCTCGACACGGCGCTTCGCCTCGCGGAGCGCGGCGCGCCTCTGCCTTTCCGCTGCCTCGTCGCCGCGGCGAGCGGCGGCGGCACGACGCTCTTTCTCCCTGCGAGCGGCTTCCTGGGCGGCCAGGGCCTCGGCCTCGGCCCGGGCGCGCTCCTCCTGAACGACCTCCCATTCGTCGAACCCACCGTCGAAGACTTCGATGCGCCCTTCGTGGAGCGCCCAGACCCGTGTGGTCATGGCGCGCAGCAGCGCGCGGTCGTGGCTGACGAGGATGACGGTGCCGTCGTAGGCCTCGATCGCGTCCTCGAGCGCTTCGATTGTCTCGACATCGAGGTGATTGGTCGGCTCATCGAAGAGGATCAGGTTCGCGCCGGAGAGCATGATCATGGCGAGCGCGAGACGGGCCTGCTCGCCGCCGGAGAGGGAGCCGGCGCGTCGGTGCACCTCGTCGCCGGAGAAGCCGAACCGGCCGAGGTGGCCCTGGACCTGTCCGCGCTCCCACTGCGGGCGGAGGTCGTGGATCGCGTCGAAAAGGGTCTTGTCGCCGGGGACCTGGGCGAGGTCCTGGCGGTAGTAGGCGACGCGGATCGATGCGCCGAGCCTGAGCTCGCCGGCAACGACCGGATGCTCGCCGACGATGGCGCGGAGCAGCGTGGACTTCCCTGCCCCGTTCGGCCCGACCAGACCGACCACCTCGCCGCGGGTCAGGCGAGTGGAGAAGCCTTCGATGATGGTCCGCTCCGCCGCAGCGGAAAGGTCAGGGGCGGATGCGGCCGAGCCGGACTCGAGTTCGGGTGCGGCCACCGGAACGGTGAGGCGCACGTCCTGCGCGACCAGGACCTGGTCGCCGCCACGCTCGTCGGCGCGGAGGCGAAGCGCCATCACGGCCTCCTCGGAGGGCGGCGGCGAGAGGCGCGGGATGCGGGCGAGCCGAGTTCGCCTGCCCCGGGCCTGCCGGCTGTTCTGCCCGGCGATGTTACGGCGGATGTACTCCTCTTCGGCGGCGATCACGCGCTGCTGCTGCTCGAATGCGCGCTGCTGCGCGAGCCGGCGCTCTGCGCGCTGTGCGACGAATGCGGCGTACCCGCCGGTATACGGCGTCGCGGTCCCGGCCTCGAGGTGCAGGACGTGGTCTACGACCGCATCGAGGAAGACGCGGTCGTGGCTCACGACGAGGACGGTCGCATCGAGGGCGCGGATGTACTCCTCGAGCCAGCGGGTGGTCTCGAGGTCGAGGTGGTTGGTCGGCTCGTCGAGGAGGTAGACGTCCGCGGGCGCGACGAGCTGCCTCGCGAGGCCGACGCGGCCGCGCTCGCCGCCGCTCAGCGTTGCGATGTGCCGGGTCCGCGCCTCCGCGGGGTCGAAGCCGAGGCCCTGGAGGACGGCGTCGACGCGAGCGGCGTAGGTGTAGCCGCCCTCACGCTCGAAGCGCTCGAGGTCGCGGTCGTAGCGGGCCATCGCCTTCGGCGACGGATCGTCGGCGAGGGCGGCGGCCTGTTCGGCGAGGGAGCGTTCGAGGTCGCGCAGCTCGGCGAACGGCTGTGCGGCGGCGTCCCAAACGGTCTCGGCGCCGTCGAAATCACGGTGCTGGTCCAGGAGCGAGACGCGGAGCCCGGGGAGGCGCGAAATCGAGCCGCGAGCGGGCTCGAGCCGGCCGGTCAGGAGCCGGAAGAGCGTGGTCTTGCCCGAGCCGTTCCGACCGACGACGCCCCATCGTTCGCCGCGGCCGATGGCGACCGAGACGTCGTCGAGGATCGTCTCGCCGCCGAGTTGTACGGCGACGCCGGCGAGGGTGATGAGGCTCACCGCCCGACCCACTCGCGCCACTCGTCCTCGGCGGCGCCGATCGTGAGACGGTTGCCGGAGCGGACGAGTGGCTGTCGCAGGAGGAGCGGCTCTTCGGCCAGGATCGCGAGCCAGCGGTCGTCGGAGTAGTGGGCGTGCTTGAGCCCGAGCTCGGCGAAGCGTTTGGCGTCACGATCGACGAGCGCCTCGACGCCGAACTTCTGGGCGAAGCGTCGCAGCTCACCCGGGGATGCGGCGCGAACGTTCAGGTCGACGAAATGCGTCTTGATGCGCCGCTCGGAGAAGAAGCGGAGCGCCTTTCGGGTGTCGGCGCTCTTCTTCGTGCCGAAGACCTGGACTTCCACGGCGTTCAGCGATAGTTGCCGAACTGGAGCTCGACACCGAAGTCCTGGCCGCGCAGGAAGGCGATGACTTCCTGGAGCGCGTCCTTGGAGGGGCTAGAGACGCGAAGCTCATCGCCCTGGATGGCCACCTGGACGTTCTTCATCTTGCGGTCCTTGATGGCGCGGGCGATCTGCTTGGCGGTATCGGCCGGGATCCCCTGCTGGAGCGCGACCTCCTGGCGGACGCGCCCCAGAGCGGCGGTGTCGATGCTGCCGGGCTTCAGGTTCTTGAGCGGGACGCCGCGCCGGACGAGCCTGGATTGCAGCACTTCGTACAGCGCCCGCATCTTGTACTCGTCGTCGGCCTCGAGGCGGAGGACGGCGTGGGCGCGATCGAATTCGATCTCGGCGTGTACGCCCTTGAAGTCGTAGCGCTGGGAGATTTCCTTGCGCGCCTGGTTGACCGCGTTGTCGACCTCCTGTAGATCGACGCCGGTCGAGATGTCGAAAGAAAAGTTCTTGGCCATAGTGGGAATGTAACCGGGCCAGCGGTGGGAATCCAGGCCACCGGCGCCCGTCGCACCGGGGATCGGACGAGAGATGATACGGATATTCCAGATCGAGGGGCTGAAGAAGAAGAGGTCGTGGGAAGACCGACCGCTCCGGGTGTTCGTGACGGGCGCGACGGGCTACCTGGGGAGCGCGATCGTGCGGGAGCTGGCGGCCGCGGGGCACGAGGTGACCGGGCTGGTCCGGTGGGCGGAGCAGACGCTGGACGTGAAGTCGCTGGGCGGGCGCGCGGTCGTGGGTGACCTGAGGAGTTCGGACACGTACCGGAAGGTCGCGGCGGCGCACGACGTCCTGATCCACGCGGCAGCGGACAATTCCGAGTCGAAGGTGACGACGGACCGGGGCGCGATCGAGGCGCTCCTGTGGGCAGCGCGGCAGCACGAAAGGGAGAAGGGCGAGCCGCCGCGCTGCGTGATCTACACGTCGGGGTGTTTCAGTCTGGGGGAGACGGGCGACGCGGGTGCCGACGAGGAGTCGCCGACCGATGGGGCGCCGGAGATCGTCGCGTGGCGGTCGGACCACGAACGCGCGGTGCTCGCGGCGGCGACGGAGGACGTGGCCACGGCGGTGGTGCGGCCGGGGATGATCTACGGCGGGGGGCGCGGCGTGATCAGCGAATTCTTCGCGACGGCGGAGCGCGAGGGCGCGGCGGTGGTCGTCGGTGACGGTGAGAATCGGTGGTCGCCGGCGTACGTGGGCGACGTCGCCCGGCTCTACCGGCTGATCGCTGAGGGGCGGGCGCGCGGGATCTTCCACGCGACGGAGGGCGCGGGGACGCCCGTGATCGAGCTGGCGCGGGCAGCGAGCCGGGCGGCGGGGCGGGACGGCGCGGTACGCACCATCCCGCTGGAGGAGGCCCGGGCGAAGCTGGGCGGCTTCGCGGACGCCCTCACGCTGGACCAGGTGGTGCGGTCGACGCGTTCGGAGCGTGAGCTGAGTTGGCGCCACGAGCACGCACCGTTCGTGGAGAGTGCCGAAGCGGTCTACCGGGAGTGGCTGGAATCGCGCTCCGTCCCCGCAGCCACGCGCTGAACCTGGGGATGCCGTCCTCGACCGGAGTCGTGGGCTCGTAGCCGAGCAGGCGTCTGGCCTTGGAGACGTCGGCGTAGGTGCGGAGGACGTCTCCAGGCTGCATGGGCAGGCGCTCGAGCGTGGGCGTCGTGTCGAGCGATGAGGCGATCAGCTCGACCAGGCGAGAGAGCGAGGTCGTCCGACTCTCGCCCAGGTTGACGATCTCGAACTCGGGCGCTTCGGTGCTCGCGGTGCGGTCGATTGCGGCGAGTACGCCCTCCAGCACGTCGTCGATCCAGGTGTAGTCGCGCTCGCTCGTGCCGTCGCCGTAGAAGGGGATGGGCCTGCCCTCGAGCATGAGGGATGCGAACTTGCGAATGGCCAGGTCCGGCCGCTGGCGCGGGCCGTAGACGGTAAAGAAGCGAAGGCACAGCACGCTCATGGCGTGCAGGTGGTGATAGGTGTGGCAAAGCAGCTCGCCCGCCCGCTTGGTAGCAGCGTAGGGCGAGATCGGCCGCTCGACCGGGTCCTCTTCACTGAAGGGGACCTTTTCGTTGTTGCCATAGACGGAAGAAGAGGAGGCGAAGACGAAGCGGCGCACGCCTCTTCTCCTTGCAAGCTCGAGCATGGCCTGCGTGCCCTGGAGGTTTGCCCTGGCATACCCGAGCGGGTCTTCGATCGAGGGCCGAACGCCCGCCTTTGCGGCAAGGTGGACGACGACGTCGAAGGGCTCGCCGCCAAGCGCGCGCTCGACCTCCTCGAGCTCTGCGCAGTCGGCCTCGATGAGGCGGAAGGCCGGGTGTGCGAGTGCCGTGGCGAGGTTTCTCCACTTCTCCTCGGGCGAATAGAAGGGGTCGAAGTTGTCTATGCCGATGACCCGCTCGCCGCGGGCCAGGAGCCGCTCGACGAGGTGGCTGCCGATGAAGCCGGCCGCGCCGGTGACGAGGGTGGTGGAGGTTGACCGCATGGTATCCCTGCTCGCGATTGCTGCCCCGAGAGACGATTCGAAGGCGGACCGGGGCAAGATCCCCGCCAGCATCGCGCCGGCTGGGCACGCGCGCGGCCGCATTCGCAAGTGTGTACGGAAACGTCGCTTAGCGACCCCCACGCGTGGCGTGTGCGGATCGGTGCGGGCATATGTGTTGCAGGGGTGTGCGAGGCGGAGACCACAGGATCGAGAGCGGTCTCCCGGGCCGCGTCGCAATCCACGGCGCCCGGGGGCACCCGCAATGGAGCCCGCCCTCACGGAATGTGGGGCGGGCTCCATCATTTCGTGGAATTGAAACGAGACCGGTGGGAAGCGGCACCGGTCTCGTCGAGAGTAGCATTGAGATATGGCGGTAGAGACCAAGGAACGAGAGCCGTCGGCGGGACCGCGGTCGCATGCGGCCCGGGAGTCGGCGGGGAGGCAGAGTGCGCCCTGTGATGACGCGGAAGCGGGAGGGCAGCTGCCGATCACTGCAGCGGTGAAATCCGAGTTCCGGGTGCTTGTCGTAGACCCGGATCCGGTGCAATGCGAAACGTGCGCACGGATCCTCGAGGCGGAGGGGTACCGCGTGAGCCCGTGCAGTCGCGGGGTGGAAGCCGAAGCGCTGCTTCGCCGTGGCGGCCACGAGATCGTGGTGCTGGACCTACAGATCCAACAGTCGTCGGGGCTCGAGCTGGTCCGGGAGTGCGTGAAGGCGAACCCGGATGCGGCGGTGATCGCGACTTCGACGGCATCGACGGTCGACACGAGCGAGGCGGCGCTCAGGGCGGGCGCGATCGAGTTCCTGCCGAAACCCTTCTCCGCTGTCCACCTGAAACTGCTGATCGAGCGCGCGGTCTACCGGCATCTGCAGCGTCGCCGGGCGAGCGCGGCGCGTGCGGAGCTGGAGGCGACTCACGGCCGCAGTACGCGGATGGTGCTGCTCGGCGAATCGGAGGCGTTCCTGAAGGTGGTGGACCTGGCGCGACGAGTCGCGCCGACGGATGCGTCGGTGATGCTGAGCGGGGAGAGCGGGACGGGGAAGGAGATGATCGCGCAGTTCATCCACCAGAGCAGTCGCAGGTCGCGCAAGCCGTTCGTGGCGGTGAATTGCGCTGCGCTGCCCGAGTCGCTCCTGGAATCCGAGATGTTCGGGTACCGCAAGGGCGCGTTCACGGGCGCGGTCCACGACAAACAAGGGCTGCTGGAGAGCGCGAACGGCGGCACGATGTTCCTGGACGAGCTGACGGAGATGGCGCCGTCGCTCCAGGCAAAGCTGCTGCGCGTGATCCAGAACGGCGAGGTCCGGCGGGTCGGCAGCTCGACCACGGACGTGGTGGTGGATGCGAGGTTCATCTCCGCAACGAACCGGGATCCGCTCGAGGCGATCGAGGGAGGCGTGCTCCGGAGCGATCTCTACTATCGGCTAAGGGTAGTCCCGATCCGGATTCCGCCGTTGCGGGAGCGCCCCGAGGACGTACCCGTCCTTGCGCGGCACTTCCTCTTGAGCGCGTGGATCCGTCACCGCAAGGAGGGGCTGGAGCCGCCGGAGCTGACCGAGGCGGCGATCCGCGCGCTCCAGGCGCGTCCGTGGCCCGGGAACGTCCGGGAGCTCCAGAACGTGATCGAGCACGCGGCGGTCCTTGTCGAGCCCGGCTGCCGCATCCAGCCGGAGCACCTCCCGTTCCTCGATGACACGCCCGCCAACGGCGAGACCGCCCCGATCCCCACCAGCTTCGGGGGCCAGGCCTACCACGTCGCGCGCAACCGCCTGCTCTCGGAGTTCGAGCGTGGATACCTGGAGTGGCTGGTTCGGGAAGCGGACGGGAACATGTCGGAGGCTGCGCGGATCGCGGGTGTGGATCGGACCACGCTCTATCGCCTGATGGAAAAGCACGCTTTCGACCGGTGGAAGGGTGCGCGGGCGGGATAGAATGCCGCTGGACCGTTCGAGGGCCTCGTCCGGGACCGGCGATCCTCGCTGTCGATCGGGGGCCGGTCCCGCTCTCCTTCCACCCGCCCATTCCACTCCACTTCCGAATTCCTGATCCCATCCACTCTCCGTCCCTGATCGTTGTCTTGCGGTACCGATCCCACACGTGTATTGCGGCGACACCAGCGCGGCCGGCGGGAGCGAAACGGCGATGCGTACGATCTTGTCGCCTGGTGATTTACGAACTGCGCCCCCGAGGCGCGGGCGAACGATGCTTGCAATCCGGGACCGGAAAGCGGGCGCAGGCCCGAGGACTCGACCGGGAACCGGAGCGGAGCATGGACGAGCGGCCCTTACGGGCATCACGAGTGAGAGAGCAGGCCGCGACGCCGTCGGCGCCGTTCGAGATCGGCCTCGAGAACGCGCGAAAGAGTCTCGGGGCCCGGCCGTGGGTGGTTGGGAAAGCGGACGTACACGATTTTCTGTGCCGGGCCCTCAGCGTGGTGGTGGCGGCGGTGGGCATCGTGGCGTGCGCGCCGCTCCTGATCGCAATCGCTTTGATCGTGCGACTCACCTCGCCGGGCCCGGTCCTGTACACGCAGGTCCGGGTCGGTGTCGACCGTCGCCGGCCGGGGAGCCAGAACACGGGACGCCGGCGGATCGACCATGGAGGCAAGCCGTTCAAGATCTACAAGTTCCGGACGATGTACGTCGGCTCGGATCACGGGGTGGAGCAGTGGGCGACGCCGGACGATCCGCGGGTGACGCCCGTCGGGCGGTGGCTCCGGCGGACGCGGCTGGACGAGCTGCCGCAGCTCTTCAACGTGCTTCGCGGTGACATGAATGTGGTGGGCCCGCGTCCGGAGCAGCCGGGGATCTTCACGGTGCTGCGCGCACGGATCGACCGCTACGGCGAGCGGCAGCGTGTCCTTCCGGGGATGACCGGGCTCGCGCAGATCAGTCAGGACTACGACGCGACGCTGGACGACGTGCGTCGCAAGCTGAGGTACGATCTCGAGTACATCGAGCGCCGCACGGTGCTCGAGGACTTCCGGATCATTCTGCGGACGATCCCGGTGGTGTTCCTGCGGCGCGGGGGGTGGTAGCGCTTTGCACGTGCCGCCGCCGGCGGGTCGGCTCCCAGGCGGGCTCGAGACGCCCCGCGGCGACGCGGATCCAGGCGTGAAGTGCAGCCACGTTGCCGAGCAACGCGAACATGGGGAGGGCGAGGAGCCGGGGCACGGGCCGGGTCTCGGGCCAGTGCCAGCCGGCTGCGGCGGCGATGGCGGCGAGGCCGATGACGCTGAGTGCGGCGCGGGCACCCGGGCTCGATGGGGCGGCCGCGGCGAGTACCGCGAGTGCGGCGAGCGCGGCCCAGGGGACGAGCCAGCGGCAGAGTTTGTGGCTGGCGAGCATCCAGGCGAAGCGCCCGTACCGGAACGGATCGAGGAGCGCGCGCCCGAGGCGGAGCGTCTCCAGCCCCTGCGCCATGGTGCGGACCTTCCGCCTGTACTCGCGACGGTGGGAGGGGGTGCGGGGGACGAAGCAAATGGCGTCGTCGACGGAGACGGCGCGGAACCCGTTCTGCCGAGCGTGGAGCACGGCGGCGAAGTCGCGGCTCGCACCCTCGGGGATCGCGATGGCGTGAAGCGCCTTGCGGGTGGCGTAGAGGCAGCCGGAGGCACCGACGATGCCGTCGACCCTGGATTCGAGGCGGCGCACCCACATCTCGTAACCCACGTAACCTGACTCCCCGACGTTGTGGTGTCCGCCGGCGTCGGCGGTGACGCTGATGTCGCGGCCGGAGGCCACGCCGACCGACGGGTCAGCGAAAGCGGCGACGAGGCGCTTTACGGCATCGGGCCGTACGCGGACGGAGGCATCGGTGTTGACGACGATGTCGCCGGTCAGGCGCGAGAAGGCGGCGTTCTCGGCTGCGGTCTTGCCCCGGCGCTCGGGGATGCGCAGCAGCTCGACGCCGCGGTCGGCGTACTCGGCGACGATCCGGTCCGTGTCGTCCGTGGACGCGTCGGAGACGATGAGGATCTGCCGCCGGCCGGGCGGATAGTCGATGGCGAGGAGCGACTCGAGGGTGTCCCGGATCTGGGCCGCCTCGTTGAAGACGGGGACAGTGATGCTGATGCGGGGCCAGGAATGCGCATCGCGCGGCATGGTGCGGGCGAGCCGTGCATCGCGGGGCTCCGTGCGAGTCCCCGGGCGCCCCTCCCGCCGGGCGAGGGCGAGGAGGATCAGCGGGTAGCCGGCATAGGTGTAGGCGGCGAGTGCCGCTGCGGCGCCAAGGACGTAGCCCGCTGCGCTCACCGTCGCCTCCGGGGCCGTGCGGCTCGTCCGGCGGTCCGGCGGGCCTGCGCCTGGATGCGTCGATAGAGCGCCTCATAGCGGTCGAGCCACGGATCGGCGGCGAAGTCGTCGTCGAGGCGACGCCTCGCGGCGGCCGCGCGCGCGGCGGCCGCCTCCGGCGCGAGGGCCGTGGCGCGGATCGCGTCGGCGAGGCGCAGCGGATCCTCGGGGGGCACGAGCTCCGCCTCGGCATCGGAAAGGACCTCGGGGACGCCGCCTACGCGGGTAGCGACGATCGGGACGCCGGCGGCCATCGCCTCGAAGAGCGCGATGGGCGTTCCCTCGGCACGGGAGCTCAGGGCGAAGAGGTCGAACGCGGAGACGACGCGTGCGGCGTCGGCGACGATCCCATGCCAGCGCACGCGGCCTGCGATGCCGAGCGCGGCGGCTCGTTGCTCGAGGCGGCGGCGTTCCGGACCGTCGCCGAGGAAGGAGGCCATGACGGGAACATCGTCGACCAAGGCGATGGCGTCGAGGAGGACGTCTGCGCCTTTTTCGTGGCTGAGCCGGCCGACCCACCCGATGTGGAACCCGTGGTCGGCGAGTGCGAGCTCGCGGCGAGCGGCGGTGCGGTCGAGGGGCGGCGTCGCAGGGAGCCATGCGTTCGGGAGCGTCACGATGCGCGCGGCCGGCGCGCCCTCGCGGGCGAGTTGGCCGGCCATGGCGCGCGAGACCGCGACGACGGCGTCGAAGCGCCCGAGCGTGCGCCGCTGGAGCCATTCGTAGAAGCGGTTGCGGAGGCCGCCGCCGGTGAAGCCGTGCACGGTGGTGACGACGGGGATCCGGAGCGCGCGGGCGACGCCGGCATCCACGAGGTCCGGCCGGTAGCCGTGGGTGTGGACGACGTGGGGTCGGAAACGCCGGCAGAGCTCGGCGATGCGACGTCGCTCGGCGGCGTACCCGCGGGGCGGGACGATCACCGGCTGGACGATGACGCCGGCCTCGCGGATTTGTTCGAGGAGCTGGTGGCCCGAGCGGTCCTCGTGCATGATGGGCGCGACGCACACGGCGTGGCCCCTCGCACGGTGTCCCGTGGCGAGCGCCTGAACGACCCGGAGCAGCCCGCCGATCTCCCCGAGGTCGATTACGTGGAGGATGGTCACGGCGCCTCTCCGGCGTAGAGTCGCTCGTATTCCCGCACCGTCGCCTGGATCCCGAAGTGGCGCTCGACGCGAATCCGCGCGGCCTCCCCTTCCCTCCTCGCCCGGTCGGGGTCGGCGAGGACCTCGGCCCAGGCCCGGGCGAGGGCGTCCGGGTCCTCGGGCGGCACGAGCACGTAGCGCAGCGCATCGCCGACCACGTCCGGGTTTCCGCCGACCGCGGTGACGACGGGGCGCACGCCGGTGCTCATCGCCTCGAGGAGGCTGATCGAGGTCCCTTCGATGCGCGAGGCGAGGGTGAAGATCGAGAAGGTCGGGAGGAGCTCGTCGGCATCGTCGCGCCAGCCGAGGAAATGGACGGCGTCCCGGAGGCCGTGGTGTGCGACTCTACGCTCGAGGTCGGGCCGTTCGGTGCCCTCACCGGCCAGGACGAGGACGGGCGCGGGATTCGAGGCGTCCCATCGTGCACGGAGTTGGGCGAACGCCTCGACGACGAGGTCGTAGCCCTTGTCCCATTCGAAGCGGCCGATGCTGCCGATGATCGGCACGTCTGGTGCGAGGCCGAGGGCTCGACGTAGCCGACCGTCGTCGGGGCGCGGGCGGAATCGGTCGGTGTCGACGCCGTTCAGGATCACGCGGATCGGGACGTCGCGGGCGACGATCCCCTGGCGCAGGTAGACCGCGAGCGGCTCGGAGACGGCGACGACGACGTCGGTCCTGCGGGAGGCGCGGGCATCGAAGAATCGGCAGCGCCAGGGGTCGGGCTCTGCGCGGCCGTGGTCGGTGTGCACGATGAGCGGAACGCCCGCGGCGCGCGCGGAGCGAGCCGTCTTGAACCACACACCGCTGTGCGAGTGGACGACGTCGGGTCGGATGGCGCGGATCCGCTCGATCAGCGTGCGCGGCCAGACGATCGAGTAGCGCGGCTGGCGGCCGAGGAGGTGGAGCGTGGCGTGGCGGTCGAGCCCCTCGGCAAAGTGCCCGAAATACTCGAGGCAGAGGAGGTGGACGTCGAACCGGGCGGGGTCGGTGCCGCGGACGATGTCGGCCAGGAGCCGCTCCATGCCGCCGTAGTTGAGGTTCTGGACGACGTGCAGCACGCGGATCCGGCGCGTTTCAGCGTCACCGGGGAGGCGGGCGCCGTGGCGACCGGTGCGCGCCGCGAGGCTTGCGGGAGCGTGGCCGTCGCCCGTCGCTGCGCTCGGGGCGGCCTCCTTCACGGCCGTACCCCCGCGTGGCTCGGCGCGGTCGCACCGGCGACCCGCTCGATAGCATAGAGGAGGTTTCGGGCGTCGACGTCCCAGTGATAGCGCCGCTCGATGGCGGCCCGCCCCGCTTCGGCGCAGCGCCGCCGATGCTCGGGATCGGCGAGGCGAGCGAGCGCGTGGGCGAGTGAGCCCGGATCGTTGGCGCGGGCGATCTCGCCGCACCCCGTCTCTCGGACGATGCGTCGGACGGGCGCCATGTCAGAAGCGGCCACGGCGAGGCCGGTGGCCATGTAGTCGAAGAGCTTGTTCGGGATGGTCGTGTCCCAGCTCTCGTCGGCGATGTAGGGGATCGCGCCGACGTCGAAGGTAGGGAGGATCGCCATGGCGTTCTCGACCCAACCGGTGAATTCGACGGCGTCTTCGACATCGAGGGCGCGGGCGAGGCGTTCGAGCTGGGGGCGTGCGCATCCCTTGCCGACGAGAGTGGCGTGGACGTGGATGCCTCGTGCGCGGCAGATGGCGATCGCCTCGACCAGCGTATGGAGTCCGCGCGGCGGCTCGATGTTCCCGAGGTATACGACGCGGAGCGGCGCGCCGGCGTGTCCACCGCGGGGTTCCGGGGCGGGCTCCGGTGCGCTCGAGAGGGGCGGTGTGTTGGATACGATCGTGATCTTCTCCGGCGGCACGCCCATGTCGATGAGTCGGTCGCGCGACTCCTCGACGACGACGAGGATGTGGTCCATGCGCTGGACGCACCAGCGCTCGACGGCGGCGACGATGGCGGGGTTGCGGACGACGACGTCGGTCGGGCGCTGGAATCCCGTGCGCCAGATCGCGCGGATCATGGCCGGATAGTTTTCGGCCATGTCCAGGACGACGGGCACGCCGAGTCGCCTGGCGACCCAGTGGGCGGTGGGAGCGAGGGGCAGGTCCCGGCAGAGGATCAGCTCCGCGCGCGCTCGCCGCGCGGTGCGGAGGATGTGCGCGACCCACCGGGGGTTGAAGAACGCGGGGAACATGCTGGCGGCGTTGGCGGCGGATCCGAGTGCGGGCGCGAGGGGCGCAAGTCGGTAGACGCGACACTCGGCGCGCTGCTCCTCGACGGGGCTTCGGGTTCGGTTCCTGGCGACGAGGTGTACGTCGTGACCGGCCTCGGTCAGTGAGCGTGCGACCTTTTCGACGCGCACATCCCACGGATACTCGGCATCCCAGACCTTACAGATTCGCATGTGAGCCACCCCGCATCCCGAGGACCGCGTGGCGCGGCCGGCGTCGACCGGCCGCCGTTCGGGGCGAGGCGAAGTGCAAGAGGCGGGCTATGGGGTGGGGCGCGTGTCCGCCGACGCCGGAGAGTGAAGTGCTGGCGCGGGTGCGCACGGGTGTGGTGGGGGCGCGACACGAGCGTGCGGGCCGGGTGGAGGTTGGGCGGCCGGCGAGATGCGAGGGGGCCCGGGCGGGGTCATTGGTGCGGCTCTTGAACGGAGGTGGGGCCAAAGAATCCGTCATGACGGTGGCCGCCCTCGATGTCGGAGCGGGCGGCGGCGTGGGAGGAGCGATCGATGCGCGGGACGGTGCTCGGGGCTCTTGCAAGGCGGCGCTCGCCGGGTGCGATCCTGTGCTATCACGGAGTCGCGCGCCGTGCGCCGGCACGCTCGATCCACGTGTCTCCGGAGGAGCTGGCGGGGGCGATCGCGGTGCTGCGGCGGGTGGCCACGCTGGTCCCGCTGCGGGAGATCGTCGAGCGTGTGCTCTCGGGCCGGAGCACGGCGGGGCTCGCCGCGCTCACCTTCGACGATGCGTACGCCTCCGTGGCGATCGAGGCCATGGCCCTGCTCGAGCGGGAGGCGGTGCCGTTCACGGTGTTCGTCGTGACATCGGCGGCGCGGGAGGGTGCGCGATTCTGGTGGGACCGGCTGGAGGCGCTGGCGCACGGGGCGGATGCGGAGGTATGGCAGCGACTGGTCGAGAGGTTGGGGGTGCCGGCGCGGTACAGGTCGGACTCGAGGGACGGGTCGGTCCGGTTCGCACGCCTGCGAGCGTGGGTGCTCCGCTGCCACGCCGGCCGTGAGCCGCCGGGGCTTTCGGACGCGGCGTCGGAGGCCGGGGA
This sequence comes from uncultured Gemmatimonadaceae bacterium, assembly GCA_964410055.1. GTDB lineage: Bacteria > Gemmatimonadota > Gemmatimonadetes > Longimicrobiales > RSA9 > CALBZE01. The sequence goes on along the minus strand of CAYPGK010000017.1, from coordinate 11,909 downwards.
GGCGGGGATCGAGTCAACGGGCATCGCGGCCGAGGGGGTTCCTCTGACGATGGATCGCGCGCCGAAACTGGAGGGGCCGGACCGCGCGATGACGTTCGAGGAGCTGGACCGCCTCGTGGCATCGCCGCTGGTGGATGTGGGGGTCCACACATCGACGCACGTGGCGCTGCCGCTCCTGTCGGACGACGAGGTGCGAGGGGAGGTGGGGGCATGCTACGAGGCATTGCGTGAACGCTGGCCGCATGCGCTTCCCGTGCTTGCGGTGCCGTACGGGCTCGCGGACGAGCGGGTGGTGCGGCTCGCGCGGGAGGCGGGGATGGCGGCGTCGCTCACGTTGAGCGACAACACGTTGGGCGTGGCCGGCCCGGGCGGCGGGCTGCCGCGGCTCGGGATGAGCCGGGGAGACTCGCTCTGGAAGCTGCCGCTGCGGTGTACGGGCGTGGTCGAGCGGGTGCGGGTCTGGCGGACGGGGCGCGTGGACGCAACCCCGGAGCTGCCGGCATGAGCCACGCGACGCGCCGCACGCCCGGTGCGTCGGTCGAACGCGAGCGGCTCCCGGCGCTCGTCGCACGGGTCGGATACGTCGCGGTGATCCTGCTGGCCACCCTCTCCCGGCTCCAGCCCGAGTTCAATGGGTCGGCGATCCTGGAACGGCTTGCGCGGGCGCTGGACCCGTCGCTGGGCGCGCGTGACGCCGTGGACGCGGTGCGAAACGTGGTGCTCTTCGCCGGCTGGGGCGCGGTCTGGCTGGTGACGGCGGGCGGCGCCGCAGGGCGAGCGATACGCGGTGCGACGGCGACGGGGGCGGCGCTGAGTCTCCTGGTCGAAGCCGCCCAGCTCACCTCGCCCGTGCGGACGGCGAGCCCGCTCGATCTCCTCACGAACACGCTGGGCGCGTTCGCCGGCGCCGTATTCACGGCCGGGCTCGGCCGCTCGCTCGAACGGTCGATCGGCCGGCGCTCATTCGTGGGGATGCCGGCGTACGTCTTCGCGGGCTCGTACCTGTGCGTGCTGCTGGCAGAGTCGGTCGCTCCGCTATTCGGAGGCGACCCGCTTCCGGACGCGAAGGGCGGGCCGCTCTCCCGATTCGCGACTTCGTTGGACGCGCTTGCGCCGGGCACGCTCTTCGAACTGCCGGTGCAGGACGTGCTGCTGTACTTCCCTGCCGGCGTCTTCTGCGTGCTCGCGCTGATCGAGGCCGGGCTGCCATCGGCGCGCGCGGCACGGTGGACTGCGGCGGCCGGAGCCCTGGTGGCGGCGGCAGGAGAGGTGGGACACGCGGCGCTGGGGTACCCGATCGGGCTGGGCACGGTCGTGGTGCACGGGACGGGGATCGGGCTCGGCGCGTGGGCGGCGCGGCGGTGGGTGGGACCCCTCTCCCAGCGCCTGCGCGGCCGGGCGCGCCCACGAGCCCTGCTCACCACATACGCCGTACTCCTCGCCGGTTGGAGTTGGCGCCCGCTCAGGTTGGAGACGGACCCGGTGGAGATGCGCCTCCAATTCACGGCCGAGCACTTCGTCCCGCTCCGCGCGCTGGGCGAGCGGGTCGACCTCTTCAGCGCCGCGGACGTGGTCATCCAGTTCCTGCTCTTCCTGCCGCTGGGCGTGCTCCTGGCCGCGTGGCCACTGCGCCGCACCGGCCGGCTGAGTGGACCGCTCCCGGCGATCTACCTGGCCATCGTGCTGGAAGCGACGCAGCTCGTGATCGCAGAACGGTTCTTCGACGTCACGGACCTGCTGGTGCAGGCGTGTGGTGCGGGGATGGGGTGGGCGGTCGCGAGGCAGGCCGGGATCGTGCCTCATGGGGAGGTGGTGCGATCCTTCAACGTCGCGAGAACCAATCGATCGTCTCGCGGATGAAGGGCACCGGATCGTCCAGGCGCAGCGTGCAGGGCCGGTCTCCGGGGCGCCAGAGGATGAAATCGAGGAGTGCGGCCCAGCGCGGCGGCGCGCCGTCGGGGAGCGCGAGCTCATCGGGCGAGCGTCGCAGACGCGCGATCAGGTGGTCGACGTCGCCCCAGCCCCAGCGGAGGCGGTTGCCGGGGCGGTAGATGGGTGGCGGGCCTGTCGGCGCGCCGGACGCGGCGCGGACGAGGAGCGCGGGGAAGTCGACGCCGGCGTCGATGGCGAGCTGGAGGGAGCCCCAGAAGCGAGGGTTCACCTCCATGAGGTAGGGGAGCCCGGTAGACGAGTCGACCTTGTACTCGACCATGGCGACGCCCGACCAGCCGAAGTGCTCGAGGAGCGCGCGTGAAGAGGCGACGAGCCCCCACGGCGGCGCGACGCTCTCGCAGTAGACGCTGACGCCGCCGGCCGGCGGCTTCTCACGGAGCCGCTTGTGGGCGAAAACGGCGCGCAGCCGGCCCTCCCATGCGAGCAGGAAGACGCCGATCCCCGGACCCTCGATACGGCGCTGGAGCAGGATCGGGAACGCGGCGGGCGGGTACGCGCGGACCCGCTCCGCCAGTTCTTCGGGGTTCGCGGCGTGGCGGACCTCGAGCTTGTGCGTGTTGCCGATATCCCCTGCAACGGAGCGGTAGGGCTTGAGGACGAGCGGGTAGCCGATCGCCTCCGCGAGGGTGCCGGGGTCCTGGTCGGGCCGACTCAGGACGCGCTGTTCGGGGGTCGGGATCCCCATCTCGGCGGCCGCGGCAAGGACACGTTGTTTGTCGGAGAGCGCGCGGAAGACGTCGATGTTGGGGAACGGGAGGATCACGCCGGCCAGGCGGTCACGCACGGCGAGGAGTGCGAGGAGCGACGGCTCGGCGACCGGGACGATGACGTCGATCGCCCACTCGCGGACGCGGCGCTCGACGGCGTCGACGAATGCGCCGGGGGCGTCGAGCGGGTCGGGCGCGGCGGCGGAGTGCGTTGCGAAGCGTGATGCGCCCGCGAGGGAGCGCGGCCTTGGCGCGAGGACGTGGACCCGATGCCCTGCCCGGCCGAGGGAGCGGACGACGGCGAGGGCGGCACGCTGGTCGCCGTCGGTGACGAGGACGGCGGTCATCGGCGTGCCGGCACAGGCGCGCACGTCCAGTGCAGCCCGACGACCAGGGCGAGCGTCGAGTACAGGAGCACGCCGTACGCCTGCGAGAGGAAGAAGCCGTTGATGCAGTAGGCGATCAACACTGCGGTCATCGCCTGCCCGAGCGCCCTCTGCGCCGGCGCGAGCGGCGGTCCGCGGTTGCCGAACGCGACGCGGATCGTGGTACGGAACGCGAACCAGAGGACGGTCAGAAAGAGGAGCAGCCCGGTGACTCCGGCCTCGGCGCCGATCTGCACGAAAGAGTTGTGCGCGGCGGCCCAGCGCCATCCCAGGCCGTATTGTTGGCGGCGCGCCTGGGGCGCGAGGAGCCCGTCGGCGACGTCGAAGACGCCCACCCCCACGCCGAGGAGCGGCCGGTCGAACATGTATCCGATCCCGCGCTTCCAGATCTCCATGCGGCCGTCCTCCTCACGCCCCACCCAGTTGTAGTCCATGCTCGGCTGGAGCAGGGTCCGCATCCGCTCCCAGAAATCCTCCCTCCCGGCGGCCAGGACGACGCCGACGGCCAGGACGACGGAGACGACCCGGCGCTTCGCGGGGATGGCCCGGTAGCCGAGGAGGAGGAAGAGGGCGACGGCGCCGAAGGAGACGAACGAGGCGCGGGATCCGCTCTTCACCATCCCGAACACCGAGAGGACGAGGGCGAGGAGGGCGGCGATACGGACGACGGCGGCCCGGCCCATGGTCAGGAAGAAGACCGAGAGCGGGACGGTCGCCACGACGAGCATGGCGAAATCGTTGGCGTCGTAGTACAGCAGGTCCGACATGCGCCCGGCGGTGTAGTCCCGGGACATGTGGAGGGCGAAGAGCGTGTAGAGCGACGCGCCGAAGACCTGGACACCGGCAAGTCGCCGGACATCCTCGAAGGAGCGGATGCTCGCGGCGGTGACCGCGGCCAGGAGCACGGTCTTGATGTGGTCGCGCTTGATGAAGTTGAAGCTCCCCTGCGCGAACACGCTCCCCGGGATGGTGGCCAGGAGGAGGAGCGTGAGGGCGGCGATGGTCCATGCGATCGGGTGGCGGAGCCGCCCGAGTCCGCGGCGCGGGTCCTGGTCGAGAATCAAGAAGATCGCCGCGCCGAGGAACGAGAGCGACGGGACCTGCAGCGTGCCCAGTGGCGGCCAGATTTCCTGGATGCGCCAGAGCGAGGTCAGGATCATGCCCGCGACGCAGAGCTGGAGCGGGTCCCAGCCGTCGAAGGCGGCGGTGCGGACGCGTCCCGAGGCGAGGCTGGGTGGTGTGGGGAGGATGCGGTCGCGCGGTGGGATGGACGCGGCCGGCGTGGGATCCGGGGCGCCGCCCGGCGATATCGCGCCCGTACCGAAGCCCGCGCCGCCGCGCCTCACGGACCGACCCTCCCTTCCCCACCCCGACCGTGACCGCACCAGTGCAGCTCCACGCGGTAGACGCGGTAATCCAGTCGGGGGCGTTGCGTCTGGAGCACGCTGTGGCAGTGCGCACGGATCCAGTCTTCGATGCCGTCGCCGACGAGCACCATGCCCTCTCTGTGATAGAAGCCGATGAGCCAGAGCCCGCCGGCCTGTGTGAGGGTGCGCTCGAGGCGTTCCGGTTTGCGAGGCAGCTCGGCGAACGGGATCGTGGGCGCGTAGAACCGGTGGAGCTTCAGGACCTGTGCGTAGACGGGCGCATGGAAGCCGCGGTCCATTGCGGCCCGGATGTATGCGTGCGCGGGTCTCGGGTCGAGGCGAGTCCCGTCCGAGGCGTGAGAGACCGTGCCGGGGAGAACGCCGGCGGCGAGGACGAAGACGCACGCCCCGACGACGACGCGCGCCGTCCTCCCGCCCACCGCCTCCCCCAGCCGCTGCACCGCACCACCGATCGTGGCGAAGGCGAGCGGCAGGATCGACAGACCGTAGTCGCTGTACACTGCGGTCTTGAACGAAGCGAGGAGGAGCAGCCCGGTCCCGGTCGCTGCGCCGAGGAGCGCCATGGCCGCCCAGCGACGGTCGGCAGGACGCGTGACGAAGAGGCCGATCCCGCCGGCGATGGCAGCGGCCACGATCTCGGGTGAGGCCCACTGCGCCATGGCCGGCGCGAGGCGGAGCGTCACGATGAGCCCGCGGCTCTCGCCGTTGCGGAACGCGCCCAGATGGCCCGTCACGGCAAGGGCGCCGAGCCCGAGGAGGGCGACGGCGGCTAGGGGTGCCCAGAGCGTGAGCCAGGCACGGCGCGACGGCCAGCGCCAGGCGACGTCGCCGGAGGCGCGGACGAGGTGCAGCCCGAGTACGAATCCGACGAGCGGGAACACCGTCGTCGGGTGGGACAGGGCCCCGACCAGGATCAGGGCGAGCACGGCCAGGTACGTGCGGCGGCCGTCGCGGTCGACCGCATCCGGCAGGAGCATGTAGACCAGCGTGGAGATGAGGTAGACGAGCGACCAGTACCTCGCGAACTGGCTCGCGTAGATGTGCCAGGGCGATATCGCGACGAGGACGACCGCGATCCATCCGGCCGTGGCGCCGAAGAGCCTGCGTCCGAGCACCCAGGTGGCCCACACCCCCGCGATGCCGAAGACGAATGCGGGCAGGCGCATGTAGAGCTCCTCGTGCGGGAAGATCTCCAGCACGAGGCGCTGGATGAGGAAGTAGAAGGGTCTTGCGTTCAGCCGATCGAGCTCGAAGGCGCGGTGGTAGGTGAAGATCTCGTCTGCCTCGAGCGGCCAGCTCCCGAGCCCGTGCAGGCGAAGGAGCACGGCTACGGTGAAGGCGGTGCTGAGGATGGCGATCTGGACCCGCGTCAGTGTGGTGGCCGGCCCGGCCGCGACGGACCGGGCGAGCCGCTCCGCCAGCCAGCCGCGGCGGCCGGGCTCCAGAGGGAATACGGTGGTCTCGCGGTCCACGGTCGTGCTCCGGACGCGGTGCAAGGCCGGCGCCGGGACGATCCCGGCGAGCGGTGGCCCGAACGCCGCCCCGGCACCCGGCCGAAGGCGGTCCCGACGGCCGGCCGGGGCCGACGCCGACGATCGGCGGACCCGGTGGCGGCACCAGACAGCCCGGCAGGGTGGCAAGGGGCGGGCCATGTGCCGTGGACGGCGCCGGGGTTGCGGCGGCTGGTGCGCTGCAAACGGTCCGGCGCCTCGGGAACGACCCTGGCGCGGAAGTTCCAGCGGAGGCGGCGCGAACCGGACCCGACCGGCCGAATTGCCCGAGCGGTCCGGGTGATCCCGTGGGTCCCCAGCGACCCGCGCCACCGACCGCGCTGGAGATGCCGATGCGTCGATCCCACGTGCTCGCCGCGATGCTGCTCCTCACCGTCATCGCTGCGCCGCCACGGCTGCTCAACCTGAACGCGCTGGGCTTCTACGCCGACGAGGAGACGACCGCCTTCCCGGCCCGGGCGCTGGCCGAGGGCGGCGGCATGGTGATGCCTTCGGGAATGCCGTACCTGCGCGCGGCGCCGCTCACGTGGCTGAACGCAGCATCCGCGCGGCTCTTCGGGGTGGAGGCCGAGGCGTCGTACCGACTGCCGACCGCGCTGATCGGGACGCTGACGGTGCCGGTGTTCTTCCTGGCGGGCGCGCGGCTGGTCGGCCCCGCGGCGGCGCTGGTCGCGGCGCTGCTCCTTGCCGGCTCGGAATGGCACATCCTCTTCTCGCGCCAGGCGCGGATGTACGCGCCGATGCTGGGCTTCGCGATCGCGGCCGCGGCGGCGATCCTGGCGTGGGCGGAGCACGGGCGCCGGCGCGAGCTGCTCCTCGCCCTCGCCCTCTTCGGCGTTGCGATCTCGCTGCACGTCCTGGCGGCGTTCGTCCTGCTCTTCGCGCTGCTGCCACTGGTCTATTCGGAGGCGATGCCGCCGCGCCCCGTGTCTCTCGTCGCGTTCTCGGCGCTTGCTTCGATCGGAACGTTGGCGTACCTGCACCTGGTCGAGACAGCGGGGTTCCGCGTCGGCGACTTCGCCGGCACACTGGCGGAGCCGGGCGCATCGCTGGTCCAGACGTGGCTCGCCGCGGCAGCCACGGTCCCCACGTGGCGCTGGCCACTCGCGCTGGCGGGTGCGGCGGCGGGGGCGTGGCTCGCGGCGAGCGCGCAACGCGCGCTCCCGGAGCCGATCCAGGGCGCACGGCGGCTCGCGCACCTGGCGAGCGCGACCACGGCCGGCGCGCTCGCGGGCGCCGGCCACCTGTACGGCGCCGGGCTCGCGGGGCTCGTCTTCCTGCTCCTGGACCCGGCCGCGGCTCGTCGCACGGTGGCGGCGGCGGCCGTCCCCTTCGTGGCGCTCGGCGCCGTGGCTCTTGCCTCGGCCGCGGGCGCGGCGGCGGAACTCGGCCTGGCGGAAGGCGTGAAGTCGTTGCTCCGCTTCCCGTTCCCCTACTTCGTCCCTCTCGCCCGGCAGTCGTACGGCGTCGCGGCGCTCTTCTGGGCGGCGGCGATGTGGATGGCGCTCGCGCCGGAGCGGCCGGAGCACCGGGGGATGAGAATGTGCGTGATCGCGGTCGTGGTGGGGATGGCGGGGATCGGCGCCGCGCGGGCGTGGGGCGGCACGCGGTTCCTGCTGCCGCTCTATCCGTTCTACCTGCTCGCTGCGGCGGCCGCGCTGGTGGCGGGGTCGCGGTGGGTGGTGGTGAGGGCGGGGGCGCTGCGGTCGGTGGCGCCAAGCCGACGGGCGGCGATGCCGATGGCGCCCGCAGAAGGGTCGGCGACTACCACCGGCGAGGGCGCGACCTACCGGCCTGGCGGCAGGGCGCGACTAGCGGTCGGATCCACAATCGCACGCGCCACACCCATAGGTCTCGGCCTCGCCTCGCTCATCGCGGTCTCCGGTATCGTGGGCGGGCACGGCGCGCCTCAAGCGATCCGCACGGCGACGCTGCAGCACGGCGAGCCCGTCCAGGCGACGATGCACATGGTTCCCTTCCGTCCGGACCACGCGGCGCCGGGGCGGTTCGTGGCCGAGCGGAGGCGGCCGGGCGACGTCGTCATCGCGGAGGATCCGCTCCAGCAGCGCTGGTACGCGGGGCCGGTCGACTACTGGCTGCGCTCGTTCGCGGACGGCCGGAAGTTCGTCTACCGCGCGCCGGACGGCGCGCTGCGCGACGTCTACGTGAACAGCCAGATCCTGGGCGACGTCGCGGTGGTCGATTCACTATTGGCTCACGCGAAGGGGCGGATCTGGCTGATCACCTCGGGAGAGACGTACGCCGAGCGGGACTACTACCTGGACGAGGCCCAGCGTCGGTGGCTCGACTCGCTCGAGGCGACGTTCGCGCCGGCCTTCACGGGCCGCGACGACGTGACTCGCGTCTACTGCCTCAACTGCTCCAGCGGAGCGCCGGCGCGAAGCGACGGAGGAGCGCCGCCACCTCCTGCCGAGGCACCAGTTCCCAACGGTACACGATGACGACGTAGGCCGCCCCGAAGAGGGCGGCGCCGGCCGGGAGTCGCAGGATCGGGTCGGGGAGTGCGAACGCCAGGGCGGCGATGGCGGCGCTGGCGAGCGACGCCGCGCCGACCCGACCGAGCGTCCGCCAGGGGAGCACGTCGCCGGGGGCGAGGTCGAGGCGGCGGGCGACCTCGACGACGCCGAGCGCGCGCATGACGCCGAGCCCGACGACGTACCCGGCGATCGCGCCGAGGAAGAGCGAGAACGGCGCGAGCAGGAACACTGCGGCGACGCTCGCGGCCATGCCGATCATGTTCGCCTTCACGATGAAGGGCGTATCTCCGGTCGCGCGGAGGATCCCGTGGTCGACGAGGCCCCAGAGGAGGAGCGTCGTCGTGAAGATGCGGAAGACCGGGACGGCGGCCAGGTAATCCGGCCCGAAGAGGAGGGCGAAGATGTCGCCGGCGAAGAGCTGGGCCAGGATCCAGCAGGGGACGAGGATCGCGGACAGCCGCTCGAGGGTGACGTGCCAGAGGCGTCGCAGGGCGGCGACGTCGCCGGCGCGGTGCGCCTCGGCAGCGCGCACGAGCATGACGTCGACCACGGAGGCGACGAGCATGCCGAGGATCGGGATGTGGAGGATCCCGACGGAGTAGATGGCGAAGCCGGCGGCCGGCGCGCGCGCGGCGACGAAGTACTGGTGGAAGTGGTTGAGCCCGATCTCGAAGAGGACGGCGACGGCGAAGGGGACCGCGTAGCGGAGCTGCGCCGCGAGGTCGCGTGCGTTCACGCGGGGGCCGGGGTCCGCGGTCCGGAAGCGGACGTAGGCCAGGAGCGCGGCGCCGCGGAGCGCGGCGGATAGCACGGCGGCCCAGACGACCGCCTCGATCGAGCGCCAGGCGAGTCCGGCGGCGACAATGGCGGCGGCGCGCACCAGGTCGCCGCCGGCGATGGCCCAGGCGGCGATGGTCGGCCGACGGTCGACGACGGGGAGCGCGTCGATCAGGAGCGCGGGGATCGAGAGCGTGACGAAGAGCGCGACGGCGTAGCGATACTCGGCAAGCGCGGGCGAATCGAGCGCGGCGGCGACGGCGTCGCCGCCGAGGACGAGGGCGAGGCCCGCCGCCGCTCCGGCGAGGGAGAGGAGCGCGAGCGCCTGGTGGACGAAGCGCTGGCCGCGCCCGCCGTCGCGGGGGACGAAGTAGAAGAGCGACGCGTTCAGCCCGAGGTTGAAGATCGGCACCAGCGTCGCCGAGATCAGGAAGACCTGCTTGTAGACGCCGAACTCGTCCTGGCTGAAGATCCGGACCAGGACGAGCGGGATCGCGAAGGTGAGGGCGAAGCCGGCCGCCCGCGCGCCCGTGAGGATAACGGACTGGACGGCGAGCGACCGCTCCTGCCTGGCGAAGCCGCGCACGAGGCGCATCACGAGCCGGGCACGCGGTCGGCGACGCGATACGGCCGGCGGTCCGGCGCGTGGAGGTGCACGATGATCTCACCGACGAGCCCGAGCGCGATCGCCTGGATCCCGACCACGACCAGGAGCGAGCCGAGCAGCAGCAGCGGCCGGTCGGCGATTCCCTGCCCCGCGATACGCTGGACGAAGAGCACGCCGAGGACGACCGCGCCGAGGAAGGCGAGGAGGCTGCCCACGAGGCCGAAGAAGCGGAGCGGCTTCTCCGTGAAGCGCAGCAGGAAAAACAGATTGAGCAGATCGATCAGGCGACGCAGATACACGCCGGGGCGGTAGACGCGCGCAGCGGCGTCACGCTCGTGCTGGGGCGCGGCGACCTCTTCGACCGCGAACCCTTCCCGGCGGGCGAAGAGGGGGAAGAAGCGATGGAAGTCGCCGTAGAGGGGCACGCTGCGCAGGACGTCGCGGCGCATGGCGCGCACGCCGCAGGCGACGTCGCGGGTGCGGTCGCCGACGAGTCGACGCACGAGGGTGTGGAACGCCTGCCCCTGGATCCGGTTGATCCAGGCGTCGCGGCGCGGCCAGCGATACGCGAGGGCGACGTCGGCGCCGGCCTCGACGCGGCGGATCAGCCCGGGGATCACGGAAGCCTCGACGCGGCGGTAGCCCGGGAGCGTGACGACGATGGGCCCGCGCGCCTCGGACGCGGCGGCCTTGAGAAGCGCGGACTCGCCCACGGTCTGCCCGACGACGAAGGTGCGGATCGGCTCGCCGCGCTCACGCAGGGGCTGGAGCGCGGGGAGGTAGTCCGCGCGCCAGGGCTCGGCGGCGAAGATGAACTCGAAGCGGTAGCCCGCCTCACGGAGCGGGACGGCGTACTCGTCGTAGAGGCCGTCGAGCGGCTCGGGGCGCTCTGCGACGGGGACGATGACGGAGACGTCGATCCCGTCGCCGGAGAGGTCGGGGACATCGGCGCGGGCGGAGTCGAGGAACGTGTCCATGGCTACCTTGCCTCCTCGCGGATGAGGGGCGGATGCTCGGTGCGCCTCCGACGTCTCTCCCGCAAGGCGACCTCGCCTACGAGCCCGAGGAGGAGCAGGTGGAGCGCGAGGCCGAACCAGAGGAGCGCGACGGCCGGGAAGACCATCGCGTTCGCCTTGTACTGCTGGAACTCGTGCCAGGAGACGACGGTCGCGGCGGCGAAGGCGGTGCCGAGCAGAAGCGCGCACGCGGCGGCGAGGCCGAAGAGCGCGAGCGGCCGCTCGCGGAACGAACGGATCATCTTGATCGTGAGCAGGTCGGCCAGGACCTTCGCGACGCGTGAGAGGCCGTACTTGCTCGTGCCGAAGCGGCGCGGGTGGTGGCGGACGGGGAGCTCAGTGATGCGCGCGCCCGCCGTCGCCGCGGCGACGGCGGGGATGAAGCGGTGCATGTCCGAGTAGAGGTGCAGCCGCTGGAGCAGCTCGCGGCGATACGCCTTGAGCGAGCAGCCGTTGTCGCGGATCTGGACGCCGGTGATCCTGCGGATGATGCGGTTCGCGACCCAGGACGGGACCTTGCGCGTGATCACCTTGTCTTGCCGCCGTTCCCGATACCCTGCCACGAGGTCCCACCCCTCGCCGATCCGCTCGACCAGGCGCGGAATGTCGCCGGGATCGTTCTGGAGGTCGCCGTCCATGCTTACGACGATTTCGCCTTCGGCGTGGTCGAAGCCGGCTTGCATCGCGGGCGTCTGGCCGTAGTTGCGGGCGAGCCGGATCAGGCGCACACGCGGATCCTCGGCGGAGATGCGCGCGGCGATCGAGGGCGTTGCGTCGGTGCTGCCGTCGTCGACGAGGATCAGCTCCCAGCGGTCGATGGAAGCGAGCGCCTCGCGCACGGCGGCGACGAGGGGCTCGAGGGATTCTTCCTCGTTGAAGAGCGGGACGACGACGGAGAGCGTCGGTTGCGTGGTCATCGCTGGGCACGGGAGGGCAACGGGTGTGCCGGGGGGGGCCGGCCGTTGGCCGGCGCGGGGCGGCCGCGCTGCGCGCGACGGGGGGCGGCGCCGGGTTCAGGCGGCGGAGGCGTGGAGGTGGCGCAACACCTCTTGCTGCTCTGCAGCAG
>CAYPGK010000016.1:37048-47956 GCA_964410055.1 uncultured Gemmatimonadaceae bacterium | reverse complement strand
GCCGGTTCACGTTGAGCACGGGTCGGTCGCCCCGGCCGAACCCTTCGTCGTCGGGATCGTGGCTGCAGCCGCCGGCTTCGACGCAGCGGTCCCATTCCGCGAAGGTCACCTCGTACTTGCCCATGGCCAGGGGGTATGCGATTTCGATCTCGACCTGCGGCTTCTCGAACTGCAGGAGATGGTGCCAGCGCTCGCTCAGCTCATCGACGGCCTCGCCCTCCGGGCTGCCCATGACGAAGCGACCCGGGGGAAGGACCACGACGACGGGGCACCCGTCGCAGTCGCGGAACTCGCCGTCGGTCTCGAGCCGGTAGAGACCGAGCACCGGCTCCCCGTACTCGCTGATCTCGAGTGCGACGAAGATCGAGTCCGAGACGAAAGCCACCGGGAAGCCGGGCGCATCGAAGGTGCCCCGGTACCGGCCGTCGGGCGCAAAGACGTCGACGCGGTCCGGGACGGGTCGCCCGGAGCCGCGGCTGACCCAGAGCTCGCCCGAGGGGCTCGCGGCGATCCATTCGATCGGAGAGGCCGTCGCCTCGTATCCGACCGCGGCGACGATCTGCTCGGCCGTGATCCCGGCCCGCCGCATGAAGCCGCGGTAGGGACCGCTGCCGACCCGTTCGGCCGCAAGTTTGGCGGTTACCGCGATCGGCTCCAGGTCGCGCCGCACGCTGGCGACCGGTCGGCCATCGACGTAGGCGTCGATCCGGTAATCGGGGCCGTGCAGCACCAGGATCGTGTCGCCGGCCGCAGTCCAGATCAGGTCGGGCGCGAAGATCCGCGGCGCCGGGGCGCTCATCCCGGGCAGGTCCATCCGGACCAGCTCACGACTAACGGCGAACAGCTCCCTCGGCTCGCCCGCGCCCGTGGAGTGCACCAGCGACTGGCGCTGCAGCTCTCCGGCCGTGGACTGGGTCACGGCCACGATCCCGTCGCTGAACGCTGCGAAGCCGGGACCCCAGTAGGCGAACGGCGCGCGGCGCTCGTCCAGCAGTTCGCCGTCTGGTGACCAGCGGCTGATCACGCCGCGCCGTGCATCCCACACGGCGAGGACGCCGCTCTCGTCCAGGGCGAGCGCCGTGGCGCTCCGGAACTCGCCGGGCCCGGAGCCCGCCCGCCCGATCGTTCGGGCGAAGGTGCCATCCGCCTCGAAGACGACCACCCGCTCACTCGTGCCGTCCGCTACGTAGATCCTGCCGGTTTCCGGGTCCGCGACGACGCCCCACGGCACCGCCGACAGGGCGCTGTCCGGCGGCTGGAGCGATCCGAGCCGCACGGGCACGGCCGGATACGGCCGGTCCGGGCCGGAGTTCGCCGCGATCCGGATCCCTGCGGAGTCGCTCGCCACGAACTGCGACGGGGCGGCTCCGCCGCACCCTGCGGCCATGCCGCCGAGCCCCAGGAGCAGGCAGACGGAAACGGTGCGCCGTGCGGCGTCCACGGCCCGTCGTCGCCAGGCGTCGAGCGCGAGCCAGAGGATGCCGGACAGGAGGAAGATCAGGATGCCGAAGGCGAGGCTGTTCAGGGCGATCGAAACGCCGCCCCAGACCAGTTCGGTGCTCGCGCCTCCGGCGGTCGCGGCGCGGCGCGCCAGGATCACGAGCCCGGTGACCGTGCCGACCGCACCCACGAGGAGAGCGACCGCGCCCCAGAAGAGGACCGGGACCAGTTCGTGTCCCTGTGCCCCGAGAGCGAGCGCGCCCGGATCCGCGGGGTCCGGGGTCGCTTCGGCCACAACCCGGAGCCGGATCGCGGCCCGCACCGCCGAGGCGACGACGCCGAATGCGATCGCCGCCAGCGGCCACATGATGAGGCCGCCGCTGAGGAACCAGTCCGTCATCGATGCCTCCGCCGTACGAGGGGAAGGATAGAGTCGGATGTGCCGGCCATGGACGCGATCTCGGCGACGTCCATGTTCTCGGCCAGGAGCGCGGCCACCTCGCGCTCAGCGCGCCGCGCGTTCACCCCGAGCAGGACGAACCAGACCAGGAGACCAACGACGCCGAGGAGCAGTGCGGCCAGGAGGGTGGCGCCATCCCGGGCCACGACGGTGAGGAACAGAGTCTGTGCCGGGGCGCCGCCCCGGAGGGCGTCGACGGTGTTCCACACACCGACGATCGGCGCGAACAGGCCGAGTGCCAGCGCCATCGCCGCCACCACCAGGATCGTGGGCAGCTCCGCCCGCTCCGGTGAACGGCCGCGCAGGAGCGACACGGCGCCCTTCGCGCTCACCGCCACCAGCACCGCCCCGACCAGCAGCACGGACCCCGTCAACGGCGACGGGTGCTCCGCCAGCACCCAGATCGAAACCCCGATCGCCACCGTGAGGACGGGGAGCACCCCCACAACGAGGAGGACCACATCGAACCCGCCGCGCAGCGTCGCACTCACCCCCTCCGCCCACCCCTGCCACGGGTTCACGTGCAGGCGGCCCAGACGGCGAATGACCTCCGGCGATGCGAGCACCGTCGCCTCCGCCCGCCGCGCCGCTTCGGCCTCCCCCAGCCCCTCGGCCCGGTAGTGCTCGTACACGTCCTCCAGGTCCGCCGCCAGCTCGAGGAGCAGCGCGGTGCGCGCGCGACGCGGCAGGTCGAGCTCCGCGGCCACCTTACGCAGTGCGGGGCCGAACCGATGCATGGTCACGCTCTCCTTCGTCCAGGAACGACTCCAGCTTTTCCCGCAACTCGCGCCACTCGGCGCGCAGCCCGGCCAGGTACGTCCGCCCGGCTGCCGTCAGCGCATACTCCTTCCGCGGCCGCCCCTTCGCAGGGTCCGACCAGCGCCCCGCGACCAGACCCTCCTTCTCCAGCCGATGGAGGATCGGGTAGAGCGTGCCGTGGCTGAACTGGAAGTAGCCCCCGCTCCGCGCTTCGATCTCGAGCACCACCTGGTAGCCGTGGCGCGGCGAGCGGTCGAGCTCCTGTAACAGCAGCAGCTCGTGGATCTTTCGGCCGAAGGCCTGGCTGTCGAATGCCGTGGTCATGGCTCCTCACATGGTGTTGGGTGTCGTCATGTATAGAGCGACGATATATCGAGTGTCAAGATTGCGTTGGCCGGGGGCGGGGGCGCGGGTAGCTCGGGCGCCGAATCCGTGTCATCCATCACGCCGAGGCCATTGCGGGTGCCGTGTGATCGGTCACGCCGCGGTCGTCGCCGGCGCCGGTCAACCCGTCGGCCGGATGTGCGTTATCTTGCTATCGCGCCCGCGACACTGCGCGGGCCGCGCACCTGGTATCGCGAAGAGACAGATCTGCATGGACGATAGATTCGACGTCGTGGTCGTCGGCGGCGGCCAGGCGGGGCTGGCCATGGGCTACCACCTCGCCCGCCGTCGCCTCCGGTTCGTGATCCTCGATGCCGCGCCTCGGGTCGGCCACGCCTGGCGCACCCGCTGGGACTCCCTGACGCTTTTCACGCCCGCGCGCTACAGCTCCTTGCCCGGCCTGCCGTTCCCGGGCGATCCGGAGCGCTATCCGGGGAAGGACGACGTCGCGGACTATCTGGAGCAGTACGTGGCCGCCTTCGACCTGCCGGTCCGGCTCGGCGAGCGGGTGACCGCCCTTCGCCCCCTGCCCGGCGGCGCGGGGTTCGAGATCGATGCCGGCCCCGCGCGGTACAGGGCCGGCCAGGTGGTGGTCGCGACGGGGCCTTTCCAACTCCCGGCCGTCCCCGCTGCGGCTCGCGGCCTCGACCCTCACGTGGTCCAGCTCCACAGCAGCGAGTACCGCAACCCGGCCCAGCTCCCGCCGGGCGAGGTCCTGGTGGTGGGTGCGGGCAACTCGGGCGTGCAGATCGCCGAGGAGCTGGCGGTCACGCGCCCGACGTGGCTGTCGGTCGGGATGAAGCTGCCCCGCCTCCCAGCGCGGTTCCTCGGCCGGAGCATCTTCTGGTGGCTGGAGAAGACCGGGCTCATGAGCGTGACCGCGGATTCGGCGCTTGGGCAGAAGATGCGGGAGCGGGATGCGTTGATCGGCAGCAGCCCGGAGAGCGTGGCGCGCGAGCTCGGGGTACGGCTGGTGGGCCGGGCAGAGCGCGCCACGGGCGATCGCGTCTTCACGCGTGAGGGCGACGAGGTCCGGGTCGCCGCCGTCGTCTGGGCGACGGGCTTCCGCTCCGACTACCGCTGGATCGAGGCGCCGGTGCTGGACCGGTCGGGCCTGCCGATCCACCGGCGCGGGGTGACGGCCTGTCCCGGGCTCTACTTCCTCGGACTCCCCTGGCAGCACACCCGCGGCTCTGCGCTGATCGGCTGGGTCGGACGGGATGCGGAGTATCTGGCGGACAGGATCGAGCGGCGCGCGGTGGGCGGGGGGTGAGGCGGCCCGGGGGAAGACGGACCCGCCGCTGGGCGTGGCGGACCGTCACGCCGCGGACAGCCTCGGCGCGCATTGCTCCCCATCGACCGGACTGGCTCATACTCCGCGGCGCGGGTACCTTGAGTTGCCAGGCCGTACGCCTGGCGAAGCCTCCCGCACGGTGCATATGAACCCGACCTCGCCCCGTTCGCCGGAACCCGCCGCAGCGCGCTTCGGCTTCGCGCTCCGGACGGAGGTCGTCGTGATCGGGGCGGGGCAGGCGGGGCTGTCCTCGGCGTACTACCTGAAGCGGTGGGGGCTCGAGCCGCACCGCGGCTTCATCGTCCTGGACCGTTCGCCCCGGCCGGGCGGCGCGTGGCAGTACCGCTGGCCGTCGCTCACGCTGAGCACGGTCAACCGCATCCACGATCTGCCCGGAATGCGCTTCTCCGAGGTGGTCGACCCGGGCGTGACGGAGGTGCGGGCCAGCGATGCCGTGCCCCGCTACTACGCCGCGTACGAGCAGCGCTTCGAGCTCCCCGTATACCGGCCGGTCACCGTCACCGCCGTCTGCGACCGGGACGGGCGACTACGCGTCGAATCGGACCGCGGCCTCTTCTCGGCCCGGGGGATCATAAACGCCACCGGCACGTGGGAGCGGCCGTACATCCCGGACGTCCCCGGCAGGGACCGGTTCCGGGGCCGGCAGCTTCACACGAAGGACTACCGCACGGCGGAGGAGTTCCGGGGCCTGCACGTGATCATCGTGGGCGGCGGGATCTCGGCGATCCAGCTCCTGGACGAGATCTCGCGGGTGACGGAGACCACCTGGGTGACGCGCCGGCCGCCGCAGTTCCGGGAGGGCCCGTTCGACGACGAGGCGGGGCGTGCCGCCGTCGCGATCGTCGAGGACCGGGTACGGCGCGGATTGCCGCCGGGCTCCGTCGTCTCGGTCACGGGGATCCCCGTCACCCCGGCGGTCGAGGCAATGCGCGAGCGGGGCGTCCTCGAACGCCTGCCGATGTTCGACGAGATCACGGAGGAGGGGGTTCGGTGGAGCGACGGCACCACGCTCCGCGCCGACGTCATCCTCTGGTGCACGGGCTTTCGCAGCGCGCTCGATCACCTGGCGCCGCTCATGCTCCGTGAGCCGAACGGCGGGATCGTCATGACCGGGCGGCTCGCCACGCAGGTCGCGAAGGACCCGCGCATACACCTGGTCGGATATGGCCCCTCGGCGTCGACCATTGGCGCGAACCGCGCCGGCGGCGCGGCCGCGCGGGAGCTCATGACGTATCTGGGGCTCGGCTGATCTGGCCGGATGAGGCCGCGCCGCACCCACGATGAACTTCCGACCCGTCCACGACGAACTCACAACCCGAGAGCCAACGATGCCCCGAGTCACCGGCCTCCACCACGTCACCGCGATCGCGAGCGATCCGCAGCGGAACCTCGACTTCTACGTCGGGCTCCTCGGGCTGCGGCTCGTCAAGCGCACGGTGAATTTCGACGACCCGCAGACTTACCACTTCTACTTCGGCGACGAGGTCGGCACGCCGGGGAGCATCATGACCTTCTTCCCCTGGCCGGGTGCGCGGCGCGGGCGGCAGGGGGCGGGGCAGGTCGCGGTGACCGCCTTCGCGATCGCCCCCGGCGCGGTCGGGTTCTGGATCGAGCGGCTGCTGCGCCACAACGTGAGGTACGACGGGCCGAGCCGGCGCGGCTCAGGAGCGGATGCCGAGCAGGTGATCGCGTTCCGCGACCCCGACGGGCTCATGCTCGAGCTCGTCGCCCACCCGGCCGCCGAGGCCCGGCCCGCGTGGGAGGGTGCGCCGGGGATCCCCGCCGAGCACGCGATCCATGGCTTCCACGGCGTGACGATCTGGGTGGAGAACGGGGAGGCGACGGAGCGGGTCCTCACGGATACGCTGGGACTGCGGCCCGTCCACGAGGACGGCGCGATGCGGCGCTTCGCCGCGGGCGACGGCGGGCCGGGCACGATCGTCGACGTCCGCACCGTCGGCGGGTTCGTCCACGGGCTCGGCGGCGCCGGGACGGTGCACCACGTCGCCTTCGGCGTCGAGGACGACGCGGCCCAGCTCGCCGTCCGCGAGCGCGTCGTCCAGGACGGGCTGCACCCGACGCCGGTGATCGACCGGAAGTACTTCCGCTCCGTCTACTTCCGCGAGCCGGGCGGCGTCCTCTACGAGCTCGCAACCCATCCGCCCGGCTTCACGGTCGACGAGCCGGTCGACCATCTCGGCGAGCGCCTCATGCTCCCGCCGCAGTACGAGCCGTTCCGCGCGGAGATCGAGGCGGTCCTGCCTCGCATCCACCTGCCGGTGCCCGACTCGGCCACCCCGCTCTTCGCCGGCGCGACCGGCCCCGAGGACGTGGGCGCGGAGGCGCTCGGCTTCGTGCACCGCTACGTCCCGCCGTCGACGGATGGCGCGGCGGCCGGCGGGACGACGCTCCTGCTCCTCCACGGCACCGGCGGCGACGAGAACGACCTGCTCCCGCTCGGGCGTGCGCTCCTTCCCGGCGCCGGCATGCTGAGCCCTCGCGGCAAGGTCCTCGAGCGCGGCGCGCCCCGCTTCTTCCGCCGCCTCGCCGAAGGCGTATTCGATCAGGAGGACCTCGCGCGCCGTACCGACGAGCTGGCGGACTTCATCCGGGCTGCCGCCGAGACGTACCAGCTCGACCGCGACGGGATCGTCGCCGTCGGCTTCTCGAACGGCGCCAACATCGCCGCGAGCGTGCTGCTGCGGCGCCCCGGCGTGCTGCGCGGCGCCGTACTCCTGAGCCCCATGGTGCCCTTCGAGCCGGAACGGCTCCCCGACCTCTCAGGCACGCAGGTCTTCATCGGCGCCGGGCGCATGGACCCGATCTCGCCGCCCGCACAGGCGGAGCGGCTCGCGGAGCTGCTCCGCCAGGCCGGCGCCGACGTCACCCTCCACTGGGAGCC
Organism: uncultured Gemmatimonadaceae bacterium; assembly: GCA_964410055.1. Lineage (GTDB taxonomy): Bacteria > Gemmatimonadota > Gemmatimonadetes > Longimicrobiales > RSA9 > CALBZE01. The sequence continues at coordinate 40,696 of CAYPGK010000016.1, read as the reverse complement.
CGGCGGACACGCGGTGAGCCGGGAGGAGGTGGACGCCGCCCGCCGGTGGATCACGCAGTGCCTTGCGGGGCGGGGCGAATAGGCGACCGCGAGCGCGGCGGCGGGGCAGGGGCCGCGGCGTCACCCGCCCGGTCAACCGACCAGGGCAAGCCCCCGCAGGTGACTCGGCGCCGCCGGGAACCCGGCCGCCCGCCGCCAGCTCGTGGGTGTCGAGCGGGCCGGGTCGATCCGCCACATCGTCGTCCCTGCCATCCGCTCCTCCCGCATTCCGCTGTTCCGGTTCGGCGAGCCGGCGATGCCGCCCCGCCCGCGCCCGCTCCGCTTGCGATGAGCATGCCATGCCCCGTCGTCCACGCGGAACGCCTCATCAGGGTCCGGGTATGTATCCGCTTCGGTTACACACTGCCGGAGGGGGCCATGACGATCAGCAGCCGGTTCGCGGTGGCCGTGCACGTGCTGACCATGCTCGCGACGAGCGAGGGTGAGCCGGTCACGTCGGAGCGTCTTGCGGCGAGCGTCAACACGAATCCGGCGGTGATCCGGCGTCTGTTGTGCCAACTGGCCCGTGCGGGCCTCACGACGTCGCGGCTGGGAGCGGGTGGCGGAGCGCTGCTTGCGCGGCCGGCGGCGGAAGTGACGCTGCTGGACGTGTATCGGGCGGTGGAGGGCGGAGATCTTTTCGCCCTTCACCCCGGGGATCCGGACCCGGCGTGTCCGGTTGGGCGGCACATCCAGACGGTCCTCACGGAGGCGACGGACTCGGCGCGTCGCGCGATGGAGTCGGCGCTCGGGGCCCGGACGCTGGCCGATGTGGTGAACGGGGTGGAGGCGGGGTGGGAGCAGGAGTCGGGCGCGGGGCTCCGCGCCTGAATTCGTTGCCGGCCGTGAGTGCGGCCGGCGGAACGTCAATCGGAGGGACGGCCCGTAGCGGGGCCGATTGGAAGGAGTCGAGAATGGCGGTGGCAGAAGGCAACGGTGTGTTCTCGAGGTTCGCGTCGGCGACGCATGTGATCCTGCGGATTGCCGCGGGGCTGCTGTTCATCCCGCACGGCGCGCAGAAGCTCCTCGGCTGGTTCGGCGGGATGGGCGGTTCCGGCGCGACGGCGGAGCTCTTCTCGCTGATGGGTCTGGCGGGCGTGCTGGAGCTCTTCGGCGGGGCGCTGATCGTGGTCGGTCTGCTTACGCGGCCGGTGGCGCTGGTGCTGGCGCTCGAGATGGTGGCGGCGTACGTAATGGCGCACATGCCTCAGGCGCTCGCACCGATCCAGAACGGCGGGGAGCTTTCGCTGCTGTACGCGGTGATCTTCCTGCACCTGGCCGCCACGGGCGCGGGTGCCGCGAGCGTGGACCGGGTGATCGCCGATCGCCGGAGCTGAGCGATGCTGTTCGAATCGATTGGGTTGCGCGGCGTAACGCTGCGCAACCGCATCGGCGTGTCACCGATGTGCCAGTACTCGTCCGAGGATGGATTCGCGAACGACTGGCATCTGGTGCACCTGGGCCGCTTCGCGACCGGGGGCGCGGGTCTCGTGATCTCGGAAGCGACGGCGGTCGTGCCCGAGGGTCGGATCAGCCCGCAGGACCTCGGGATCTGGGATGACGCGCACGTGGACGGCCTCGCCCGCATCACCCGCTTCCTGCGCGAGCACGGCGCGGTGGCCGGGATCCAGCTCGCGCACGCGGGTCGCAAGGCGAGCACGCGGCGGCCGTGGGAGGGGAGCGGCGCCGTGCCGCCGGAGTCGGGCGGCTGGGAAGTCGTCGCGCCCAGCGCCGTGGCGTTTTCCGAAACGTACCCGCAGCCACGGGAGCTGACGGAGGAGGGGATCCGGGGCGTCGTCGACGCCTTCCGCACCGCCGCCGCACGCGCCCTCGAGGCCGGGTTCGAGGTCGCTGAGGTGCACGCCGCGCACGGATATCTCCTGCATCAGTTTCTCTCCCCGCTCTCGAACCGGCGAACCGACCGCTACGGTGGCGAATTCGAGAACCGGATCCGGCTCACCCTCGAGGTGGTCGACGCGGTGCGCGAGGTATGGCCGGAGCGGCTCCCGCTCTTCGTCCGCATCTCCGCGACCGACTGGGTCGAGGGCGGCTGGACGCCGGATGAGTCCGTCGAGCTGGCCCGGCGCTTGAAGGACCACGGCGTCGACCTGGTCGACTGCTCCACGGGCGGACTCGTGCCCGGTGCGAAGATCCCCGTGGCGCCGGGGTACCAGGTCCCATTCGCCGAGCGGATCCGCAAGGAGGCAGGAATCGCGACCGCAGCCGTCGGGCTGATCACGGAGCCCGAACAGGCAGACCGCATCGTACGCGACGGACATGCCGACATGGTCCTCCTGGCCCGCGAGCTGCTCCGCCAGCCGCACTGGCCGCTCCTCGCCGCGCACCGACTCGGTGTCGACGTCGACTGGCCGCCGCAGTATGCTCGCGCGCGGCCGGGTTGAGTCGGGTGCGGAGCGAATAAGGCGACGTCGCCGTCCCGCCTTCGTCGCGATCGGCCTGGCGGCGCTTGCTGCCGCCGGTTGCGGCGAGCGGGACGGCGCGGGGCCGCGTGGGTCGGCCGACGCGTCTGCCCAGGCCCAGATCGAGCGCACGCTCGAGCTCCATCGGGAGCGCATCGAGAGCCGGGCGGACTCGATCGACCGCGTGTTCAAGCCGCTCCCGCTCCTCACCGCCGCCCAGGAGGCGGCGCTCCGCCGCTACGGCAACGACGCGCACCTCGCCCGCGCCCGGCGGTATGGCGTGCCGCGTCCCTCTAGCGACGAGGAGTTGCTCGCGCTGCAACAGGCGGGTCGCCTGGTCGAGCTCGAGCCGGAGTCCAGATACTGGGTCGTGCGCGAGCTCGAGTATTCGCTCCCCTACGTGACACCGGACACCCGCACCCTCCTCGAGGAGATCGGCGAGCGCTTCCAGACGCGCCTCGCCGAGCTCGGCGCGCCGCCCTTCCGCCTCGAGATCTCCTCCGTCCTGCGGACCGCCGAGATCCAGGCCGCGCTACGCCGCAGCAACCCCAACGCTGCGCGGGGCACGAGCGCACACGAGTTCGGCACCACCGTGGACATCGCTTACGCCGCCTTCGCGGCCCCGGTCGACCCGATCGTTCCGATCGACGTGCCCGACGCGCCGCGGCTGCGTCCGCACCTCGAGGCCTTCGCCCGCACGGCCGCAGAACGCGTCGCGGCAAGACGCGCGCTCGAGCTCAAGGCCGTCCTCGGCACGGTGCTGCGCGAACTCCAGGCGGAAGGCCGGGTGCTGGTCACGCTCGAGCGGCTCCAGCCGGTCTACCACCTGACGCTGGCCGCGCCACGCCGTGCGGCGCAATGACCTCCGACCAGCCGCACGTATTTCACGCTTCCCCAAAATGCGCCGGTGCAGGCACCATCTTCACGTGCCGCCCCCTCGGCCGGTTCGGGCCCGGCTCGACGTGTCCTACATCGAGAATGGTAAGCGTTCGTGCAGAGAGGCATGGCCCCGGACCCTCCGCAGAGGAAGGTGGATCGCATGAGGATACCGAGTCCGAACGATTCTCCGGCGCAGAGACTCATCGGAACGCTGACGCTGTCCAGGGCGCAGCTCGCCCGCCAGTTGAACGTCAGCCCGGGCACGCCCCACGGCAGTCCGAAAAAGCGACGCGCGGCCGGCCGCCGCCCC
>CAYPGK010000016.1:27091-36948 GCA_964410055.1 uncultured Gemmatimonadaceae bacterium | reverse complement strand
CCCGGGCACGCCCCACGGCAGTCCGAAAAAGCGACGCGCGGCCGGCCGCCGCCCCGTGAGGGGTCGGCCGCCGGCCGCGCGTCGTGACTCTGTCGACGGCTCCCGCCGCTGACCTTACTGATAGGGACTCAGGCCCCGCCGCTCACGGCGAGCGCCGCGTCGAGCGCATCGCGCGCCGCGTCGACTGCCGCCTTCGGGTCCACGCCCTTGCCCTCGGCGGCCAGCGCGGTGCCCAGCGCCGTCAGGCAGCGCTCGATGTTCTCCCAACGGCTCCCGTACCCCATCAGCCCGATGCGCCAGACCTTGCCGGCGAAGTCGCCGAGCCCGGCACCGATCTCGAGGCTGTACTCCTCGAGCAGATGCCGGCGCACGCGGGCGTCGTCCACTCCCTCGGGGATGTGCACGGCGTTGAGCTGAGGCGTCCGCTCACCCTCCGGGACCACGTAGCTCAGACCGAGCGTCTCCAGCCCCGCGCGGAGCGCCAGGTGGTTGGCACGATGGCGCTCCCACGCGTTCTCGATCCCCTCCTCACGCAGCATGAGCAGCGCCTCGTACAGCCCGTAGATCGCGTTGCTCGGCGCCGTGTGGTGGTACGCCCGCCGACCCTCGCCCGCCCAGTACGACATGAGGAGCGAGACGTCCATGAACCAGCTCTGGACCGGCGTCTTGCGACCGCGAACCTTCTCGAGCGCACGCTCGCCCATCGTGACGGGAGAGAGCCCCGGCGGCGCCGCAAGGCACTTCTGCGAGCCGGAGTAGACCGCGTCCAGTCCCCACGCGTCCACCTCGACCTGCGAGCCGCCCAGCGACGTCACCGCGTCCACGATCGTCAGGCAGCCGTGGCGACGGGCGATCTCCGCCAGCGTCTTCGCATCGGAAAGCGCGCCCGTCGACGTCTCCGCGTGCACGAACGCGACCACCTTCGTGTCCGGATGCTCGCGTAGCGTCGCCTCGAGACGCTCCGGGTCCACCGCACGCCCCCACGGGAGCGCCAGCTCGACCACGTTCCCGCCGCAACGCTCCGCCATCGCCTTGAGTCGGCCGCCGAAGTAGCCGTTCACGCAGACGACCACCTTGTCGCCCGGCTCCACCAGGTTGACGACGCAGCTCTCCATCCCGGCGGTGCCCGGGCCGGAGATGGGGATGGTCATGGCGTTCGAGGTGCGGAACGCGTATTGGAGCAAGCCCTTGACCTCGTCCATCAACTCGATGAAGGCCGGGTCCAGGTGCCCGATCGTCGGCTGCATCAGCGCCCGGCGCACGCGCTCCGGCACATCGATGGGGCCGGCACCCATCAGCGTGCGGCTCGGGACGGTGAACGGTCGGTGTTCCATGGTCTTCCAGATTCTGGTGAAGGAGGACGTCCTCCGTAGGCCTGTGCCCGCGGCGACTCATCGTGCGGACGGTCGTATAATGGCGAAAGTATCCGATCGCGCAAGGGCAGGGACCGCCCGCGACTGCACGACAACTCTCGGCGGACTTGTCAGAACTCCACGCACCCGCGCATTGATGGGCGGATGATGACCCCGGATCGGAGCCGCCGGATGCCACGAGTGGGACGATCGTTCCGCGAGACCCGTCACATCGCCACGGGGCCGGGACCGCGTCGTGACGCGATCGACGTGGCCGCGCTCTTCGCGGAGCACCATGCGGACCTCTTCCGTTATCTGTGCCGGCTCACCGGGGACCCGGACCTGGCGGCCGATGCCACGCAGGAAGCGTTCGTCCGCCTGGCTGTTCGTCCGCCCGAGCCGAGGGAGATCCGCGGCTGGCTCTTCCGCGTCGCGACCAACGTCGTGCGCGAGTGGACCCGGACCCGGACGAGACGGCTCCGCCTCCTGCACGGCAACGCCGATCGCGCGCCGATCGGAGAGCCGCCGCCCGCGCCCGACGCGGCGTTCGCCGCCGAGGAGCGGCGCCGGCACGTCCGCGCCGCGCTCGAGCGCCTGTCCGTGCGCGACCGGACCATTCTCCTCATGCGCGAGGAAGGCTTCACCCACCGCGAGATCGCCGAGGCGGTCGGGACGACGACCGGCTCGGTCGGCACCCTGATCGCCCGCGCGATCGACAAGCTGGCGGCCGAGCTCGGTCTCGGCGAGGAGGACCTATGAGCGCCGTCGTATCGCGAGCCCATCTGTCTGACGGCGAGCTCGTCCGGATCATGGACGGCCAGGCGGACCCGGGGGAGCGCGAATGGGGCCGTGATCACCTGGCCGCCTGCGTGGCGTGCAACCGACGGCTCCGCGAGCTGCGCCGCCGATCGAGTGCGATCTCGGCGCTCCTTGCCGAAGCCGACGTCGAGGTCCCGGGCACGCTCCGCGACGCCGGCCCGCGCGTAGCCCGGAAGGCGGCGGCATCCGCGGCGAGGCACAGGCGCGTCGTCTGGATGCGCGCCGCCTCGATCGCCGCACTGGTCGTCGCCGCAGGCGTCCTCGCCGGTCCCGCACGGGCATGGGTCACGAATTGGGTCGTGGAGGTGTGGACCGGCATGAGCCCCGACCGCCCGCGACCCGCCGTCGAGGCCGGGGCTCCGCCCGAGGACGTCGTCGAGGTCAGCGCCCGTGTGAGGTTCGAGCCCGCGGGCGGGGAGCTCTCGATCGAGCTCGCGAGCGCGCAGGACGCCGGCCGGCTCGAGCTGCGCGTCGGCGACGACCCGACCACCCTCGTCGAGGTCCTCGGCGAAGCTGCGGACGCCGAGCTCCTCGTCCTCCCCGGCGGCGTGCGGGTCCTCAATTCTCCGGGCGAGAGCGCCTCCTACCGGGTAACGGTGCCCGCCTCCGTGCGGACCGTTCGCATCTTCGTCCGCGATTCGGCCGTCGCCATCGTGCCGATCGACTCCGCCGCGACCTCTCGCACGCTCGACCTGCGACTGCCGGCTCCATGACCGAACTCGGCCTCGCTCACTCGCCGCGGCAGGACGGCCGCAACGGCGAGACCGGACGGCCACAACGACGAGACCCGAAGGCCGCGAGCGCTACGTCACTGCCGGTCGCTCGTCAGCCGGTAGTTGCTCAGCAGCCAGCTCTGGAAGTCCACGAGCAGACGCTCCGACAGGCTCTCCGGGAGCCCGAAGCCCTGGAGCTTCCCGTAATAGTCCTGGAGCACCGTCGCAAGCGCGCTCGTCTCGTCCTGGACCAGCTTCACCGTAACCTCGATCCGCTCCCGCTCCATTCGGTGACGCTCCTCCCTCGAGCCGCCGTACGCCGCTCGCGCCTCCCCGGCGCGGAACGCCCGACGGTCCCGACCCCACCCCCGCAGATGCAGTGCCGATTCGCGTCTCTCGCCGGACTTGCGGCGCTCTCCGGCTGACCCCCGCTCAGCCCCCCAGCGCCGCCCGCTTCGCCTCCAGGTCCGCCTCCAGGCTCGAGCAGACCAGCTCGCACAGCTCCAGGATCGACGGGTCCGCGATCCTGTAGTACACGTTCAACCCTTCCTTGCGACGCTCCACCATCCCGTGCCGGTAGAGCAGCCCGAGGTGCTTCGACACGTTGGCCTGCCCCGTCCCCAGCTCCGCGACCAGCTCCGTCACGCTCTTCTCGCCCTCGCGCAGCGCGTTCAGGATCCGCAGCCGCATCGGCTCGGCCAGCACCTTGAAGCGCGTCGCGATGAGCTCCATCGCCTCATCCGTGAACTGTCTCGGCATGACTCCTCCTCGCGGCGGCGTTTGATTGCCATTTTCCTCTATGGTAATATAAAGGCGACGGTACACCGATCCAACCCCGGGTTGACGCTCGTTCGCGTCGACTCTACCGTTGTGGGCCGCGAGCGCCGAAGGGATCTGCGCCACGCGAAAAGAACCGAGGGAGACGAGATGGAACAGGGCGGGGAAGACATCCGGAACCTGGTGCCCGGGCTGGCCAATGCGGCGTGTCCGCTACCGGAAGTGTTGGCGGGAGGTCAGCCGACCGAGGCGCACCTCGAGGCGCTGGCGCAGCGGGGCTTTCGCACGGTCCTCGACCTGCGCGCCCCGGGCGAGCCGCGGCCTTACGACGAGCCGGAGGCGGTCCGTCGGCTGGGGCTCGAGTACGTGAACATTCCGGTGACGCCCGACACGCTCACGGACGATACGTTTGGGCGCTTCCGTGAATTGATGCGGGACCGGGCGAAGCGTCCGGTCGTGATTCACTGTGCGTCCGGGAACCGGGTCGGCGTGCTCCTGATCCCGTACCTCGTGCTGGACGAGGGGAAGGGGATCGAGGAGGCGATCGAAGCGGCGGTCGAGGCCGGGCTACGGAGCCAGGACCTGGCGGAGCGCGCTCTGGACTACGTAGAGCGCCACCGCGGCTGAGGGGCGTCCTCTACCCGTCGGATACCGGTTTCGGGCGCATCACGCCCGGGCCAGCAACCTCCCGACGAACGCCTCGTTCGACTCCGTCTGCCGCATGAGGGCGAGGAGCGTGTTCATCGCGTCGGCGGGCGTCGAGCCTGCGAACTCCTTGCGCAGCAGGCTGGACGCGGCGAGTCCTTCCTCGGAGAGGAGCAGTTCCTCGCGCCGGGTCGCGCTCGCGACCAGGTCGATCGCCGGGAAGATCCGTCGGTCCGCCATCTCGCGGTTCAGCACCAGCTCGCTGTTCCCGGTTCCCTTGAACTCCTCGAAGATCACCTGGTCCATGCGCGAGCCCGTGTCCACGAGCGCGGTCGCGATGATGGTGAGCGAGCCGCCGCCCTGCCTCGCGTCCACGTTGCGCGCGCTGCCGAGGAAGCGCTTCGGCTTCTCGAGCGAGTTCGCGTCCAGCCCGCCGGACAATGTGCGCCCACTCCCCGCCTCCACCGCGTTGTAGGCGCGGGCGAGGCGCGTGATCGAATCCAGGATCAGCACCACATCCTCGCCGAGCTCGACCTGACGCCGCGCCCGCTCCAGCGTGATCTCGGCCACCGCCACGTGCTGGTCCGGCGGACAGTCGAAGCTCGACGCGACCACCTCGCCGAAGCCGCACGCCTCCATCTCCGTCACCTCTTCGGGCCGCTCGTCGACCAGGAGCAGGATCAGCTTGCACTCCGGGTGGTTCCTCGCGATCCCTTCCGCAACGCCCTGGAGCACGGTCGTCTTCCCGGCCTTGGCCGGAGCCACGATCAATGCGCGCTGGCCCTTTCCGAACGGACAGAAAAGGTCGATCACGCGGTTCGTGTAGTCCGGCTGGCCGCGTCGGCGAATGTCGCACTCCAGCACCAACTGCTCGTTCGGGTGCTGCGCGCTCAGGCGTGGAAAGTCGGGACGACCTCGCATTTCCTCCGGGGGCCGGCCGTTCACCGCTTCCAGCCGCGCCAGGGGCGGGCTCTTCCCACGGCCCGGCGAACGGCCGACCTCTCCGCTGATCTCGTCGCCCGTGCGCAGGCCGAACTGCTGGATCAGCTTCTGCGGGACGTAGATGTCGTTGTTTCCGGGCAGGTAGCCCGTTTCCCGGCGCCGGATGAAGCCGGCGCCGCCTCCCAGCACCTCCAGGATGCCCAGGTACTTGTCTCCTGTCACGCTGAACTCCGCTCTCATACTCGTAAACACCAATCCTGCCCGGGGCGCCGTACCCGGCCGCCATCGAGTAGGCAACTGCTCAGGTCCGCGATAGATTCCGGCAATACCACGCGTCTGTGCCAACGACCATGACGCCGCCGGAGCGGCGGACCACGGAAGGGCGATCGTATGTCAGTGACCACACGACTGGAGTCCGTCGTCGCGGATCCTTCCGAGATCCGGACGCACTTCCCCGCGCTGGACCGAGTGCACGCGGGATTTCCCGTGGCGTATTTCGACGGACCGGGCGGCACGCAGGTGCCGCGCCAGGTGGTGGATGCGATGACGGAATACCTCTTCCGTCACAACGCGAACACCCATTGGGAATACCCCACGAGCGCCGAAACGGACGCATGCATCGCGGCCGCGCGCGAGGCGCTGGCGGACCTCCTGGGCGCCGAGCCCGAGGAGGTCGCGTTCGGCGCCAACATGACCACGCTGACCTTCCATCTGGCGCGCGCCCTCGGCCGTGGCTGGCGCGCGGGCGACGAAGTGGTCACGACCGAGCTGGACCACCATGCGAACATCGCGCCATGGCGCGCGCTCGAACGGGAGTTCGGCATCCGTACACGCCAGGTGAAGGTGCGTCCCGAGGCGGGTCAGCTCGATTGGGCCGACTTCGAGCGCTGCATTACGGATCGGACCCGGCTCGTCGCGATCGGCGCCGCATCGAATGCAATCGGCACCATATCCGACGTCCGACGCGCCGTCGAAATGGCACGTGCCGTGGGCGCGCTCGTCTTCGTCGATGCGGTGCACCTGGCCGCCCACGCGCCGATCGACGTGCGCGCCCTCGACTGCGATTTCCTCGCCTGCTCGGCCTACAAGTTCTACGGACCGCACGTCGGCGTGCTCTATGGCAAGCGCGAGAGGATCGAGGAGCTCCATGTGCCGCGGCTCGAGCCCGCACCCGATACCGCGCCCGAGCGACTCGAGACCGGAACGCAGAACCACGAAGGGATCGTCGGCGCCGCGGCGGCCGTCGACTTCATCGCCTCACTCGCTCCGGGTGAGTCCCGCCGGGAGAGGATCGTCACGGCCCTGTCCGGGCTCCATGCCCGCGGCGCCGCGCTCGCACGTCGCATCTGGGACGGGCTCGACTCGATCGACCGCGTCCGCCTCTACGGACCCGGTCCGGACGAGCCGCGCACCCCGACGGTTTCGTTCGTCGTCGATGGCTTCACTTCCGATGAGGTCGCGAGACGGCTTGCCGACCGCGGGGTCTTCGTCTCGCACGGCGATTTCTATGCCGCGACCATCGTCGCCCGGCTCGGCCATGCCCACGACGGGCTCGTCCGCGTCGGCTGTGCGTGCTACACCACCGAGGAGGAAGTGGATCGCCTGATCGAGGGCGTTCGCTCGATCTGCGGCTGAGCGCCGCAGACGTTTCCGGGATGCGGTCCGTCCGGTCCGCGAGCCTCGCCCCGGGACGGCGGTCCGGCGGGTCCGGCCGCAGGGCAGGGTGGCCGGCAAAGATACGGACACACCCCCACTTTCGCCATATTCAGGTTGTGATTTGCACCCAATTGTAGTAAATTATGAGGTGCGACAAGAGGCCGGCGGCACCGATGGCATGGGGAACCGCGTCAGGACGCGGCGCCGTTCCCGTCGTCGGTCGTCCGGCCTCGCTTTATTTTCGGGCGCATGGGCGCCCGTTGTGATGGTGTAGTCAGGAGAAGATATGCGATTCGAAGAGCTGACGTCGGCTCCGGCGTTGCTCGCCGGGATCCGCGATCTGGGCTGGACGGCGCCGACGCCGATCCAGACCAAGGCGATCCCGCCGGCGCGTGAGGGGCGCGACGTGGTCGGAATCGCCCAGACGGGAACCGGCAAGACCGCGGCGTTCCTGCTCCCCGCGCTGGAGCGGCAGATCGACCGCGAGGGGCTGCACACGCTGGTGGTGTGCCCCACGCGCGAGCTCGCCCAGCAGGTGGCCGAGGATGCGCGGGCGTTGCTGAAGCACTCGGAGCTGTGGGTCGGCGAGATCTACGGCGGCGTGCCGATCGGTCCGCAGATCCGCGACCTGCGTGCGGGCTTCGACGTGATCGTGGCCACGCCCGGCCGGCTGATCGACCACATCGAGCGAGGCACGGTCGACCTGTCGACGGTCGAGGTGCTCGTCCTGGACGAGGCCGACCGTATGCTGGACATGGGGTTCCGACCCCAGATCGAGGCGATCCTGGCGGAGCTCCCCGAGCCGCGCCAGACGCTGATGTTCTCTGCGACGATGCCGCCCGGCGTGCACGCGCTCGCGCTGCGTATCCTGGACGACCCGATCTGGGTCGAGGCGACGCCGCAGTCTACGGCCTCCGACAGGGTCGAACAGGCGATCTACCCGGTGCGTCCCGATCAGAAGATCCCGCTCCTCCTCGAGCTCCTGGGCAGGGACGGCATGCAGCAGGTCCTGGTCTTCACGAGGACCAAGATCGGAGCGGACATGCTGCACTCGCGGCTCAAGGCGGCCGGGATCGATGTGACGGTCCTCCACGGCGACCGCGACATGCGCCAGCGCCAGAAGGCGCTCGATGCTTTCGCCGACGGCGCCGTGCGCGTCCTCGTCGCGACCGACGTCGCGCAGCGAGGGCTCGACATCGAGGGGATCAGCCACGTCATCAACTTCGACGTGCCGCAGAACCCCGAGGATTACATCCACAGGATCGGCCGCACGGGTCGAGCCGGCGCTACGGGCAAGGCGATCACGTTCCTGACGCCGGGCGAGCTCCCCTACATCCACGCGATCGAGCGCGTGCTCGGTCAGCCGATCCCGCGCGAGACCGTGCCCGGGCTCACCGCGAGCTTCTCGGGGACGGGCGCCGCGGTGCGCCCGGCGCTGCGCCTCAACCGTGCCGGTGGCCGGCTGGGTGCCCGTCGCGGCGAGGGCCTCACGCCGGAGCAGTTGAAGGAGCTCCTCAAGGTCGGTTGAGCCGGGTGCGCACCCGGCTCCCGGCCCATCCTACCTCGGCAGCACCGTGACGTAGACCGCGATGTAGTGGCACGCGCTCCCGCCCAGGACGAAGAGGTGCCAGATCGCGTGGTTGAAACGCGCCCTCTCGTCCCTCACGTAGAACCACACACCGCCGGTGTAAAGCACACCGCCGGCAAGAAGCCAGATCAGCCCGGTTTCCGGGATCGCCGGCAGGACCGGCGCCAGCGACCCCAGGAGCAGCCAGCTCATCCCCAGATAGAGGAGCGTCGACAGGCGCGGGTAGCGTCCGGCGCACTGGATCTTGAACGCGATCCCGCCGAGCGCCAGCAGCCAGACCACGGCGAGGAGCACCGGCGCGATCTCGGTCCGATCCGCGTTGACCAGCAGGAACGGCGTGTACGTTCCCGCAATGAGCAGGAAGATCGCACAGTGGTCGATGATGCGGAGCAGATGCTTGAGTCGCGGCTCACGGAAGCTGTGGTACAGCGTCGAGGCCGTGTAGAGCCCGACCAGGCTCCCCCCGTACACGCCGCAACTGATGACGATGCGTGTGCTGCCGTGATCGGCGGCCAGGCTGAGGAGCACGGCCATGCCAGCCAGGCTCAGCCCCAGCCCCACGCCATGCGTCACGCTGTTGGCGATGTCTTCGGCGATCCGTCTCAGATCTTCACTGTACTGCTGCACTTCCACGATCAGCGGACGGCCCACGGTGCACGCCGCCCGACTGCCTCTAGCGATCCGATCTCACTCCATCGTCTACTTCTCCCTGAAATTTTCGGACCGCGCCCTTGCGTCCGGCGGGCGGACCCGCAGAGTTCTTCCCGAGCCGTTCCAACCTTTCGTGATCGGGGTCCATCCAACCGGCTGAGACCCGATTCGGGAATGCAAGCGTGCCGACCCTGACACGAACGCGAACCCAGGAGACCGCGGCGGCCGATGCCGTCGATGTGAAGCTGTCTGCGGCCGGTGATGCCCGGGCATTCGAGCGCCTCTACAGGCGCCACGTCCCGCGCATCCACTCGCTGGCGCGGCGCATGCTCGGCGCCGCCGAGGCCGACGAGGCGACGCAGGAAGTCTTCGTCCGCGCGTGGAAGAAGCTCTCCACCTTCCGCGGCGACGCCGCGTTCGCCACCTGGCTGCACCGTGTCGCGATCAACTCGTTCCTGGCGCACCGCAAATCGGCGGCACTGCGGGCCGCGCGCTACGCGAACGACGAGCGCGCATTCTCATTGGCGGCCGACCGCCCGGTTCGCACGGACCTCCGCGTCGACTTCGAGGCGGCGATCGAAACACTCCCCGACGGCGCGCGCGAGGTGTTCGTGCTCTACGACATAGAGGGCTACAAACACGAGGAGATCGCGCGACGCCTCGGGATCAGCATCGGGACGTCGAAGTCCCAGCTCCACCGCGCGCGGATGCTCC
>CAYPGK010000016.1:0-26991 GCA_964410055.1 uncultured Gemmatimonadaceae bacterium | reverse complement strand
CCCAGCTCCACCGCGCGCGGATGCTCCTGCGCAGTCACCTGAAGGAGTAGGGGGAGATGAACGCCCAACACCCCTGGCAGGACCGTCTGTCCGAATACCTGGACGGCGAGCTGGATGGCGCCGAACGCGCCGCCCTCGAGACGCACCTGGGTGAGTGTGGCGAGTGCCGTGCGACGCTCGAGGAGCTGCGCGCCGTCGTCGCCCTGGCGCATTCGCTCGAAGACCGCCCACCTGAGGCCGACCTCTGGCCGGCGATCGCCGAGCGCATCGCCGCCGAGTCGCCGGGGGAGACGGTCGTCGATGCGACGGCCTGGCGCCGCGCACGGGCCAGGCGCGTCAGCTTCTCGCTCCCGCAGCTCGCCGCTGCCGCGATCGCAGTCATGCTCCTCTCGGGCTCTGCCGTCTGGCTCGCGCTGTCACGCAGCGGCGCCGGTCCCGCCACGCCCGTGGCGACGTCGCCCGAGCCCGCCGCAGGATCGGTCTTCCTGGCCGCCTACGGCTTCGGGTCCGCCTACGACCAGGCGGTCGCCGAGCTCGGGCGGATCCTGGAAGAGGGGCGCGACCGCCTCGATCCTTCTACCGTCGAGGTGCTCGAGACGAACCTGCGCATCATCGATCAGGCCATCGAGGAGGCGCGGCTCGCACTCGAGCGTGACCCGATGAACGTGTACCTCAATCGCCACCTGGCGGACACCATGAATCGCAAGCTCCAGTTCCTGCGCCGGGCAGGCGAGATCGTCCGCGCCCAGACCTGACGTGAGGGTGAAGCCATGTTGAGCACATTCCTGGTCGTGGCCCTGGCCCTCGCCGCCCCGACCGTTTCGTACGACACGACCTTCGCGGTGCCGCGGGACGCGCGCATCCGCCTGGAGAACTTCAACGGCTCCGTCGAGCTTCGCGTCTGGGATCGCGACATGGTCCGCATTGCGGCCAGCCACGATGCGGGCGACCGGATCGAGGTCCGGACCTCCGGCTCGGCCGTCAACATCAAATCCGTCGGTCGCTTCGGCCCGCCGCGCAACGTCGATTACGTGGTGAGCGTGCCTGCCCGGGCCGCGCTCCACATCACCGGCCCGTTCAGTGATGTCACGGTCCACGGCGCGGGCGGCGAAGTCGTCGTCGAGACCGTTCGAGGCGACGTGCACGTCCGCGGCGGTGTCGGCATCATCGAGCTCCGCTCCGTGGAGGGCGATGTCGTCCTCGAAGACGCACGCGGCCGCATCACGCTCGGCGGCGTCAATCGGAGTATCCGCGCGTCGGGCGTATCCGGCCCCATTCGCGCCGAGACCGTGAACGGCGGCATCCGGCTCGAGCGCATCGACTCCGGCGACGTCGTCGCCTCCACCGTCAACGGTGACATCACCTACCAGGGCGCGATCCGCGACGACGGGCGCTACGCACTCACGACGCACAACGGCAACGTGACCATCCGCATCCCCGAAGGCACGAACGCAACCGTCTCGGCCTCCACCTTCAACGGCACAGTCGATTTCGGCATGCCGGTCACCCTCACCGAGGTCCGCCGCGGCCAGCGGTTCAGCGTCACGCTGGGTCGTGGCACCGCCCGGATCGACCTCGAGTCGTTCAACGGAGCCATCCACGTCCGCCACCGGGCGGACCGCTGACAGGAGATAGGGAAATGAGGATTACAGCGAAGGGCTTGCTGCCCCGCGGGATCGCACTCGCCCTGGCCACCGCGGCCCTCGCCGCTGCGCCCGCCGAAGCACAGGATTTTGCCTGGAACGGACGCATCGCGCCCGGTCAAACGGTCGAGATCAAGGGGGTGAACGGCGCGATCCGCGCTCTCCCCGCCGAGGGGGACGCGGTCATTGTCGACGCCGTCAAGCGCGGCAGGCGCAGCGATCCGGATGAGGTCGAGATCGTCGTCATCGAGCACGACGAGGGCGTCACCATCTGCGCGGTGTATCCGACGCCCTGGGGCGAGCGGGCCAACGAGTGCGCACCCGGGAACCGCGGCCGGATGAGCTCGCGCGACAACGACGTCCAGGTCGAATTCACCGTCCGCGTCCCCGCCGACGTGCACCTCGCCGCGCGGACAGTGAACGGCCGGGTCGAGGCGCAAGGTCTCGGCGGCGATGTCCTCGTCAACACCGTCAACGGCAACGTGGAGATCGAGACCGCCGGCACGGCCGAGGCGCAAACCGTGAACGGCTCGATCCGCGCTACGCTCGGCCGCGCCGACTGGTCGGGCGAGATCAGGTTCAAGACCGTCAACGGCTCGATCACCGTGGAGCTGCCCGTCGACCTGAACGCCGACGTCCAGGCGGCCACGCTGAACGGCGACATCACGACCGACTTCCCGATCGAGGTCCAGGGGCGGCTGGTCCGGCGCCGGCTGAACGGACGCGTGGGGCAGGGCGGCCGCGAGCTTTCCCTCGAGACCGTGAACGGCGCGATCCGGATCCGCAAGACCACCTGACCCGACGAAGCCCCGGGCGCGCCCCCGCGCCCGGGGCGATCATGCCGCTGCGGCTCCCCGAACTCCGCCGGAGTCCGCGTCCGGGCGGGCCACCACGCCGCGCAGGAAGGCGAGCACGGCCCGGTCGAACTCTTCCGAGCGGTCGAACGTGATCCCGTGTCCTGCGCCGTGGATCCGGGCCAGCTCCGCACCCGGGATGCGACGTACCAGCGTTTGGACGAAGTCGTTCGGAACCACCGGATCGCGCTTTCCCGCCACCACCAGCGTCGGACAGCGGACCCGGCGCGCCTTGCGTGCCGGGTGGTCCCGTGCGGCACGGAGCCACGTCCCGAGGAATGCGGTGGGAGAGCCGTGGATGTAGTGCCGGGCCACCGTCGGCGCTAGCGCGACCGGCTCGCGCCCTACGTCCCGGACGAAGTTGCTGAGCTGGCGCAGCAGCCGGCACCGGCCGGGCGCGCCGGTCGGTGTGACCAGGACGAGGGCGCGTGTTCGGGCCGGCGCACGGGCGGCCGCGTCCAGCGTGGCCTGCGCCGCGAGCGAATGCCCGACCCAGACCACGCGCCCCAGGCCGAGTCTCGCGGCGAATGCGAGCAGCCAATCCGCCGTCTCCTCGACCGACTGCCCGAGCCACGGGCCGCGGCTCCGCCCGAAGCCGGGCAGATCCGGCGCAATGGCGCGAAAGCCCGCCCTCGCGAAGGCGCGACAGTGGTTCCGGAAGAACGTGCCCGCCAGACCCAGCCCGTGGACGAAGACCACGGCCGGACCCGCGCCCGCTTCGATGTAGCGCGCCGGCCGGCCGGCCACCTCGACCGTCGCCTTACGCAGCACCGGCCGCCGCCTCTCTCAGGAACGACCAGACGAGGACGTTGAACTCCCTCGGCCGATCGACCATCGGATTGTGCGCCGCATCCGGGATCACGCGCAGGCGCGCATCGGGGATCGCATCCGCCATGACCCACGCGTGAGAGAGGGGTGTGAGCGGGTCCAGCCGGCCCCACACGAGGAGCGTCGGGCTCCGGATCCGGCTCAGGAGCGGACGCACGTCGTCCGCGAGGATGTGCGCCGTCGTGCGCAGGAGCGTCCGGGGCCCCGCCCGCAGGGCATCGCGCACCATCGTCGGCAGAAACTCCGGGCGCCCCCACGAGCGCGGCGGCGCGACCTCGATGAAGAAGCGCACCAGCTCCGCCGGCGACCTCCGCCGCGGCACACCCGCCGCGCTCACCAGCACCAGCCGGGAGATGCGCTCCGGATGCTTCGCCGCCAGGTGGATCGAGATCTGACCGCCCATCGAATGACCCACCAGGTGAGGACGATCGATCTCGAGCGCGTCCAGCCACTTCACCAGCAGCTCCATCATCTCGGGGATCCCGCCGCGCGGCACCGGCGCACCACGGCTCCCGCCGAAGCCGACCAGCTCGGGGACGTGCAGCCGGAAGTCGCTCGCAAGCGCGGGCAGCGTGTAGCGCCACCACCGGTGCGAGCCGGCCAGACCGTGCAGCAGCACCACAGGCGCGCCCTCCCCCGCGTGCACCGAATGGATCCGGTAGCCCGCCACTTCCGTGTCCCGCTGGACCAGACTCATCTCCCAACTCCGCGGCGGGCTCCCAACGCCGCACCCGCAACACACACCCACGTGCGTTCGCCACCCGGGTGAGGCGCGCGGCCCCGGCCTCCATAACCGTGCAACACACGCGCCCCCGCCGCTCCGCCGATCCGGGCCCGATTCTTCCAGTGCCCGCGCCCTTCGGAGACGCGGCCGATCGACCTCCCGCCCTCGACGCGTTCGCGCGCCAACGGGATTCGCGCCTCGCCGGTCTCCCGCCCGGACGCCGGCGCCAGGCCTCCGCCCCTGGCGCCCCGGTGGTTGCCCGCTATATTGGCCGCCGAACCTTCACGGAAATTCTGGAGGCGGCCCGTGTACGTATGGGCGTACTCTGCACACGAAACACGAGTAGGAGGATCGATTGGCTCGCAAGAAGCACGATAGGTCGGTGAACAAGTCGCTCTTCGATCAGGCGCGTGACGAACTCTTCAGTCATATCCACCGCTGTGACGTCATCGGCGCAACCGAGGAACAGCAGGTCGAGTGGATGGATGACACCCTCGAATTCATGGCGGAACGCTACCCCGACCTCTCCAAGGCGGAGCTCGAAGAACTCCGCACGCTGGGGCTCCGTTTCTGCCAGCCCGTCATCTCCCGCGGCGGCAAGCGCAATGCCGAGGACCAGGACGAGGCCAACGCCGCCTGATCCGACACCGGGCCCGCCGCGCTCCCCTCGAGGACGCGGACCGGCCGCTCGGTCGCTCGGGACGCACGGACGCACCTGAACCGCGGTCCTGCGTCCCTTTCTTTTTCCACCCCATCCCCTCCCGACAAACATCCGTTCCCCGGGAACGACACTTGCGCTCGTCCCACGCAGCGGAGGTGTCTATGGCGACCAGATTCGGGAACGAGGTCGGGGCCGGGCCCGTCCGTGGGCACGTGGATCCCCGATTCTTCCAGACGTTCTATGCCGGCGCGAGTGTGCCGTGTCACGTCGGGTGCGGGGGCGCGGCCGAGGTCGTTCGGGTCGGCACGGCCGCGGACGGCCGCGGCGAGCTGTGGCTGGAGTGCGGGAGCTGTGCGCAGCGTGTGCGCTACGAAGTGCCGCGTGCGTCGAGTGACGAGCTGCGAATGGTGCAGCAGGCGCTGGAAGGAGGCGGCGAGGCCTTGTGCCCGCGCCATTCGAGGCGAACCCCTCTCCATCCGCGGGGGCGTCAGCTGGTCTGCCCCGAATGCGGCGTTCGCTATCGCGAGTGACGCGGGGAATGGACCGGAAAGGCAGGATCGAGCACCCGCGCGCGCTGCGGCGGCGGCGCAGCCAGGGAGCGCGGGCTGCGATCGCGGTCAGCGCTGCGGCGCTGACCTTCGCGTTGGCGAAGATCCAGCTTATCACCACGGAACACTACGCGCTGATCGCGAAGGAGAACCGGCTGCGCCCCGTGGTGGTGCGGGCGCCGCGTGGGACGATCTACGACCGGTACGGCCGGATCGTGGCGGAGAACGACGTCGGCTACCAGGTGCTCCTCATGCCGGCGCCGATGGACTCGATCCTCGCGACGCTTGAGCGACTCCGTCCGATCCTCGGGCTGACGGACGACGAGATCGAGCGTGCGTTGCGGAAGTACCGTCGTCAGAGTCACCTCCCCATGGAGGTGGACAACGACGCATCCTACTCGGCGGTCTCGAGGCTGCAGGAGCGACGTTTCCTGTACCCGGGCGTCTTGATCCACGAATACCCGAAGCGCCGCTACCCGGCGGGCCCGGCGGTGGCGCACATGGTCGGCTACGTGGCGGAGATCAGCGAGGCGGAGCTGGCGCTGCCCGAGTTCGCCACCTACAGCCAGGGCCGGTGGATCGGCAAGACCGGGCTGGAGCGGTCGTACGAGGCGGTGTTAGGAGGCGAGCCCGGTATGCGTTATCTAGAGGTGGATGCCATCGGCCGCATCAAGCGCTGGCTCCCCGAGGAGGCGGGCGTGCCGCCGATACCGGGTCGGGACATCCGCCTCTACCTGGACCTGGACCTGCAGCGCTACGTTGCCGAGCTGTTCCGGTCCATGGCGGAGGACCTGGAGATCCCGGACTTCCAGGCCGCGTTCGTCGCGATCGAGCCGGAGACCGGCGGCGTGCTGGCGCTGTATGCGACGCCGAATTTCGACCCGAACGCCTTCGTCGGCGGCGTGCGCCCCGACCTCTGGCAGAAGCTGAACGACGACCCGCTGAACCCGCTGCTGGACCGCGCGAGCGGCGCGGCGCAGCCGCCGGGCTCGACGTTCAAGATGGCGACCGCGGCGATGGCGATGCAGCTCGGCCTCCTCAAGCCGGGCGACCGGATGCCGATCGCGTGTACGGGCGGGCTCCGCTACGAGGGCCGGTACGCGCGTTGCTGGATCGGTTCCGGGCACGGCTCCCTCGACCTGGTCGGCGCGATCAAGAATTCGTGCAACGTCTACTTCTACCAGGTCGCGATCAAGGTCGGGCTCGACCGGTTCCTCGAACTGGGTACCCGGATGGGCTTTGGTGCGCCGACGGGGATCGATCTGCCGAACGAGCTGTCCAGCACCTTCCCTCCGGATCGGCAGTGGTGGCAGCGGCGCTGGGGGTACCGCCCGAACGAGAACGAGATCATGTCGCTCTCGATCGGGCAGGGCGCGGTGAACCTGACGCCGCTCAAACTGGCACAGCTCTACGTGGCCGTTGCGCGGCGCGACGGCAAGGCGCCGGTCCCGCGCATGGTCCGCACGAACGAGCCGCCCCAGGTCGGATTGGATCTCGGGATCCGCGATGAGCAGATCATGGTGCTGCGCAAGGGGCTGCGCCGCGTCGTCGGCCCCGGCGGCACCGCGGCGATGAGCCGGCTTCCGGTCTGGGATTTCCTGGGGAAGACCGGCACGGCACAGAATCCGCACGGCGACGACCACGCCTGGTTCGTCGGGATCGCGGGTCCGTGGGGGAAGGAGCCGGAGATCGTCGCCGCGATGCTCCTCGCCCACGGCGAGCACGGGTACACCGCCTCGGGCGCCGTCGCGAATGCGGTCAACTTCTATCTGAACCGCAAGTACGGCCTGCCCTTCGACCGCTATCCGACGGTGCGCGAGCGGCTGCCTCGCAACCTCCCGGTCGACTGGCGCTGGTATATGTCCGAGGTGGTCGATCCACCCGACTCGGAACCCTGACACGCATCGCCCGTATCAATGAGAACGGTGCGGACCGGGCGGCACGCCCGTCCGCACCCGACGCCAATCGTGGACGGCCCACCGTGCCACGGCCGAAAGGAGTCGACCATGTCTCTGCGCCGGTTCGCGTTGGCAGTGCCAATCCTTGCCCTCTTCACGGCCGGCGCGGTGGCGGAGCGGCTCCCTGCGGCGACGGCGCCAGCGCAGGTCGTGGTCCGAAACGACACCTATTCCTCGCTCCGGATCGCGATCATCGACGAGGCGGGCCGGGAATCCTCGCTCGGCCAGGCGCCGCCCGAATTCTCGAACACGCTCCTCATCAAGGAACCGCTTCCGGACGGTCCCGTCCGATTCCTCGCCCGACTCGTGGGCGAGTCCGAAGTGCTCTATCGGTCCGATGCCGTCCGCCTCCACACCGGCGCCCGGCTCGTGTGGCGCCTCCCGGAGAACCGGCTCGAGCGCTAGCGCCTCAGGGGTGGCCGCAGCCCGCACCGGTGAGTAGATTGTGAACCGCCGCCCCGGCGGTTCCCTCTTCCCGGTCCCCACGCTCGACGAAACCGGTCTCGACGTAGAGAGGAGGCGCAAAGTATGGCCACACCGTTCCTCAGCTCGGAGGAGTACGATGAGCGCGCGCATCGCCTGTACGACGCCGGCGATTACGATCAGGCGCTCGAGATGCTGAAGGAAGGGTTGGTCCTTTATCCCCATTCGGTGGACCTTCACATCGGCCTCGGCTACACGCGCATGGCGCGCGAGGAGTTCGCCTGGGCCAGGCAGTCGTTCGAAACGGCGCTCGCGCTCGAACCCGACCACGAGGACGCACTGGTCGGTATGGGCGAGGTGCTGCTCCGGCTCGGCCGCGCGGAGGAGTCGATCGAGCTCTTCGAACGGGTCCGCCGGGGCAGCGGCGCCGATGACCTGGACCTCCTCCTCTCCATGGGGCGCGCACTCTACCGCGCAGGCCTCTTCGAGGAGGCGTGCGACGTCTTCATCGAGGCTACGGAACTGCACGCGGACAACGCCGACGCCCGCGCGGCGCTCGGCTACACGCTGCACCGGCTCGGGCGGCCGGGCGCTGCGCGCCGCGAGCTCCGCCGCGCGCTCCGCCTCGATCCGCACCTCCACGAGGCGAGGATCTACCTCGGCCACCTGCTCTACGAGCGAGGCGAGCTCGAAGCCGCGCTCCGGCACTTCGAGCGCGTGCCGACCAGCGAATACTGGGACCCGCTGGCGCTCTGGCGCCTCATCGAGTTGAAGCAGACGATCGACGGGTTGCGCCCCGGCCACCCGGTCCTGGTCGAGTGGGAAGCACGGCGCGAGGACCTGGAGGTCGCGCCCGACCCGATCGACGCACTCCTTGCCGAGATCGAGAGGAGCGCACTCGAGCCGGAGGAGGACACGCCGATCGACCGCGACGCCGTGGTGCACCGCGTCCGCCTCCCCGACGGACAGACCTACCACGGCAGTTGGCTCGACATCGTGCGCCAGCTCCGCGACGCGATCGGATTCCCCGAAGAGTCGGTTGCACAGTTCATGCGGCGCAAGGCCGACGAGCAGCGCGAGCGGACGGGGATCGGCATCCCGTCCGACGACCCCGAAGCGTTCCTCCGGGCCAGCGCGCGCGCGGGACTGTTGCGGATCGAGTGCTGAGCGGATGACCGATGCCTCTCGCGTGCTTCGCCCCCTCGACGAGGCGGAGCACGCGATCCACATGCTGGAGGAGTACCGCACCACCGAGGAGCTCGGGCGCGCGGTCGTCGAGACGTGGCACGCCGTCGACCGTTCCCTGCGGCTGCTCTTGCGCACCGATCCGGACGCTCCCGACGCGCTCCGACTCGCCGCGCTCTCCCCGACCGAGCTGACCCTGGACCGGCTCCTCGACGCGCTGCGCCGGCGCGATGCGATTTCGATCGAGCTGGCGGGCTCCGCCCACGAACTCGAGCGGGCCGCCGCACGATCGGAGCGAGGCGACGTCCGCGCCGCCGACGGCGATCTCGCCCGGCGAGTCGTCGCACTGCTCCGTGACGAGGTGACCGGCAGGCGGCGAGCCGAGGCCGAAGAACCGCCGCTCGTGCTCGCGGGACCCGATGAGGAGGCGGCGGGCGCCGAGCCCGAGTCCGCGCTCCCGCCGGAACGATGGGCCGGGGCGCGACGCCTCACCCTGGCGGCCGCGGTCGTTTCCGTCCTCGTGCTCATCGCCTTCGTCTTCGTGCTGCTGCGCTGGTTCGACGACAGGATGGACAACGCCGTCGCCGCGTTTGCAGCCGGGCGCCTGGACGAGGCCGAGGCCGCGTTCCAGGAGATCCTCGAAGATGCGCCGGAGGACGTGACCGTTCTCCTCTACCTGGGCCGGATCAACAGGCGCCAGGGCGATCACGCCGCCGCCGCCGACTACCTGCGTCGCGCGGCGCGCCTTGCCCCGCGTGATCCGGCCGTCCGTCGCGAGCTCGGCCACCTGTTCATGGAACTGGAGCGACCGGCCGCGGCGGCGGAACAGTACCAACGCGCGCTGGAGGCGGATCCGGGTGACGAACGCGCCTGGATCGGGCTGATCCTCGCCCTTCGCTCCGCCGGCGACCCCAGGGCCGAGGAGCTGCTGCGCCAGGCGCCGCCCAACGTGCGCGCCGTCCTCACGACAGGGGGATGAACCAATGATCCAAGACATCGTCGATCGCCTGCACCTCGCGCTGGTGCAGGCGCTCCGCAGCCGTGGCCCCGACGCTCTCGAGCGGCCGATCACCGTTGCGGAGATCTACCAGGACCTGATCCCGTACCGCACCGCGCGCGCGGTCGCCGGGATCGAGCTGAACGCGGATTACGAGCACGCACTCCTGCGCCTGTTCGCGGGCGAGGGCGATCGGGTCCGGCTGGAGCCGCAGGCCGCGCGCGAGGAGCTGCGCCGCGAGCTCGAGTCGCCCAACCCGAACGTCGCGCTCTACAGGAAGTTCGCCGCGTGCGACGCCTGGATCACCGTCCCGCCCGAGCTGGCCAAGAAGCCGGGCGCATCGCCGGCGAGCGGTGCGGCACAGGGCGGGCGGCCGGCCGCGTCCGCGGGGGCGTCGGGCGGACCAGTCGCCGCGCCCGCGCCGGAAGCTGCGCCGCCTTCGGCGGCGGTGAAGCCGGCCGCCGGTGCGGAGGCGACGAAGCCCGTCCAGGGGAAGGATCCGGCGGCTCCCGCCGCCACGGGCGCGGCAGCCGGAGCGTGCGCCTTCTGCGGCCAGCATCTGCCGTCCGGGCGACCCGTTCGCTTCTGCCCCTACTGCGGAACGGATCAGAGCAAAATTCCCTGTGCCCGGTGCGGCGAGGTGCTGGAATCCGGCTGGCGGTTCTGCATCGGGTGCGGCACGCCGGCCGCCGTCCCCGCGGGGCCGGGCAAGCCCTGAGGCGGGCGCCCGGAACGACGGCGGGCGATCCGCTCGCGCTTTGCCCGACGGCTCGCGCCTTGCGTCGCGGGCGGTGGGCTCCGGAGCGGTTGACGTCCCCGAGTGCCGCCCTTATCTTCGCCCCGTTCCGGCGCCCGGGACGCGCCGGATTTTCATTGCGACGTACCGAGCGGGATGAACCCGCGAGCCGAATCCACCTGAGGAGGACGCCCATGCGCTGGACGAAGAGGACCGCGGTGCTCGCGGTAATGGGGATGATGGGCATGGCCGCATGCCAGCCGTCCGGGGAGCAGCCGGCCACGCAGGAGCAGCCGTCGGCACAGGCGCCTGCCGCTCAGCCTGGCGCGGCGGGTGCGCCCGCCGAGCTGCCGCCCGGCGTGACGCAGGAGATGTACGCCCAGGGCCAGCAGATCTTCACCGGTCAGGGGATCTGCTACACCTGCCACGGGATGAACGCCGAGGGCTCGCAGCTCGCGCCCAGCCTGCGCGACAACGAGTGGCTCTGGATCGACCCGGCGCAGGGTAACCTGCAGCAGCAGATCGCCACGCTGATCGAGACCGGCGTCGCCCAGCCGAAGGAGTACCCGGCGCCGATGCCGCCCATGGGCGGCGTGCAGCTCTCGCAGGATCAGCTGCAGGCCGTGTCCGCGTACGTGGCCGCGATCGCCGGCACGCAGTAATACGTGGCCAGGGCCACCTGGACCATCGCATCGGGGCGCTCGCGAATCGGGCGCCCCGTTGTCGTTTGGGCCCTCCTCCTCGCCGTATCCGCGGCGGCTTGTGAAGAGCCGCCCCTCGGCGACCGGGGCGAGGTCATCGAGCTCGACTCCGGCTCGGTGCGCCTCGAGCCCGGCGTCGCCGTGGCGGACGTGCGGCTCGGCGGTGAGGGCGTGCTCACGCCCGACACGGCCCGGATCCGCGTCGGCGACGTCATCCGTTTCACTGCCGCCGACTCTCGCGCACACACCGTCGCCTTCGAACGCGACCGGCTCCCGCCCGCCGCGGTCGCATTCCTCGACAGTACCGCACAGCTCCGCAGTCCGCCGCTCCTGACGACCGGCTCGCAATGGATCGTCAGCTTCGAGGGCGCGCCTGCGGGGGTCTACCCATTCGTCGACATCGCGACCGGGGCACGAGGCGTCGTCACTGTGGCCGCTCCGGCCCAGCCGAGCGGACCTGAGGAGCCGGGTCGCTAGCCTGGCATCGCCCGCCGAGCCACGGGCGCCCGATCCTATCCGCAGAGCCGTGCCCGCTAGCGCCGATGTCCACTGGTTCGTATACTCCACACATGGCCAGAATCGCAATTTTGCCCGGTGATGGCATCGGCGTCGAAGTCACGCGCCAGGCCGCGAAAGTGCTCCGCTGCGTCGCGGAGGAATTCGGGATCGAGCTCGAGCTCGTCGAGTGGGACCACGGCGCGGAGCGCTACCTGCGCACGGGGGTCGCGATCACGCCCGAGGAGATGGCAGACCTGGAGGCGAACTACGACGCGATCCTCCTCGGCGCGCTGGGCGATCCGCGGGTGCCGGACCATGCCCATGCACGCGAGATCCTGCTCGGGCTGCGCTTCCGTCTCGACCTGTACGTCAACCTGCGTCCGGTCCGTCTCTACGATGCCCGGTTCTCGCCGCTCAAGGACGTGCGCCCCGAGGACGTGGACCTCGTGATCTTCCGCGAGAACACCGAAGGGCCATACGTCGGGATGGGCGGCACCTTCAAGCAGGGCACGCCCGACGAGATCGCGATCGAGGAGGACGTGAACACGCGCAAGGGCGTGGAGCGGATCGTCCGTGCGGCGTTCGAGTTCGCGCACGCCAACGGTCGTCGCCGCGTCACGCTCGCCGACAAGGCGAACGCGATGCGCAACGCGGGCGGACTGTGGCGCCGCGTCTTCGAGGAGGTCGGCGCCGAGTACCCGGATGTCGAGCGCGAGGCGTGGTACGTCGACGCCCTCGCCCTCGACATGGTCCTGCGCCCCGCGCGCTACGACGTCATCGTCGCGGCGAACCTCTTCGGCGACATCCTGAGCGACCTGGCCGCCGCGCTCGTCGGCGGGCTCGGGCTCGCACCATCGGCGAACCTGCACCCGGGCAAGCCCGGGCTCTTCGAGCCGGTCCACGGCTCCGCGCCCGATCTGGCGGGGAAGGACCGCGCCAACCCGCTCGCCGCGATCCTGACGGCGGCGCTCATGCTCGAGCACCTCGGCTATCCGCGCGAGGCCGACCGCATCGAGGCCGCCGTCCGGGAGTCGATCGCACAGGATCAGACCACGGCGGACCTGGGCGGTTCGCTCGGCACCGAAGCCGTCGGCGACTGGATCTGCGGCCGGCTGCGCGGAGCATAGTCGACGAGACCAGGTTTACTCCAGGGCGCACGACAAGGCGAACTTCCTCCCGTACCCGTTGTAAGGGAACAATGCCGGGCGGCCGAAGGCGAATGCGTTCGTCCGAGAAGCCGGTCCGGAGCAACCTGATCAGGAGAACACCATGGCAACGCAGGGGCACTCCACGGATGTGGTCTTCCTCTCGGGCCGCCGCACGCCGTTCGGCTCGTTCGGTGGCACGCTGAAGGACTTCAGCGCGACCGACCTGGGCGTCCACGCCGCGAAGGCGGCACTCGAGAGCGCCGGCGTCCCGGCCGATGCGGTCGACCACGTCGTGTTCGGCAACGCACTCCAGACCTCGTCGGATGCGATCTACCTTGCGCGGCACGTCGGGCTGCGGGCCGGCGTGCCGCAGGAAGTGCCTGCGCTCACGATCAACCGCCTGTGCGGGTCCGGCTTCCAGGCGATCATCAACGGCGCGCAGGAGATCATGCTCGGCGAGGCGGAGGTCTGCCTGTGCGGCGGTACCGAATCGATGAGCCAGGCGCCGCACGTCGTGCGTGGCGCCCGTTGGGGCGGGCTGCGCCTCGGCGAGCCGGGCCAGTACTTCGAGGACCTGCTCTGGTCGGCGCTCAAGGACACGCAGTGCGGGCTGTCCATGGCGCAGACGGCCGAAAAGCTCGCCGAGCAGTACGGCGTGACGCGCGAGGAGGCGGACGAGGTCGCGTACCGGTCGCAGCAGCGCGCGAAGCAGGCGTGGGACGAGGGTCGCTTCGAGGCCGAAGTCGCGCCCATCCCGATCCGCACTCGCAAGGGCGAGGTCCTCTACAACACCGACGAGCACATGCGCCCCGAGACGACGCCCGAGGTGCTCGCGGGGCTCAGGCCGTACTTCAAGGCGGACGGGTTGGTCACCGCCGGCAACGCGAGCGGGATCGGCGACGGGGCCGCGGCGGTCGTCATCTCCAGCGCCGCGTGGGCCGAGCGGAACGGGATCGAGCCGATCGGCCGTCTCGTCTCGTGGGGGATCGCCGGCGTAGACCCGTCGATCATGGGGATCGGCCCCGCGCCCGCGGCGCGCAAGGCGCTCGAGAAGGCAGGCCTCACGCTCGACGACATGGACCTCGTCGAAGTGAACGAGGCGTTCGCTCCGCAGTTCGCCGCTGTCGCGCGCGAGCTCGGGCTCGACCCCGAGAAGACCAACGTAAACGGCGGCGCGATCGCCATCACGCACCCGCTCGCCGCTTCGGGCGCGCGCATCACGGTGCACCTGCTCCACGAGCTGAGTCGCCGTGGCGCGCGCTACGGTCTGGGCAGCGCATGCATCGGCGGCGGGCAGGGGATCGCCGTGGTGGTCGAGGCGCTCTGATACGCTGAGCGCCAGCCGCGCGGCTCCGGCCGCACGAACCGCTACCCTTCACCCCGGCCGCCCACCCGGCGGCCGGGTCGCGACCGCCAACGAACCTCCAACAGCGAGGGCCCGATGTTCGAACTGCTGCTCCCCGTCGGCGTGGCGTCGATCGCGCTCCTATGGACCAGTCTGCGCGTGCTTCGGGAGTACGAGCGCGCCGTCGTCTTCCGCCTCGGGCGACTCAAGGGCGCCAAGGGGCCGGGGCTCATCTTCCTCGTCCCGCTCGGCGTCGACCGCATGGTCAAGGTGCCCCTCCGCATCGTCGCACTGGACATCCCGCCGCAGGACGTGATCACCCGGGACAACGTCTCGGTCAAGGTGAACGCCGTCGTCTACTTCCGGGTGAGCGACCCGGTCCGTGCGGTCATGGAGATCGAGGACTATCTGTTCGCCACGAGTCAGCTCGCCCAGACGACGCTGCGCAGCGTGATCGGCCAGGCGGAGCTCGATCAGCTCCTTTCGGAGCGCGAGCGCTTCAACGAACTGCTGCGGAAGATCATCGACGAGGGGACGGACGCCTGGGGGATCGAGGTCACCGCGGTCGAGGTGAAGGACATCGATCTGCCTCAGGAGATGAAGCGCGCCATGGCGCGGCAGGCCGAGGCGGAGCGCGAGCGTCGCGCCAAGGTGATCGCGGCCGAGGGCGAGCTCCAGGCCTCGGCGAAGCTGGCCGAAGCGGCAGGCGTGATGGGTCGGCAGCCCGCCGCGCTCCAACTCCGCTTCCTCCAGACCGTCACCGAGATCGCGACCGAGAACAACTCGACCACGCTCTTCCCGATCCCGATCGACCTGTTCGCGCCCTACCTGAAGCAGGTCGCGGGCGCCGCCGTGGAGCGCGCGGCCGGTGAGGGCGCTGCCACGCCGCCGGCGCCGTCGGCCGGAGATCCGCCATTGCTCGGAGCGCCGTCTCTCGCGCCCGATTTGCCTGGCACGAAGCTTGACCCCGAAAAGGTGGAAGCCGCGCGGGAGAAGCTCCAACCCGGATAGTCCATGCCAACTGCCGGACCGACCGCGACTCCGACCCCCGTGGGCCTGGCGGCTTCCGCCGGGCCCACGCTCGTATCGGCTCCCCCGCGCCGGGGGCGCCCCGACGGCGGATCCCGGCGCCGGTCATGGATGGCGTTGGTCCTGACCGCCTTCGGCGCCGCATGCGGCGGCGTGCTGGGTGGAGAGGAGCCCGCGCCCACGCCCGAGCGGCCCGTGGGCTGGCGGGTCGCACTCGCCGAACACGTCTCGCTCTGGTATCACGGGCTCGCCTACGTGCGGGGGCGGGACGGGGGAGATTCCCGAGTGCCGGTCCCGCGGTTCGAGCGTGACTACGTGGAAGAAATCACTGCGGCCAAGCGCCAACGCGGCGCCTACCCGACACCGCTCGACACCGCTGCGGCCCGGCTGGCCGGCACGCTCTCCGGCACCGAATTCGATGGGCTCGAGTTCCTGCCCCTCTACTTCCAGGACACGGCGGCGCTCTTTTCGGCTTTCGAGGTGTGGGAGGCCGTGGGCGGCGACCCGCGCCGCGCCGGAACCGCCCAGGCCGCGCGCGTCGTCGCATTCCTCAGTTCGCTCTTCCCGCGCGCCTCCCAGCGCCAGGCCGTCCTCGCCTTCGTGCGGATGCTGCGCCAGGAACATGAGACGTTCTACGCGGCCTACTGGCAGGAGCAACTCCCCACGCTCCAGGCCCGCGCCGCCGACGTGCAGCGCGAGTGGGACGCGTTCGTGCCTTCGCTCGCCGACTACCTCGTCTACGCCCAGCTCGAGAACGGCGAGCTGCTCCTCGTGCCGGCGCTCGGCGCCGAGGGGCGCCTCGTGAGCCGCGGCCTGCCTTTCCCGCGCGCCGCGGTCCTCGCTCCGCCCGCACGACGCCCCGGCGACGCCATTCTCGCCTTCCTCCACGAGACGACCTACCCCATCGCCGGCGACGCCGTCCGCGACTACGTCGCGCCGGCCCGGATCCGGGAGCTGGGCGAGGAGCGGCTGAGGGCGCTGGCGGCCGTGCGCGCCGGCGCGTTGATCCTCGAGGAGGTGGCGCCGCGTCGCGTCCCCGATTACCACCGGCTCTATCTCGAGGCGATCGGACGCGACGTGGACGGCGCAAACGCCGAGGCGCTCGCGGCCGAGTTCCGGGAAGCGTTCGCCCTCCCCGAGGAGCTGGAGCGCGGCCTGGAGCGCGTCGTGCAAAGGGCTCTCGCCGGGATCTGATCGTCCGTATAGATTTACGGCCGTGGAACCCAAACCATCGACCCGGGCCCCCGAGCGCGGCATCACGCGCCGCGAGCTGGAAGCCGTGATCCGGCGAGCCGCCGAGCTGTATGCGGCCGACGCGGAAGCGGACGAGCGGATCTCCGAAGAGGAACTGCTCCGCATCGCCTCCGAGATCGGACTGCCGTCACGGCACGTGCGTCAGGCGCTCCTCGAGCTGTCGGACGCCGCCCCGGAGAGTTCGCTCCTGGATCGCCTGTGCGGGCCCGCCATGGTGCGTGGAGTCCGCGTCGTGCCCAGCGACGCCGACCACGTCTACCGGAACCTCGACGAGTATCTCACCACGCGCGAGTACCTGCACCCGATGCGCAGGAGGGAGCGGGGCGGCTGGTACGCTCCGGCCGAGGACTTCATTTCGCAGGTCGCACGGACCTTCACCCGCCACAAGGGGCGCTTCAAGCTGGCCACCGCACGGGGCGTGTCGGTCTCCGTGGAGCCGCTGGAGGCGCGCGCCGCACACGTTCGGATGGATGTCGACCTCACCACCCAGCGCCGGGACGTGGTGGCCGCCGGAGCGACGACGGGCGGGATCTTCGGCGCCATGGTGGGCGCCGGCCTCGCGGCCGCGGTCGGCGATTTCGCGATCGATCTCGCCGGCCCGATCGGCGCGGCTGCGGCCGCCGTCGTCACCTTCGGCGGTTCGCTGAGCAGCGGTGTCGCGGCCGGGTTCGCGATCGCGAGGAGCCAGTTCCGCAAGAAGTTCGCATGGGCGCGCATCGAGGTCGAGGGGCTGCTCGACAGGCTGGAGCACGGCGAGCCGCTCGTCCCACCCCCCGCGCAGTGGCGGCGCCGGCTCCTGGGCAACGTCGAGGATTGGTTGCCCCGCCGCCGTTGATCCGCCTCCGTCGAGCCCCCATATTCCCGCCGGCTTATCGCCGATCCGAGATCGAAAATCCGAGGGAGGACACATGGCCGAGATCCGTAAAGTCGCCGTACTTGGGTGTGGACTCATGGGCAGCGGTATCGCCGAGGTGTCTGCGCGCGCCGGCTACGAGACGTGGGTGCGTGAAGTCAGCGACGAGCTCTGTGAGAAGGGGAAGGGCGCCATCGCAAAGAGCCTCGGCCGCGCGGTGGACAAGGGCAAGCTCGCCGCCGAGGAGCGCGACGCCGTCCTCCAGCGCCTCCACTTCACCACCTCCCTCGAGGAACTGAGCGACGTCGACATCGTCATCGAGGCCGTCACGGAGAACCTCGATGTGAAGAACGAGATGTTCCGCACCCTCGACCGGGTCTGTGCGCCGTCGACGATCTTCGCGAGCAACACCAGCTCGCTCACCATTGCGGACATGGCCGCCGCGACCAGCCGGCCGGACCGGATGGTCGGGCTCCACTTCTTCAACCCCGTGCCCGTAATGAAGCTCGTCGAGGTGGTGCGCACCATCGCCACGAGCGAGGAGGCGTTCCGCACGGCGTTCGAGTTCGCGCGCTCGCTCGGCAAGGAGCCGATCGTCGCCAAGGACACCTCGGGCTTCATCGTCAACCGACTGCTCGTCCCCTACATGCTCGACTCGATCCGGGCGCTCGAGCAGGGGCTCGGCAGCATCGAGGACATCGACAAGGGGATGGTGCTCGGGACCGGCTACCCGATGGGCCCCTTCACCCTCAGCGACTTCGTGGGCGTCGACACGCTCTACCGTATTGCGGAGATCATGTTCGACGAGTACCGCGAGACGCGCTTCGCGCCGCCGCCGCTCCTCAAGCGGATGGTCAGCATGGGATACTTCGGCCGCAAGTCGGGACGCGGCTTCTACGACTACTCCGGCGACAAGCCGGTGCCGGTGGATTTCGGGATCTGAGGCGCCTCCGGGCGATTTGGGCAGCGGGCGGTGGCGCGGAGAGCCGCCGCCCTGCCATGTACCCGGCTACGGGCTCGATTCCGAGATGACCGTTTCCTCCGCGGCGAGCGGCTGCCACAGGTCGTTGCCCAGGGGGAAGAAGAGCGTGTCGTACGGCGGCGAGTCTTCGCGCGCCGCGTAGAGCGCCATCCCCTCGAACGCGCCGACCCTGCGGAACGATTCCGCCGTCGCGGGGAGCGGCTGTCCGACGGGCCGCCACTCCCGCGTTTCGAAGACGACCGGGCGACCCTCGCGGAACCACGCGAGAGACTCCGGATTGTAACCCTCGACCTCCGGCCGCGCGGGGAGCGGCGCCTCCTCGGCGGCCGGCGGCGGGCCCACGTCCTCTCCGGCCTCACGCCCGCATGCGCTCGCGACCAGTGCGGCCAGGGACACGGCGGCTAGCGGTGCAGCGATCATTCGGCACTTGCCCATGCGACCTCCTCCAACGCGCACGATTGCGCACGTCGCATGCCTCGGCCACGGCAGGGAACGGCCGCCGCCGATTGAGGTAGAACGCCGACAACTTGCGCTCGGACACCGTTTTGGCTCAAATTCGAATGTTCTCGCCACAATCCTCATGAACAGCGAGGTCGCATGAACGGAGATCTTCACAGCGGGGGCGCACCCGATCCGACGACGGTGGCGCACGCGGGGCCCGAGCACGCGGATGCGCCGGAGTTCGCGCGCGAGATGTGGAAGACCCGGCTCGGCTTCGTCCTGGCCGCGGTCGGGTCAGCCGTCGGGCTCGGGAACATGTGGCGGTTCCCCTACATCACCGCCGAGTACGGCGGCGCCGCGTTCGTCGTGCTCTACATCTTCATGACACTCGCGGTGGGGATCCCCGTCATGCTCGCGGAATTCACCATCGGGCGCGGCACCGGCAAGAGCTCGATCTCCGCGCTGCGCGAGGCCGGCGGCAAGGGGTGGGTCCCGCTCGGGTTCCTCTTCGTCGCGACCGGGTTCCTGATCCTCTCCTTCTACTCGGTCATCGCCGGCTGGGTCACGCGCTACGCGCTGGCCGGCATCTTCGCCGGTCTCCCCGAGGACACGGGCGCATACTTCGATACCATCGCCAGCGGAATCCCCGCCATGGGCTTCCACCTCTTCTTCATGGTCTTCACGATCGCGATCGTGATGGGCGGCGTGGAGAAGGGGATCGAGCGCGCGAGCGTCATCATGATCCCGACGCTCTTCCTGATCATCGCCGGGCTCGCCGTCTGGGCCGCGACGCTTTCGGGGAGCGGAGAGGGGTACGCCTTCTACCTGACGCCGAGACTCGAGGATCTTTTCAACGCAGAAACGCTCGCGGCGGCCGCGAGCCAGGCGTTCTTCTCGCTCTCCCTCGGCATGGGTGCGATGCTCACCTTCTCGAGCTACCTCTCCCGCAAGGAGAGCCTGCCTCGTGAGGCGGGGTTCATCGCCATCTCCGACTTTTCGGTCGCGTTCCTCGCCGGGCTCGTCGTCTTCCCGGTCATCTTCGCCCTCGGGCTCCAGGGCGCCGTCGGAGACAGCACATTGGGCGCACTGTTCATCGCACTCCCCGGTGGGTTCAACGCCATGGGCGGGATCGGCCGCATCGTCGGCATCTTCTTCTTCGTCGCCCTGTTCATCGGCGCCATCACCTCGGCCATCTCGCTCCTCGAGGTCGTGGTGTCGGCAATGATCGACGAGTGGGATATGCCGCGGAAGAAGGCATCGGTGGTCGCCGGTACGCTGATCGCCGTGCTCGGCCTCTGGCCGGCATGGGACATCAGAGCGCTCGGAGCGCTCGACGCCGTCACCAATTACGTCTTCCTCCCCCTGGGCGGGCTGGGCCTCGCCATCCTCGTCGGGTGGCTCTACAAGAACCCGCTCGACGAGGTCTCGCGCAACGTGAGCGAGCGCTTCCGGCCCTTCCTCAAGGGGTGGCTCTGGACGCTTCGCGTCGTCGTGCCGATCCTGCTCGCCGTGGTCCTGTACTCCGGCTTCGGCGCGGTGCGGGCGGAGGTAGGGGCTCTCTTCGGCGGCTGATCGCGACCGCGGACGGCTCGGCCGTACGACGGGCGGGCCCGATGCACGACGGCCGCGGGGACTTCGAAGTCCCCGCGGCCGTCGTCTTTCCCATCACTGCACGTCGTCTGGCCGGTCACGTGTGTGCCGCGCCGATGCCGCAGCACGGGGCCGTGTCACGGTCCGCATCTCGGGCGACGCGCCACCCCACACGAGCTACGGCAGCTCGTCGCCCCGGTGCAGCGCGTGGGTGTAGTAGTAGTATTCCTCGCGATTCGCGAGGAAGTCCTGGACCCAGACCTCGAGCGGCGGGAGCGGGAGCAACTTCTCCAGCTCCTGGACCACGATCATCGCGAGCTGGAAACGGTCGCGGGCGCGGAAGTCGATCGTGCGGCCATCCAGGAGCCGCTCGACCAGGACACGGAAATCCTCCGGGTCGATCAACGCGATCAGGTGCGCGACCTGGTCCACGCGATACGAGTCGTAGAGCGACCTGAGGTAGGTAAGCGACAGCTCCTCCGGCGGCGTGCCGATGTCCGGCAGGCGACCCGCCGCATGCTCCGCGAGCAGGTTCCGGAACCACTTCTGCGTGTCCTCGGAGACGCCCTTGCGGCGCTCGTACGCGTCCAGCGCGGACTCGAGGAGAGCGTGGATCAGCGGCCGGCCGAGCCCGCGCGCCCGCGCGTCCACTTCGGGCTCGCTCGCCTCCATGAACAGATCCGCCGTGCGGATATCCGGAGCCTCCACGCCCGACGACGCCGCGCGGAACAGAAAATACCCGCGCCACCCACGGTCCTCTTCCGGATACGTGACCAGGAAGACGGTCCACCGCTCGCCGTCACGCTCCAGGAAACAAAACGATCGACAGCGAGTTCGCGGGGGGAGGCCTCGAACTGCGACCGGACCCGCTTCCTCCATTGGTGTGTCTCGCTTCGAAGGTGTCTGCATGAGTCCGCCGTCGGGCTCTTCGGGCGTGGGAGAACCATCGGAATCGTGCGGGACGCACGGCCGCGGCTCGTGGGGGCGAGCCATACCCCGACCGCCGTTCAAGCTGATGCGTGCCCCGACCCGTGTCAAGCGACTCGGCCACTCCTCCGCCCCCCGACTCGGTCGTTCTTGACCCCCGCCCACCCCCGCGTTATGGTAGGGTCACACTGCCGATCCCCGGGTGGCGCCGGCGTCGGCAGCTCGATCGACCGCCGTACTCGCGGTCGCACATGTTCGATCGCCCCGTGGTCATGTACCTCGGGGCGATCTCGGCCCCGGGGGCATCGCACCCGGAGCGCCGCACAAAAAAAGGACTCTCGGCTGGCAACCGAGAGTCCTTCCGGTCGATGCGGGTGGCGGCCCGCGGACCTCCGTGGCTGGAGTCCAGTTTATTTGCGAGCCGCCCTCGTGTCAAGGGATTCGTATACCCTCGACGCGTGGGCGGTTTTTCCTGCCTTGTCACGGACACCGCGGACCGACTACCCCCGACCCGACCCCGGGCTCGCCCGGGCACGACAAAAACGAAGAACCCCGAGAGTGGCAGCTCCCGGGGTCCACGTGCCGCGTCGCAGGCGGCTCCAGCTTCGGTGGGTGGCACCGCGAAGCTTAGCAAAAACGGGCCTGCGGCGCAAGGGGGACGTACGTCCCAAAATCTGCGCCGGGGCCCGTTTCCGCATTCCGGGCCCCACCGCCGCGCGAACAGGCGCGAGCCCTCCGTCGCGTTGCATTCCCGGGGCGATGTCTGCCGGCCGGGGTCTCGGGGCGGAGATCCCCGGTCACCCGCGTGAAGATGCGGCGGGCAAGGGCGTGAGGACCGCGAAGGTGGCGGAGGGCTCGCGTGAGGCGATGACGCTCTCACAAGGAGGGGTGGAATGGGCACTGCGGGCTACGCACGAATCGACGCGCTGATGGAGTTCCCCGGAACGGGCGACCTGTCGCTCACCCGCGCGATCGTCCGCTATCAGCCGGAACAGTGCGTGGACGGCTCGTCCCCGCGCGCCGACGACCTCGGCCTCGCCCTCGTCGTCGACGGCGACTACGTGGCCGCCGTGGAGGCCGTCGAACTCGGGAGCGGGCGACTGCTGCACCTCGACCTCTCCACCACCGTCGCCATCCTCGATTGGGTCTATCCGTCCACCCTCGACTACGTCCGCCTCCTCCTGCGCATTCCGCACGAAGAGGACTTCGCCGCGCCAGGCGAAGCGGTGCCGGGCACCCTTCGCGGCTACTGCGAGACCATCGCCCTCGGCGTCCTCGGCCGTCTCGACTTCGGTCCCCTCACCCGGTCGACCATCCTCCGCCTCGGCTTCCGTGACATCCTGCGGGACCTCGATCCGCACGAGGATCCGGTCGTCCGCATCCAGGCCGGGCCGAACGATCGCATCGAGGCGTGGCTGGACTGCGACGCGAACGCGCTCCTCGTCCGCCGTCGCGGCTCGTCCGATGTCGAGCGATCGCGCCTCCTGGCCTCTCTCTTCCCCGGCGCACACGTGCGCGCCATCCCGACGGAGACACGCAGCGGCCACCAGCTCCGCTTCCCGCTCCCCACCACCCTCGACGATGCGCGTGCGCAGCTCCGGGAACTGCGCGACGGCCTGCTCGGGCTCCTCGCCTCGTACGAGCCGGAGCGCCACCGGGCCATCCGTCACGGCCTCGACATCTTCGGCCCCAGGGACACACTCGCCCAACTGGACCGGGATGCGTTCGCAGCGGCGGACGCGTACCTTCCAAGCCCACCGGCCGTGGTTGCGTAAACATGTGAATTATGATGATTGCCGATGCGGGCGGAGCGGCGCGCGACGGGGTGCGCAAGTGACAGGGGGCATGGCAGTTCCCCCGGTTCAGCTCACACGCGACCTTCGCTTGTCCAGACGTGTGATATGTGCAAAAGCCGAAATGCAGTGATTCCGTAAGTTGGTGTGGTGCAATGACTTGCGTCTAAGCGGTTGCGGCTGCGCGGCTTACGAGAAAGCTTGACGGCGAGGGGGAGGGCTTTCTATCTTGCGTGGCACCTGCGCCACGATTGCGTGGCGGCGGGCGCGCACCGCGGAAGCGACGAACCCCATCCATAAACTCCAGATTTTCATGCTCGGGACCGAACGTATGTGGGACACCTGTGCCGTGGAATTGCGGGTCCAGCTACCGCGGGCGGTGGCAGTGGAGATCGAGGAAGTCCAGCGCAGGGATCCGGAGGTGCTCAGTCGCATCCTGATGTACGGACTCACGCGACGGGCGATCTTCGAGCAGCTGGCCCGTGCGGATTGGGTGGCGGGCGAGCGGTGACTGGCGGGCTTGACGGCGACCGGGGGCGACCGTAGGGTATGGAGCGGGCGTGTGCGTGTAAGAGTGCGCGGCGCCATGCTCTGAGGACGGAGCGGACGAGCCGATCGTACGGCGCCGGGAGCGGCGCACGCGCGAGGCGTCCTGTCCCCCTCACCCGGTTGGAACGATGTCGATTGTACCCGCGGACGAGCGGATCCTGCGGGCCAAGTATCTGGACTGGTGCTCTGCCCGGGTAGCGGATCGGTTCCTGGCGTTGACGCCGGATCAGATCTACGACCTGGCACACGAGTCCGAGCGGCGTGATGCCGCACCCCATGCGATCGAGGCGTCGGCCTCGGCCAACGAGGCGGGTCAGGAAACGCCGAGCGCAGCGGGTGCAGGGGACACGCCGTCTTCTGTTTCGGCGCCTGAGGGTGCGGGTGAAGGGGCGGACGGAGGCGAGAACTATCGGGAGTTGGTGGCCCGGGTCACGGAGGTTCTGGCGGCGCGGGTCGGGCTCCCTTCCTTCGAAGCGTGGCTGGCCGAGTACAAGAAATCGCCCGAGCAGTTCGAGGCGGAGCTGCTCGGGCTCTGGAGGAAGCGGGTCTGAGCGCCTTCAGGCGTTCCGCCGCTTCTTGACGCGGGTCTGGTGCCACCAGGTGCCGACGATGGCGGCGGTGCCGGCCGCGAGGAGCAGGACCCCCACGAGTCCCCAACCCACGCCCCAATCGAGGCGGTTGTCGATGAACCCCTGCGCCGAGGACCTGAGGGTCATGATGGCCAGGGCGATCCAGATCAGGCCGATTCCGAAACCGGCCGCGTAGGCGAGCTTGGTCAGCATGGCGTCGGCTTTTCCGTGTGTCCGGGACCTCATGCGTCGATGCATCGATGAAACGCTGGGAATATAGCGGGTCCACGGCGCGCGGCAAGGGATTGCGTTCGAGGGCGAAAGCGGCCATCGTACCCAAGGGAAAACGGTGAAGTAACCTCAACCCGGAGGCGAAGATGGCGGTGACGGGCGCGTTGCTCCCCGAGGGGACGCGCGTGAGGATCCGGCGCGGGTCGTTGCCACTGGATCCTGCCGCGATCGGACGGGAAGGGTCGGTGGTGGAGGCGAGTGAGTACCATGCGCACCGGTACGGTGTCCTGCTGGACGGGGACCAGGAGGCGCGCTTTTTCACGCCGGAAGAGCTCGAGGTGATCGAGGCCCCGGCGCTCTCTCCGGCACGTGAGGAGGCGAAGCAGCGTCGCGCGCTCCCCTGAATGTTCGATCCGGCAGGGGGTGTAGTGGAGGCGGGCCGGTCCCGGTAGGGGCCGGCCCGCAGTCTTTTCCCGGCGGCCCGGCTCCCGGGCGGAATCGAGGAACGGATAGTGCAACGGTGGCATGGGGACCGTGACGGGAGGAGCGACGGATGGCACGGGAGATCAGGATCGAGCGACGGGGCGAGCGCCCGGACGGGATGACTTCGCGCACGCACGAGCCGGCGACCACGGATGAGGCCCGGCGAGCGATCGAGGAGACGCGGGGTCGCATCTCCGCGACGCTGGACGAGATCGAGGACCGGATCGGCGAGGCGCGGGAGAACATCAAGGACAAGGTGAACGTTGCGCGACCGATCCGGAACCGGTTGCGGCAGAACCCGCTGCCCGGGATCGGAGTCGCGTTCGGCACGGGCCTCGTCCTCGGCTTGCTGACCGGCGGAGGGGAGAAGGAGGGGAAGAAGCGCGGGATGCTCGGCGACGAGGAGCGTGAGGAGCTCCGTCGGTGGCGCGAGGAGCGCCGGGAGCGTTTGCGCGAGATGCGGCACCGTGGGATGGGCGAGGCTGAAGGCCCCTCCTTCATCGGTCAGATGGCCGGTGCCCTGGCGAGCGCCGTGATCGCCGGGCTGTTGGCGCGGGCGCGCCGGACGGTCACGGGAGAGCGCGCGCCCGAGCACGAAGAGTTCCGGGCCGCCGCATGAGCGGCGGCCCGGAGGTGGCTTCGGTACAGGCGAGCTAGACGACGGCCCGGCGATGGTGCCGGCGCAGTCAGGCGCGGCCGTCAGTTCATGTGTACCACGATCGCGCCGTGGGTGTGACCACCGCCGAAGCGGAGCGTCGCCTCCGACGGCGTCAGGTACTCCACGAGCGTGACCTCGGCCGCGCTGATCTGGCGCAGCTCACCGATCCCGCCGAGTCTCACGCGGTCCAGGTACACCACGATCGATGGGGTTCCCTCGTCCGTGATGACGACCCTCCGTCCGACGCTCCCGCCCTGGGGTGTCTCCCTCATGCTGTGGGTGCCCCGTGTGACGACCCATTCGGGTCGTAGCGAGCTGACGATGGAGTAGACGTCCGCCTTGCCGGACTGCCGGATCTCCGCCGTCGTGATGATGTTGCGCCCCGAAGGCACGAGGCGGCCCCGGGCCGTACCGGGGCCCCCGAGCGCGCTGGAGACCGCGAAGCCGGACAGCGAGCCGACGACGGCGCCGCCCGCAGCCCACGCGGCCCGATCGACGCTGGAGCGGTCCCAGTCGCTCACGGCGAGCTGGGATGCGAAGTAGCCGATCCATGCGCCGATCACCGCACCGCCCACCGCGTGGATGATCGCCCTGCCGCTACCGGCCCGCACCCGCATGGCCGGGGCCGCCGGCATCCGCGTCGCCACCGCCGTTTCGAGCAAGGAGGGCCCTCCACCGAGGCTCGCCGACGCGAACGACCCCGCCTCCTGCCCGAGGCGCGGGAATGCGGGCACGACGGGACCGGGAGACAGCGCAGGCATCGAGGGCTGCTGCGCTGCGGCAGCGGCGGCGGTCGTCACCAGGAAGAGAATCGTGGCCAGTGTCGAGCGCATCGTCTACCTCCTGGAATCTCATGGGGCGTTTCGGCGTCCAACCGGCATGCCCCGTGCCCGGCGGAACGGAGCTGCCGGCTTTCGCCTATTCGGGAGCGGACCCTCCCAAGATAGGAACGCCTCTGGGGTCGACAAGTCGGACGCCTCTAGCCCAAGGTCGTTCTAATGCCGCAACGACGTGACGACCCGGCGGTCCTCCGTCAGGGACCCGGCATCGACAAAATACAGCCGGTCGCCGACCGGCTGCACGCGTGCGTGCCGCCAACTGCCAACCGACTAGGGATACGAATGGAGGCGGCTAGGTGCCCTCGTTCGAGCCCCTCGGGGCCTGAACCCGACCCCTGCTCCAGGCAGAAAGCAGCGAGCGAATGGACATGGCCACGGCCTCCGGAACAGCGGCCAGAGCCCCCAGGAACGCGACCCATGCCCCGACTCGCAAACCCGGCACAAACTCTCGGCTCGCAACGACGTGGGAGAGGGCCATGCAGAAAGCGCCTGAGCTGACCCCCGAAGTTGGTCCAGTCTTTATGGGACATCCGAGTTGCTGACG
>CAYPGK010000015.1:11014-47975 GCA_964410055.1 uncultured Gemmatimonadaceae bacterium | reverse complement strand
CCGCCGCCGGTGATCACCGCGAAGCCCAGCTCCGCCAACCGCCGCGCCGTCTCCTCGGCTGCCGCGTACATGGGATCGTCCGGGAGGATGCGCGCGCTGCCGAAGATGCTGACCGCCGGGCCCAGCGTCGCCAGGGTGTCGAACCCCTCGACGAACTCGCCCATGATCCGGAACACCCGCCACGGGTCCGTGTGCGTGAAATCCGACGCCCGCGTCCCCTCGGGCATTCGCGAAAGGAGGCGCTCGTCCTCCGTCGTGCGCGTCCAGCCCGGTTCGCCAGCTTTTCTGCGACGTTCGTCCGTCGACATTCTCCGGTCCTTCCTACTGCCTCGTTCGATGCCGTCCCGCCGCGAACCGGCAGGGCGAGCGCGTGCTCCCGGATGGCGCACGCCCCGCGCGCGACGCCGCGGCGGCCCTAGAAGATAAAGGCGCCCTCGCGGCCGTGCCAGCGGCCCCGGATCGGCGGCACGACCGCAGAACGGGCGGGGGCACCGTGGGTATAACGCAATGTATTACAACGCGTTACACCCCAACGCCGATACCGACCGATGGCGATCGATCTCCGAGATTACGTGGAAGTGAAAGAGCGCATCCGCGCCTTCTACGAGCGTTTCCCCCGAGGGTCGATCCGGACCGAGCTGGTCCGGCTCGACGGCGACCTGGTCATCTTCAAGGCGTCGGTCCACCGCGACCCGCATGATCCGGTCCCGACGACGGGGTGGGCGTACGAGCGGTTCGGCTCGGACACGCACCGGGCCGATTACGTGGTCGAGAACTGCGAGACGTCGGCGATCGGACGCGCACTGGCCAATCGTGACCTGTCGGGCGGGCGTCGCCCCTCGCGGGAGGAGATGGCGAAGGTGCAGCGTCTCCGTCGGGATGCGAGGAGTGCGGCGGCGCGGGGGGCGGGCGCGGCCCAGGAGGCTGCCGAACCCTCCGAGGCGGGGATCCGGGAGCTCATGGCGCGGATCCGCCTTTCGCCCTCGAAGCGCGCCCGGATCGAGGCTCGTCTGGAGCAGGGGCTTTCCCGGCGAGAGCTGCACGACCTGGAGGCGTACCTCCTCGCGCTTCGCTCCCGAGCGTCGTGAGGGCGTGCGCCGTGGACGCCGGGCTCAGGGCTCGCGTGGGCGCCGTCCGGCCGTGGCGGCACTCCGAGTGGATCCGGCCTGATGCGTGATCGGGCCGGGGTGGACGCGCCCGAGCGGCGCCGGTTATCTTCCCGACATGAAGTGTCCTGACTGTCATACGGAATCAACGGGCGCCTACTGCCCGGCGTGCGGCGCGCCCGTGGAGGGCGCGCGCTGCAAGTCCTGCGAAGCCGCGCTCGTCCCGGGCGCTCGCTACTGCGTGCAATGCGGTGTCGCCGCGCGTGCGGCTTCGTCGAACGCCTCATCGAACAAGGCCGTCGCGGTCCTCGGTACTCTGACCGCGGTGCTGGCGCTCCTGGTGGTCGTCCTCGTTGCGGCGTACAGGGGCGGGCGCGATGCCGGACCCGGCGCCGCCTTCGCACCGGCCGGGGCCGCAGCCTCCGCCGGCACGCCCGGCCGCGCGCCGCCGCTGACCGGCACGCCGCGGGAGCAGGCGGACCAACTGTTCAACCGGGTCATGCAGTCGCTCGCGATGAACGACTCGGCGCAGGCCTCGTTCTTCCTGCCGATGGCGATCCTGGCGTACAGGCAGGCGGGCGAGCTGGACGCGGACGGCCACTTCCACCTCGCGGTCCTCGAGACGACGGCCGGCAACTACGCGGCCGCACTCGAGGCCGCAGACCGGATCCTCACCGGCGCGCCCGACCACCTCCTCGCGCTCGGTGCGGCGGCCCGCGCGGCGCTGCAGGCGGGTGATACGGCGACCGCGCGCCGCTTCTACGAGCACCTGCTCCGCGTCTACGACGAGGAGCGCGCCCGCGAGCGACCCGAGTACCGCGATCACGCGCAGATCCTGCCGGATTACAGGGACGAGGCGCGCAGGTTCGTGGAAGGGAGTTAGCGCCGGCGAGAGTCCGGGCCGGGCCGGCGGGCGTCCAGACCCGGCCGGCGGGCATTCGGGCTTGGCTGGCGTGCGTCCACGCCCGGCCGGCGGACGGGCGGACGGGGTCGGTCTCCCGCACTGCCGGATTCTCGCCCGTCCGGTGGCGGTCAGGGGCGCGCACCCGGCGCGCCCAATTTCACTACGTTCACAGCATGGACAGGAGCTGATCCGGATCGACGGGCTTTTCGAGGACCATCTCGATCCCGC
The DNA here is from genome assembly GCA_964410055.1 of uncultured Gemmatimonadaceae bacterium. Classification (GTDB taxonomy): domain Bacteria; phylum Gemmatimonadota; class Gemmatimonadetes; order Longimicrobiales; family RSA9; genus CALBZE01. Next base: position 45,737 of record CAYPGK010000015.1, on the reverse strand, counting down.
GCCGGCTCAGCTCCTCGTCGTTTTCGGTTACCTCCCAGCCGGTGATCACGCCGATCCGTACTTCCGGATCCCGGGCGCGGATCTTCTCGATCAACTCCCACCCTCCCATGTCCGGGAGCCCGAGGTCGGTCAGCACGACGTCGTACTCTCCGGCCTTGAAGTGCACGAGTGCGGATTTCGCAGTCGTGGCCGTGGCCACCTTGTGCCCCGCGGCGCGGAGCGAGGCGGCCGTCGCCTCAAGCCCGAGCAGGTTGTCGTCGATCAGGAAGATGCGGAAGCTGCGCTTCGAGCCCGAGCGCCCGAGCCGGCTGTCGGCCGGCGACTCGGGGAGCGTGCTCGCCTGGGCGAGCGACATGATGACGGTCGTCCCCACGCCCTGCCACGTCTCGATCTCCATCGTCCCGCCGTGCCGCCTCACGATACCGAACACCTCGGCAAGGCCGAGCCCGGTCCCGTGGGCGCCCTTGGTCGTGAAGAAGGGCTCCAGCGCACGTTGCATGATCGAGGGCGGCATGCCGATGCCGGTGTCCTGGACGGAGACGTGCACGCGGTCGCCCGCGCTGCTGACGACGAAGCGCAGCACGCCTCCCCCGGGCATGGCGTCGATCGCGTTGGAGATCAGGTTGAGCAGCGCCTGGCGCAGCTCGCCGGGGCTGCCGTTCACGTAGAGGTCGGGGTCGACGCACTGCTCGATCCGGATGTCGTGTCCGCGGTCTGCGAGCGTCGGCTGGACCAGCTCCACCGCGTCCTGGACCAGCGAGGCGACGTTGATGGACTGGAACGTCATCGCGCCGACGCGGTGGCGGGTGAAGCGCTGGATGCGCCGCACCGTCTCCGCGCCGCCCTGGGCCGCCATCAGGATCCGCTCGGCGTAGGTCTTCACCCGGGCGGGCTGGTCGTGGTGCTCCTTGATCAGCTCCGCAAAGGCGACGATCGGGTTCAGCGCGTTGTTCAGGTCGTGCGCGACGCCCGCCGCGATCTCACCCAGGCTTGCGAGCCACTGCGAGCGCTCGAGCTGCTCCTGTGTGGCCTGGAGCGCTGAGGAGCGCTCCGCCGCAAGGCGCTCGAGCTGGTCCGCCTCGACGGCCGCCCGGCGGAACAGTCTGGACAGCTCGATCGCCGAGGCCAGGTGTCGGCCGACGGCCTCGAGCAGGCGACGATCCGGCTCTGCGAACGGCCGGCCGCGCCGCGCCACCAGGAGCGAGCCCAGCGTCCGCTCCCTCGCCTGGAGCGGGAAGCAGGCGAGGTACAGGTCGCTCGCATCCGGCCCGCCGTCCTCGGGGCTTACGCTGCTTGGACGACCCTGCTCCGCGGTTCGCAGGTGAAGGGTCCGTGCCCGCGCGCCACCGAGGCCGCGCCCGTCTCCGGTCGCGGGGTAGCGGTAGCGCAGCATGAGCTCACCGCCGTCGCGAAGCGCGACCTCCGCCGCCTCGATGGCAATGCCGTCCAGCAGCGCCTGCATCGCGCCTCGCAGCACTGCCTCCTCGTCGAGCCCGGCGGCGGTCGCCGAGAGCACCGCGCCCATGACCCGGAGTCGCGTGCCGTCGTGGGAATTGAGCTGGTCCACGCGCGCACGCTGCATCGCCACCGCTACGTGATCGGCGACGGCCAGGAGGAAGCGAATGTCGGCTGGCACGGGTTGGGCGACGGGATTCAACACCACGATCGCTCCGAGTTCCACCCCGCCGACACCGCGGATCGGGACCACCATCCCCCTCTCCGCCGCGCGGCCGTCCAGGAGCGTGTGGACCAGCGCATCGCGGACCGCTGCGCCGTTCGGGTGGATCGGGATCGGCCGGGCTTCGCGGAGCGCCCGGTCGACCCACACGCCCTCGCGCGCGAAGCGGCGCTCGGTCACGCGTACCGCCACCGACGAAGGCTGCGCCGCCTCGACCACGAATTCGTCGCCCTCGGGTGTAAGGCCCAGCACGGCAGCGACTTCCGCCCCCTGGAGGATGCGCAGCCGGTCGACGGCCAGGTGCAGGACTTCCGTTTCGTTCTGAGCCGTCGCCACGACGTGGGCCAGTTCGGCCAGATGCGCGAGCTCACGCTCGCTACGGTCGACGTTGCGTGGCCCTATCGATGGCTCCGGTGCCGAGGATGCGGGTTGCAGCCGCTGCTCCATCAGGCCTCCATCACAACGTCACGCGCCTGCCCCGCACCGCGTACGCGGTGCTCCGGCGCATCGAACCGCTACTCTTGTACCGTGTGACCCGAGCCGGTGCGGCTCAAATCGATGTATGGCGAGAAGAGGTCTGGCGGGGCCGGAGGGCGTGCTGTCCGCGCCGCTCCCTGCGGTGCCCGGCCGCCGTGGTTCGTCGACCTCCCGCCTCGGCGCGGGCCTCGCATTGCCTCCAAACTATCGTAGAGTACCCCGTCGCGCGAGGGGTACGTGTCGAAGCACGCAGCCGTGCGGGTTTACAGACCGGTCGGGAGGTCGATGAACTCGCTCGGGACACCGAACCGGTCGGAAATGTGCGACGCCAGCGCGCGCACGCCCCACGTCTCCGTCGCGTAGTGGCCTCCGTAGTAGACGTTGATCCCGCCTTCGATCGCATCGAAGTACGTGTGGTGCGCACCTTCGCCCGTGACCAGCGCGTCCAGCCCGGCGACGATCGCATCGCCGATCATCCCGCCGCCGCCCCCCGTCAACACCCCCACCCGCTCCAGTCGCTCCGGCCCTCCGGGGAGCAGCCGGACCCGCCCGCCCAGCACCTCGTCCAGCCGCGCCGCAAGCGCCTCCCGCGTCAGCTCCAGTCTGCCCCACACCCCCACCGGCAGACCCTTGTAGTCGCCAAACGTGCCCTCGACGACGATCCCGAGCTCCCGCGCCAGTACCGCGTTGTTCCCCACCTCCGGGTGCACATCCAGGGGGAGATGGGCGCTGTAGAGCGCCATCCCCCGCTCGATCAGCGGGCGGAGCCTGCGGTAGCGACGGCCGGTGACCGGCACGTTCCCATCCCAGAACAGACCGTGGTGGACGATGAGCAGATCGCACTCCCGCTCGACCGCGGCCCGGATCGACGCCTCGCTCGCGTCCACGGCCGCTCCGATCCGCCGCACCGGCCGCGTACCCTCCACCTGCAAGCCGTTCAACGCGTTCGGATAATCCGGCACCTCGGCGATGCGGAGGTACTCGTCCAGGTAATCCACCAGCTCGTCGAGTCGCATCATCCTCCCCCTCCACGCGCTACGCCGGGTCTTGTGGAAAACCCGCCCCGGCTTTTCCACAGCGCGATGTGCACAACTGCGCCAGATGCCGGAAACGATGATCGGACCGGCAGATACGGCTTGTTCACAGAATGTGGAAAAAAGGCGTGGAGCTTCGCAGTCGCTGCTCCACGCCCCGGTGTGACCAGCACGATCGCGACGATCAGTTCGCCGCGACGGCCTTCTCCGATGCGTCCGCGTTGGCCCGCCGCGTGTCGCCCTTCTGCACGTCGCCCGTCTGGATGGTGCCGTTGACGCGGCCGCCCTCGTCGAGCTTGATGCGTCGCGCACGCACCTCGCCCTCGATGACGCAGGTGGCCTGGAGCTCTAGCCGGCTCTCGGCAATGATGGTCCCGACGACGCGACCGCCGATTACGGCGTCCTGTGTGGTGATATCACCGAGAACGACGCCGTCCTTGCCGACGACGACGGCCTTGCCCGCGTTCACGAGCCCTTCGATGGAGCCTTCGACGCGGAGCGTGCCCTCGGTGAAGCAGTCACCGGTGACGCGCATACCGGGACCGATGATGGAGATGACGCCCTCGCGGGCGTGCTGGGCCGCCTGGTTGTCTCTCATGATCGTGCTGTTTGAGGGTGATTGTTTCTTCTTGCCGAACATGGCACCTCAGGGTTTGCGTACCAGGGAGAGAGGATCGACGGCCTGTCCTTCCCTGCGCACTTCGAAATGGAGGTGCGGTGCGGTGGAGCGCCCGGTCGAACCGCTGAGGGCGATGACCTCGTGGCGCTCGACGGAGTCGCCGGCGGCGACGAAGATCTGGGAAGCGTGACCGTACATGGATTCGTACCCGTCGCCGTGGTCGATGAGGACGAACTTGCCGTATACCTCATCGGTGCCGGCGTCGCGAACGATGCCGCCGGCTGCGGCGCGGATGTAGGAGTCCTGTGCAACGGCGATGTCGAGCCCCGGATGGGACTCGCCGCCTTCCGTGAGCTCCTGTGTGATGTAGCCGGGCTGCGTGAGCGGCCAGGCGTCGGGCGTGCCGGCGCCGCGGGATGCGGGCGCATTCCCCTGCGACTCCGTGCGGAGCGGCGGGAGGAGCGGCTCGCGGCCGGCCGGCGCAGCGTCGGCGCCGAGCAGCTGGCGCACGCGCTCGTACTGCGCTTCGACCTCGGCGAGGGTGCGCGCAAGGTCGGCAACTTTGGCGCGTTCCTCCTGGAGCGCCTTGACCTCTTCCTGGAGCCCGGAGACCCGTGCGGCCTGGGAGGCGATGTACCACCACGATCCGGTCATGACCGCGAAGCCGCCGACCAGCAGGAACGCGATGACCAGGAGGACCTTGAGCCACCGGTAAGAGATCTCGTACGTGCGCGTCTCGAGGTTCCCGTGGGGAACCACGATGAACGTCAATCTCCGATCTTCCATCGTCCCGTCGTCGTGTCTCCGGGAGTCGGTCAAGAAACGGCCTCGGCCACGGAGCTGCCGACAAGAAGCTCGTAAATGCGCTCGAAGTCCTCGGCCCCGTAGAAGGGGATCTCGATCTTCCCCTTCATCCCGCGCTTCCGGCGGATCCGGACGGCGGTCCCGAGGACTCGTTGCAATTCTTCTTCCAGTCGCCGCTCGGCGGCCTCACGCGGACGTTCCGGGCTCGACCGCGCGGGCTTCTTCGGCCGGGTGCGCTGCACCTCGGCCTCGACCTGGCGCACGCTCCAGCCATCGTCGACCGCCCGCCTCGCGAGCTCGATCATCTGATGGTCGTTGCCCACCCCGAGGAGGGCCCGGGCGTGCCCGGCCGAAAGCCGACCCTCGGCCACGAGCTGACGCACCGCTGCAGGGAGGTTGAGGAGTCGGAGCGCGTTCGCGACCGTCGAGCGATCCTTGCCGACCGCCTGCGCGATCTCCTGCTGCGAGAGGCCGAACTCTTCGGCGAGCTGCTGATAGCCCATCGCCTCTTCCAGCGGCGAGAGTTCGGCGCGCTGGAGGTTCTCGACCAGCGCCAGCACGAGCATGGCCCGGTCGTCGATCTCCCGCACGAGCGCCGGGACCTCCTCCCACCCGAGGCGCATGACGGCGCGCCAGCGCCGCTCACCTGCGATCAGCTCCCACGCCGCGGCGCCTCCGGGCGGCGCCGGCCGGACCGCGATCGGCTGGAGCAGTCCATTCTCGCGAATCGAGCTCGAGAGCTCCTCCAGCTCTTCTTCCGAGAACTCGCGCCGGGGCTGGAACGGGTTCGGCGCGATCGATGCGACGGCGATCTTGCGCGCCTCCGCTCCCCGGCTGTCCGTCACTTCCGGCTCGAGGTACTCGCCGAGGAGGGCGCCAAGCCCCTTGCCCAGTCGGTCCCGTTTGCTCATGTCCAGACCCTACTCTTCGTTACGACTCCGCAGGCACCGGCGGCGTCACATCCGCCAGCTCGACCTTTCCAAGAGACTCGCCCGCATCGGCCGGCGCCTTCCCGCTCCGGCCGATGATCTCCCGCGCGAGCGAGAGGTAGCTCTGCGCGCCCACCGAGATCGCGTCGTAGACGACGATCGGCTTGCCGAAGCTCGGCGCCTCGGCGAGCCGCACGTTGCGCGGGATCGTCGTCCGGAAGACACGACTGCCGAAGTACTCCTTCGCCTCGTCCGCGACCTGGCGCGACAGATTGAGGCGCTGGTCGTACATCGTGAGGAGGACGCCTTCGATCTGGAGTCTCGGATTCAGATTGCGCTGAACCAGACGCACGGTGTTCAGGAGTTGGGAGAGCCCTTCCAGCGCGTAGAACTCGCACTGGATCGGGATCAGGACGGCGTCGGCCGCGGTCAACGTGTTGAGGGTGAGCAGGCCCAGCGAGGGCGGACAGTCGATCAGTACGTAGTCGTACTTGTCGCGAACTCCTTCCAGCGCCTGACGGAGCACCTGCTCGCGCTGCGCCCGCCCGACCAGCTCGACCTCGGCGCCAACCAGGTCCCGGCTCGAGGGGACGACGTCGAGATACGGGAAGTGGACCTCGCGGCGCACCACGTCGCCGATCGGGACGCCGTCGATCAACACATCGTAGATCGATGCATCGATCTCCCCGCGCTTGAGGCCGAGCCCGCTGGTCGCGTTGCCCTGAGGATCGATGTCGATGATCAGGACACTGCGTTCGGCCACGGCCAGGCTGGCGCCGAGGTTGATCGCGGTCGTGGTCTTCCCGACTCCGCCCTTCTGGTTGGCAATCGCAATGACGCGGGACATGCGTTTCCGGTGCCTCCGGGTGCCTACAAAGGGAATCCGTTCCGGGGGGAGCAGGCAATATACCCCGACACCCGGTCCGGGGAAAGCGCGCGCCCGCGGACCGGCGCCCGGAGCGTGTACACAGGCGTGGCGGCGCGGTTCCCGCACTCCGACAGTCGCGGCTTGACCATTGCGGCCTGCGCGTGTTTCTTCCGCTCGGAAAGGCGCGGGCGATCGTGCGCGGCGATGGGGCCCGTACGCGTCAGCTCGATCGATGAGGAGCCGGGTGGTCAGCGGGATCGCGGTGGGTTCGGTCGAGCGGGCGGGTCGTAGCGCGGGACGCGGGATGGTGCCCGGGCGGGGCGATCGTTCCGTGGGACCGCGGGGATCCGATTACGCGGGTATACCGACTGGCGAGGCCGTAGCGCTTTCGATCGGGCGGGCCTGTGTACTAACGACCGCACCACGACCGGGTCGAAGCCGGGACTTCGAACGTGTGCGGACGGGTCGAGTCGAACGAACACGAGATGGCGCGCCGGGGAGGCTAGCCGGCGCCGGGCCGCGCGAGTCGCAGACCGACTCGCGGCGCCGCACGGGAGGATGTTTCACGTGAAACACACCGAGAAACGGATGGGCTGATGCACGATCGCGACCGCGACCACGGGACCCATAACGTGCCCGACCTGGATGACCTGCGCGCGCGCCTGCTCCGCATCGACGGGCGCGGCTACCCCGCCTACAAGGACATCCGCGGCAGCTACCGCGCGCCCCGCTTCGTCCTACACGTCGACCACGTCCAGGGCGACCCCTACGCCGACCCGAGCCGAATGCGCGCGACCATCGCACCCCCATCGGCGGGCCTCCCCGAGTGGGCGTACTGCACGCCGGACCGCAGGATCGCGATGGCTGACTTCCTGAACCGGACGCTCTACCGCGCGCTCGCGGACCGGAGTGCAGACAGCGGCTCGGGCAGGAGCGGAGAGCTCACGATCCTCCGGCCGGGCCAGCAGGTGCTCGCGCGCGGAAGCGTGATCGTCGACGACCAGGGCGGCGTGGAGGCGCGCTTCCGCGTCGGGCTGCCTGCACGCGGCCGCACGGTGCTCGGCCGACGGGCAGCGCAACTCCTGACCACCGACCTGGTCGATGCACTCCTCGAGAGCCTCTTCTTCGACGCACTCGACGAACGCGCCGTGCGTACGCACCTGGAAACGGTCGAAGACGCCCGCGCGCTCCGCGACCAGCTCACGTCTCGCGGGCTGGTCGCCTTCATCGCCGACGGCGCCATCCTTCCTCGCCGCTCCGGCGTCGACGACCGGCCGCTACCACCCGATCGCGCACGTCCCTTCGTTTCCCCGACCGAGCTGCGCATCACCCTCGAGGCGCCAAATGCCGGGCAGGTGACCGGAATGGGGATCCCGGCGGGCGTGACGTTGATCGTCGGCGGCGGGTACCACGGCAAGTCGACGCTCCTGCAGGCGATCGAGCTGGGCGTTTACGACCACGTCCCCGGCGACGGCCGCGAGCGCGTCGTCGCGGTCTCCGGTGCGGTCAAGGTCCAGGCGGAGAGTGGCCGCAGCATCGCGGGCACCGACATCTCGAACTTCATCCGTGAGCTCCCGGGCGGCGAGGACACGACGCACTTCGTGACGCGAAACGCGAGCGGCTCGACGTCCCAGGCGGCGGCGATCGTGGAGGCGCTCGAGGTCGGAGCGACGTGCCTGCTCCTCGACGAGGATACCTCGGCCACGAATTTCCTCATCCGCGACGGCCGCATGCAGGCGCTCATCCCCGACGCCCTGGAGCCGATCACGCCGCTGATCGACCGGGTCCGTCCCCTTGCGGAGCAGGGGGTCTCGACGGTCATGGTGGTGGGCGGCTCCGGCGATTACTTCGATGTTGCCGACACGGTGATCGCGATGATCGAGTACGAGCCGCGGGTCGTGACGGAAGAGGCGAAGCGCATCGCCGGCTCGCATCCGACCGGCCGCCGCGCGGAGGGCGGCACGTGGGCACCCATCGCACCCCGGGTGCCCCTGCCCCACTCCCTCGACCCGAGCCGCGGCCGGCGCGACGTCGCGATCAAGACGTTCTCCCGCGACCGGGTCCTCTTCGGCACGGAGGAGATCGACCTGGCCGCGATCTCGCAGCTCGTCGAGCGGGCGCAGCTCCGCGCCATTGCTACGGCCATCGCCCGCGCCCGCGATCGAATCCTCGACGGACGCCGCCCGATCGACGACGCTCTCCGTGAAATCACCGATGCCGTGCACCGCGACGGCCTCCCCGCCCTCGACGCTGAGAGCGCCGGCGAGCTCGCCATGTTCCGGGTCCACGAACTCGCCGCGGTGCTCAACAGGATCCGCACGCTCGAGACGCGACGTGCGTGAGCGGGATCGCGCTCGCATGCAACCTCCAACACCCCAAGGGTCCTTCGAGTGCCATAACCCGTGTCGCTCCAACGTTTTATCGCATTCCGTGGCATATCCGTTGCACCCTAACGGGGGTGAGGGGACACCACTCGTCGGGCTTGGAGGGGCAGCATGCAACGGGAAATCACGCCGCGTCGAGAGACCGAGCTCGGACCGGGCTACAGGGAGCGTGAAGGCTTCACCGACCTCCTTCGGGAGTTGGCCGACGAAAGCGCATACCTGGTGCGTCAGGAGGTGAACCTCGCCCGGCTGGAGATGAAGGAGACCGCGGCGGCGTTCGCGAAGGACGCGGTGCGCCTCGGGATCGCGGCGGGCCTGGCGGTCGCGGGCGGTCTGGCACTGACCGCGTTCCTGGTCCTGGTGATCGGCAACCTCCTGAACGGCGCCTACTGGGCAGGTGCGCTGATCGTGGGCGTCGTGTTCCTGCTGATCGGCGGGCTCATGGCGAAAAGCGCGGTCAACGACATGAAGAAGATCGACGTCAGGCCGGAGCAGACGATCGAGACGCTGGGCGAGGACAAGCGGTGGCTCCAGCGCGAGGCGCGGGATTTCCGCCGCCAGGCCATGTCTTGACGCTCACCGCCCGGTCGCCCGATGATGGGCGGCCGGACCGCCGTACGGCCACACCACAATCGAGTCATCGAGGTTGGAGGCGATGGGAGAGGGGCGGGAAACTCGCGCATTCCGGGTCACCGGGCGCGTCCAGGGCGTCGGCTTCCGCTGGTGGACCCGGCGGGAGGCGGAAGCGCTCGGGCTGCGCGGAACGGTGCGGAACCGAGAGGACGGCTCGGTGGAAGTTGTCGCCTCAGGAGACCCGGGCGCCCTCGACCGCCTCCGCACGGCCCTGAACGAGGGGCCGCCCGGCGCCCGGGTCGAGGCCGTCACCGAAGAACGTGTGAAAGAAGCGGCGCTCCGGCTGCCCGCGGGGTTCGAGATCACCCGCTAGCGTCGGAGCGCCGCTATGTGCCTGCCCTAGTACGTCGTCCTCAAGAACGCTTCTTCTGCTGCTGCTGATGCCGCTCGCGCTCCTTCGCGAGCTGGATCTGCTGCGGGATCGACGCCAGGTTCTGCGAGGCGTAGTACAGGTTCAGCCCCGAAGCGAGATTGAAGAAGATCAGCACCATGAAGGCCGGCATGAAGTACATGATCATCTTCTGCTGCTGATTCTGCGGCGCGACCTTCATCGTGATGCGCTGCATGATGAACATGCTCGCGCCGAGCAGAAGCGGCAGGATGAAGTACGGGTCCGGCCGCGAGAGGTCCGGCAGCCAGAGGAACTCCACGCCGCGGAACTCGATCGTGTTCTGGAACACGAAGAAGAGCGTGATCAGGACCGGGAACGGGATGAGCAGCGGCAGGCAGCCGCCGAAGGGGTTGAACCCCTCCTCGCGGTAGAGCTTGAGCATCTCCTGCTGCAGCCGCTCCGGGTTGTTCTTGTACTTCTGCTGGATCTCCTGCATCCGCGGCTGGAGCGCCATGTTCTTCATCTGGGCGCGGCCGGCCCGGGCGTTCAGGGGCCAGAGCGCGAGCCGGACCATGACGCCGAAGAGGATCAGGACCCAGCCGTACCCGATGTTCAGATTACGCTGCATCCCCACGAGCGCCCAGGTGACCAGGTGCGCGAGGGGCCGGATGATCGGACGGAAGATCCGCCACCCGTAAGGGTTGACGTTCTCCAGGTCGTAGTCGATCGCCGCGAGGCGCTGGTACTCCTGCGGACCGAGATAGAGGCGGAATGCGAAATCGCCGTCCCGGCCGATCGGGAGGGTGGCGGTCAGGTCGGCAGTGTGCTCTCCCGGCAGCGGCCGGGCGATCAGGCCTCCGAAATCACTCGCGCCCTCGCCCTCGGCCCGGATCGCCGCGAGGAGGAAGTACTTGTTCCGGACGGCCACCCACTGGAGCGGCCCTTCCTCGACCCGCTCCGCGGTGACGTCCTTGAGGCGGACGCTTTCCACACCATCCCGGTTGCTGCGGACGCCGTAGGAGAGCGAGCGGTAGTCCTCTTCGGGGTTCGCCTCGTGGACCGCGAGCGTCGGGGCCAGCTCGAGCGTGAGGAGCGGCGTCGCGCCGGCGAGGCCGACGATCTGGCCCTGCACGCCGATCGTGTAGTCGTCCGGAGTGAAGGTGTAGCCGACGCGAATGGAGAACCCGCGCGGGTCTTCGTGCGTGAACCAGATCGTGCGCGGCGCGTCGCCTTCGGCCAGGCGTACGGTGTCCCCGACGTCGGCCTGGAACGGCAGCGCGCCCAATTCGAACTGCTGCCCGTCGACGCGCACGCCGTAGCCGAGGAGCGCGTCGATCTCGGGCGCGGCGAGCTGGACCGCGCCTTCACGCGTGAACGATTCGAAACGCAGCAGCTCGGCACCGACGACGGACGCGCCCCGCGTCGAGATCGCGAAGTTGTACAGCGGCGAGGAGACGACGACGGTGTCGGCTTCCATCTCCTCGGCCTGCGCCATGGCCTGGCCCGGAGTCAGCACCGGGACCGCGGGCGCGGGCGCCGCGGGCTCCGCAGGGGCTTCGGCCTGCTGCTCGACGCCGGGCGCCTCGGCCGCCGGCTCCGGCGGGACCGGCGGGAACAGCAGGTTGGTGACCACGATGACGGCGATCATCAAGATGACCGCCAGCACGAACCGTCCGCTTTCCATCACCCACTCACTCTTCGAATAGGAGCCCGCGTGGCCGCGGACGCGCCCTGATCGGCCGCGCCCGTCTCAGGCGCATCGCGCGCTCGCGTATAGTCGTTCAGCCTTCGGGCCCCGGCCGCTTCAGGGGACCGGGTCGTACCCGTGCCCACCGAAGGGGTGGCACCGCGCAAGCCGACGGATCGCGAGCCACGAGCCCTTCGCCGCTCCGTGCCGCGTGATGGCCTCCGCCGCGTACGCGGAGCAGCTCGGCGTAAACCTGCACGATGGCGGCAGCATCGGCGAGATCCATCGCCGATACCCGCCGATCAGGAGGAGGAGGACGCGCGCGACCATCGTCGCTCCACCCACTGCTCGAGTTCTGACCTGAGCTCGGCAAAGCTCGCGTCGTAAGCTTCCCGGCGCGCCCGCACGAGCACGTCCACGTTCCGTCCCGCGGCCTCGAGGCGCGGCAATACGAAACGGCGCAGCGCCTCGCGCAGTCGCCGCTTCACCAGGTTGCGCTCGACGACCGGCCGCTTGTAGCGCGGCACCACGACGCCGACCCTCGGATACGCCACGGGGGAAGGGGAGTCGAAGACGTCCAGATGGGCCGTCCTGCTCCTCTTCCCCCGCTTGAACAGCACGCGGATCTCCCGGCTCCGCGTGATTCGGCGCGCCCGCGGCAGGCGCTCTCCTCGCCTCTCCTCCCGCGGGGCTGAGCTCACTGGCGACCCGGGTGCTACTTGGATCCCACCGTCACGGTGAGCCGGCTGCGCCCCTTGCGCCGCCGACGGCTCAGGACCGCGCGACCCGCGCGCGTGCGCATGCGCGCACGGAACCCGTGCTTGTTGAGCCGCTTCCGGTTGCGCGGCCGATAGGTCGGCTTCCCCATGATACTCTCCCGAAATATCCGTACTCCATTCCTAGCAAAGCTTGTAAGTATAGCCCGCGGCTGGGCGTGCGGTCAAGCGAGGCGGCGCGCCGGCACGTCGGCCGCACCCGCCTCCCCGTGTGCCGGGCGGAATTGGTCCCCCGTGCCCGCCAAACCCGCTCCACCGCAACGGAAGCGCCCACGCCATGCCAACGCGGTTGACTTATCCACAATCCGCATCTAGCTTCCGCGCCGGCACCGCACACAGAAGTAATTCCCCCCGGTATCACGGGTCCCCGATGGAGCTGACCGCCGCCGAGGCCTGGTCCCGAATCCTGGAGCGCGCAAGGGCGCAGCTCCCCGATCCCATGTTTCGCATCTGGCTCTCGCAGACAGAGCCGATGGCGCTGTCCCATGACGAGCTGCTGATCGCGGCCGGCAGCGAATTCCACGCGGACTGGATCGAGGACAAGTACGGTAGCCTGCTGTCCGAGATCGCGGAGCGGGTCTTCGGCCGTCCGCTCGCGGTGGTGATCCGGCACGTGGAGCCGGGTCCGGGCGGCCCGAACCCGCTGGAGCGCGCGCTTTCGACGCCGCCGGCGGGCCTCGGTCCAGCGCCGACGCCGGACGTCGTGCCGCCGCCCGCGCCGCAGGTGCGGGGCACCACGATCGGCGCACCGCTCAACGAGCGCTACACGTTCGAGCGCTTCGTCGTGGGCACGAACAACCAGTTGTCCGCAGCGGCGTGCCGCGCGGTGGCGGAGGCGCCGGCGCGGATCTACAACCCGCTGTTCATCTACGGCGGTGTAGGCCTCGGCAAGACGCACCTCATGCATGCGATCGGGCACGCGACGCTCGCGCGCGACCCGAACAAGCGCGTCGCCTACATCTCGAGCGAGCGGTTCACGAACGACCTGATCGCCTCGATCCAGGAGGGGCGGATGGCCGATTTCCGGCGCCGCTACCGCGAGATCGACCTCCTGCTGATCGACGACGTGCAGTTCCTGGGCGAGAAGGAGCGCACGCAGGAAGAATTCTTCCACACCTTCAATGCGCTCTACGACGCCCAGCGGCAGATCGTGCTGACGAGTGACCGTCCGCCGAAAGAGATCCCCGGGCTGGAGGAGCGGCTCGTCTCGCGCTTCGAGTGGGGCCTCGTCACCGACATCAAGCCGCCGGACCTGGAGACCCGCGTCGCGATCCTGCGCAAGAAGGCGGACGAGGACGAGCTGGTCCTGGACGATGAGGTCCTCGACTTCATCGCGCACAACTGCCGCTCGAGCGTGCGCGAACTCGAGGGCGCGATCATCAAGCTCCTCGCCTATTCGTCGCTGACGCGTCGGGAGATCACGGTCGATCTGGCCCGCGAGGCGCTCGGCGGCGTGCTGCGCGCGGGCGGCGCACGCGAGGAGCTGAACGCGGGTGCGATCCGCGACCGCGTCGCCAAGCACTGGGGCGTGACCGCCGCGGAGCTCGCGTCCAAGCGGCGCACCAAGGAACTCACCGTCCCGCGCCAGGTTGCGATGTACCTGATCCGGGAGCTGCTCGACCTGCCGCTGGTCGACATCGGCAAGGTCTTCGGCGGTCGCGACCACTCGACGGTCATCCACTCGATCCAGAAGGTCGAGCGGGAGATGGCCGAGGACGCGGCGTTCCGTCAGCGGGTCGAAGCGCTGCGCGCGGAGCTGGCCGGGTAGGTGGAAATCCCGTGTGGATACGCCGTGGAAAGCTCTGGCGTTTTCCACTATTGCGGTGACCCTGTGGGAAGCGTAAAGCTCTCGACGCGCTCCCCACGATGAATCCACAGCAGGGGTCGGTGCGCCAACTCCGTGTATGGGAAGGGGCTGCGGGGCCGGGGGCGGCGATCTCCACAGATCCACAGCCCCTACGACTACGGCTGAGTATATATTTCATGATCATCGTAGGCATCACGGGTGTCGAAAACGCCGGGATCGCAAGGTGAGGGGGCCATGAAATTCACGATCACACGGGACAACCTTCAGCAGGGTCTGGCCGCGGTCGCCGCGAGCATCCCGACCCGCACGACGCTGCCCGTCCTGTCGAACATCCTGCTGGAAGCCGATGGCGACGGGGTCAAGATGAGCGGGACGGACCTGGACATCGCGGTGAGCGTCCAGGTCCCGGCGGAGGTCGAGGAGGCGGGCTCGCTGACGGTGCCGGCCAGGAAGTTCCAGGAGCTGGCGCGCGAGCTGCCGGAGCATCCGGCGCGTGTGTCGACGAAGGGCGACCGGCTGGAGCTCACGTGCGGGCGCGCGTCTTTCCGGTTGAACGGCCTGCCTCGTGACGAGTTCCCGACGTTCCCGTCGGTGGACTTCGGCGAGAGCTGGAAGGTCCGCGGCGAGGTGCTCCAGATGATGATCCGGCAGACGGCGTTCGCCGTCTCGACGGAGGAGAGCCGCCCGATCCTGAACGGCGTACTCTGGCAGCTCGGCGATGCGGACATGCGGATGGTCGCGACGAACGGCCATCGTCTGGCGCGGATCCGGGTGCCGTCGGACTCGCCGGGCGCGCCGCGGGTCGACCTGATCGTGCCGCCGAAGGCGCTGGCGCAGGTCGAGCGGCTCTTCGGCCCGAACGACGAGATCGAGGTCGCGCGGAGCGAGAACCACCTGGGCTTCCGCTGCGGCGGGACCTGGATCTACACGCGGCTGATCGAGGGGCCGTACCCGAACTACGAGCAGGTCATCCCGCGGGACAACGACAAGATCGCGGTCGCGGACAAGGCGGCGCTCACGGCGTCGCTCCGGCGCATGGCAGTGGTGGCGAGCGAGCAGACGCACCGGGTGCGCATGTCGTTCGCGGGTCCGATGCTCCGCCTCTCCGTCGAGACGCCCGACCTGGGCGAGGCGCAGGAGGAGATGGAGATCACGTACGAGGGCGACCCGATCGACATCGGCTTCAATGCGAGCTACGTGCTCGAGGTGCTGCGGAACATGCCGGGCGACGACGTGCGGCTCACGTTCCGCGCGCCGGAGCGCGCCGCGACGTTCGAGCCGGTCGGCGCGGGGGAGGACGGCGTGCCGGACTACCTCTGCCTGGTCATGCCGCTCCGGCTCCTCGACTGATTGCGCCTCGAACGTCGGGCCGCGAAGGAGTAGTCGCTCGATGATGGTGTTCGCGATCGGCAAACGGGGTCAGCTCCGCCCGGTCATCTTCGCCGTGGCGCTGTCCGCCGCCGTACTCGGGTGCGCGGGCAGCGGACCGCCACCGGCGCTTCGGGTCGGCGGCGTCGCCTATACGGCCGACGAGCTGATCGGCCTCTCGGATTCGCACATCGAGGAGCTGGCCGACCTGACGGCGTTCGGCCTCGCGGTCGCCGGCGGCGAGCTCGAACGCGTCGGGGCGCCGTACATCGAGCGCGAGCGGCAGCGCCTGCTGCTCCAGCGTCTGGCAGCGGAGATCTCGGTCCGCGAGGCGGGGATGGACGACGAGGCGCTGCGGGAGCGGTACGCGCGCGACCCGGAGTTGGAGCTCGTGGTCCGACACCTCGTCATCCTCTCTGAACGCTGGCGGCCCGAGGAGCATCGTGCGGAGGCCCGATCGCGGGCGGAGGCCGCTCTCAGGCGTATTCGGGCCGGAGAGGATTTCGCGCGTGTCGCGGGCGAGGTCTCCGAGGAGCCGGGCGCTGCCGAGCGAGGCGGGCTGCTCCGCCCCGGTCGTCGTGGCACGTGGGTCTCGGAATTCTGGGAGGCGGCGCTGGCGCTCGAGCCCGGAGGCACGAGCGACGTCGTCGAGACCGAGTACGGCTTCCACGTGCTACGCCTCGAGGAGCGCCGGCCGATCCCGTTCGAGGAGGTCCGATCCGAGGTGCTCGGCCGTCTGATCGACCTGGCGGCCGCCGCGGCGCGCGCCGATGCGTGGGCGAACCGGGAAGCCGAAAACGTTCGCGTCGCCGAGGGGGCGGTAACGGCGTGGCGCGCCGGGATCGCGCCGGACACCACGGTCCTCGCGTCCTGGCCCGGCGGCGCCTTCCGCGGCGCCGATCTGCGCCGCTACGTCATCACGCTGGACGACGAGGCGCGCGGCCGTCTGGATGCCGCAACGGACGATGCGTTCGTTGGCGTCGTGCGCGGCGTGGCCCGCAACGCGTACCTTGCCGCGCGGGCGGGGGCGCTGGGGATCGCGATCACGGAGGATGAGGCGGCGGTCGGGGCGCGGCGTTGGGTCGAACGGGCGGAGGGGTGGGCCCTGGCGCTCGGCTTCCGGCGCGGCACGCCGCCCGACGAGGTGAAGGTCGCTGCCCGCATGGCGCTCGCGGCCAAGAACCAGACGGCGCGGATCGCCCGTGCAGAGGTGACGGCCATCTCGGAGGCGCTGCGCGCCGTCTACCCCGTCGAGAGGCTGGACTTGCCGGGCGCGGCCGGCGGCTCCGACTGAGCGCCGGCGCGCGCCCGACTCAGGAAAGCAGCTCCGCCGCGGTGAACAGCGAGGCGAGCGTGTAGCCGGCCTCCGCCAGCCGCTCCGCTCCGCCCTCCCCCCGATCGACCACGGCCAGCACACCGAGCACCCGGCCTCCCTCGGCCTCGACCGCTTCGATCGCACGGAGCGCGCTCTCCCCGGTCGTGACGACGTCCTCCACCACGACCACCTGCATCCCCTCCTGGAAACTCCCCTCGATCCGCCGCCCGGTCCCGTGGGCCTTCGGCTCCTTGCGCACGGTGAAGGCGTCGAGCTGGCGTCCTTCGAGTGCGGCCGTGTGCGCGATCGCGTAGGCGACGGGATCGGCGCCGAGCGTGAGGCCGCCAACGGCTGCCGGACTCCAACCCAGTTCGTCGAGCCGCTCGAGGCCGAGCCTCCCGATCAGGAGCTGGCCCTTTCCGCTCATCGTCGTGCGCCGGCCGTCGATGTAGTACGAGGACCGCTTGCCACTGGCGAGGACGAAGTCGCCGAGGCGGATGGAGCGCTCGAGCAAGAGCGCGCGGAGCTGATCGCGGTCGGTCATGATGATATTACTTCCTCCCATTCCTCCGGAATCGCGGGGCCGAACGCATCGTCGAGCGCTTGCCGCGCGCTCGCGACGGATTCCGCGGCCAGCACGGCGTCCAGCTCGCGCGACTCGATGAACTCCAGGTACAGCTCGGCCCGGGCGGGGGACCGGAACCGCCAGGCGTGCCCGCCCACCCCGGTCACCGCCTCGCGCACGCGCTCCCACAGCGCCTCGTACGCGTCACGCGAGTCCAGTGGCACGGATCGTCGGGTGGCGATGAGACGGTGAGGCTTCATTCGGTCGTTGCGTCGACAGTACGGGTTCGGCCAGAAACGGGCAGGAAGTTCGCGCGGCGCGGGCAGGACGGCAAGGTTGGAGAGGCATGCGCCGGGGGCCGCCCCGGAGCGAGGCCTCGGCGTCGACGTAGACGTGCGTCACCCAGGCGAACGGCGGCCAATCCATCGGAATCGTTAGCGAGCCCGTTGCACCGCCTCCATGAACGCCTCCACCCGCTCGGGGTCGACCCCCTGCCCCGCCACACCGCCGTGCATGAGCGTGCTCCCCACGATCGCGCCGTCGGCCAGGGGGAGGAGCTCGGCGGCGTTGCGGGCGTCGAGCCCGCTCCCGATCCAGACGGGCGCCTCGGGGACGGCGTCCTTGACGGCGCGGATGCGCGCGGGATCGGTCACGGCGCCCGTCGCAGCACCGGAGACAATGAGCCCGTCCGCGCGGCCGCGGTACCAGGCGTCACGCGCGGCCTGGGCGACGTCGAGCCCGACCGGCGGTGTCGCGTGCTTGACCAGGACGTCGGCCAGGATCGCAACCGGCACGCCGAGCCGTGCGCGGAGCCGGAGCGTCTCGTGCGCCTCGCCGGTAAGCCAACCCTGATCGCCGAGCATTGCGCCGGTGTGGACGTTGATCCGAACGAAGGCGGCGCCGGCGGCCGCTGCGATCGCGATGGCGGCGGGCCCGTCGTTGCGCAGCACGTTCACGCCGACGGGCACGTCGACCGCGCGGGCGACCTCCCGGACCGCGACGGCGAGCGCGGCGGTCGTCTCCGCGGGGACGCGCGCGGGGTAGAACGGCGCATCGCCGTAATTCTCCACGATCACGCCGTCGAAGCCGCCACGGGCGAGGGCGCGGGCGTCCGAGACGGCGCGCTCGAGCACCTCATCCATCGAGCCGCGCCAGAGGGGCGCGCCTGGGAGCGGCAGCAGGTGCACCATCCCGATCAGGGGGCGATCGCTCGCGAAGATCGAGGAGAGCGGGCGCGCGTTCATGCGGCGACCCCCGCGGCTGCCGCGAGCGCGGCCTCCAGCGCCGAGATGTCCTCTTCGTCGTTGTAGAGGTGAGGCGAGACGCGAAGCGATGCGCCCCGGAGCGAAACGATGACCCGGCGTTCGGCGAGCGCAGCGGAGACTCGATCCAGGTCACGCCCCGCACCCGCGCGCAGCCCGAACAGGTGCGCCGCGCGCCACTTCTCCTCCTCGACCGTGAAGCCGTACTCCTCGACGCGCGCGAGCAGTCCTCGTGTGAGCTCCCGGCAGTATCCCTGGATCGTCTCGGTGCCCCACTCCAGCACCTGATCGAGTGCGGCGGCGAGCATCGGCACCAGCACGAAGTTGCTCGCCTCGCCCACGTCGTAGCGCGCCGCGCCCGGGCGGAACGTGTCCCGGTAGTTGACGAGGCCGCGGAAATCCTCGCTCGCCTCGCGGGCGAGCCACCCCTGCTCGAGCGGTGTGCCGTCGTCGAAGGCGGGGCCGAAGTAGGCGACGCCCGTCGAATACGGCCCCATCAGCCACTTGTAGCCCGCGCAGACCAGCGCGTCGGGTCGGATCGTCTCGATGTCGAAGGGGAGCGCGCCCACGGATTGGGTGCCGTCGACGATGAGGAGCGCGCCGAAGCCGCGCGCCCGTTCGCCGATCCGCTCCAGGTCGAAGCGCGTGCCGTCGGTCCAGTGGACGTGCGGGAGCGCGACGACGGCGGTGTCCGCGTCGATCGCCTCGAGGATCCGCGCGTTCCACTCGCGCGCGCGTCCGGTGGTCGTCTCCGGCGCGGTGACGACGCGCAGCTCGAGCCCCCGTTCGGTGGCGAGGGTACGCCACGGGTAGACGTTGCTCGGGAACTGTTCCGCCGAGACGACGATGTTCTGCCCGCGCCGCGCGGGCACGTTGCGCGCGGCCGTCGAGAGGCCGTACGACGCGGAGGGGATCAGCGCGATCCGGCTCGGGTCCGTCGCGCCGACGAGGCGTGCGAAGCGCTCGCGCACGGCGTCCGGCCCGGCGAAGAAGTCCTCCGCCGAGAGCGACGTCGGGTCGCGCCGGCGTAGCAGCGCCTCGATCCCGACAGCCTCGACGTGCTTCGAGAGCGGCGCCATGTAGGCACAGTTCAGATAGTGCAGCCCGGGCTGGAGCGAGAAGAGGTGTTTCCGGGAGCTCGGTGTCATCGGCGCACCGTCGCGAGGAGTCCATGGTCGAGGCGGCGTTCCGGGCGTGCCGCATACGTGCAAACTACCACGGCGGACCGGGCCGGACCACCCGGGGCGTTGGCCGTGCGGACCGGCCGGAGTCGCGGGCCGTCACGCGCCGGGCAGTGCCGTGGGCCCGGCGCATTGGGTGCGCCGGGTGCCCCGGTCCGATTCCAGCGGCACGGCAGATGCGCAGGATGGAGCCGGAGGGTGTGCCGTTCGGTCGTCGCAGTGGGAGGGCCGGAGCGGCAGGGCGTACCGGATACCCGGGGGTGCACATGACGGCCGTCCAGAGGGTCGCACAGATCATCGGGTGGATCTTCATCATCGTAGGCGTGCTCGGTTTCCTGACCACCGGCTTCGGCATGGACGCGGACATGGCGACGGCCGACCGCCTGCTGGGGATCTTCCCCGTCAACTTCCTGCACAACCTCTTCCATCTCGGCTCCGGGATCTGGGGCGTGTGGGCCGCGCGGCGCTTCACCAGCGCGAAGTCGTACGCGCAGATCCTGGGCGTAGTGTATCTGGCGCTCGCGATCCTCGCCTT
This sequence comes from uncultured Gemmatimonadaceae bacterium, assembly GCA_964410055.1. Lineage (GTDB taxonomy): Bacteria > Gemmatimonadota > Gemmatimonadetes > Longimicrobiales > RSA9 > CALBZE01. The sequence goes on along the minus strand of CAYPGK010000015.1, from coordinate 25,484 downwards.
CTTCACGCCGAGCTTCTTCGGGATCATGCCGATCGGCGGCAACGACATCTGGCTGCACGTGCTGCTCGCGATCCCGCTGCTGTACTTCGGCTTCACGGCGCGCGAGCTGCCCGAGGAGCGGGCGCGCACCTGACCGGAGGCGCGGACCCCTCAGCTCAGGCGTTTCCCACGACGCGGGCGGCGGTGGACGCACGTCCACCTCCACCCGCGTATTGGCTCCAACCGCAGCCGCCCCGACTGGTCGACGGCGCCTCCCGGAGCCTGCCGTCCGGCAGGCGCACCGCGCCGGACTTCGGCCCGGCGCCCGGGGCACGCCCTTGACGCCCCGCCCGCTTGACACGCGCGGGTTCCCATCGGCAGAATAGCGAGCAATCCCAACCCCAGCTTCAACCCACGGAATCGCCGTGGCCGGGCGGACCGTGTCCCGGCTGCGTCGGCCCTACCCCCGATGCCGGAGGAATCCCGATGAAACGAACCATCCCACTCTACCTGGTCGCCGTCGCACTCGCTGCGACGCCGGCTGCGGCGCAAGAGCGGCCGATCGCCTTCACGGGCGCACAGATCATCCCGATCACGAGCGCGCCGATCGAGAACGGCGTCCTCGTGGTCCAGGGCGGGAAGATCGTGGCCGTCGGCGCCGCAGGCAGCGTGCGCATCCCGAACGACGCCGAGATCCACGACGTGACCGGCAGGGTCATCATGCCCGGCCTGGTCGACACGCACTCGCACATCGGCGGCGGCTCGGGCGGCGACCGGACGGCGCCGATGCACGCCGACGTACGGATCCTGGACGCGATCGACCCGCGCAATGAAGGGATCCAGAAGGCGCAGGCGGGTGGGGTGACGACGGCGAACGTCATGCCCGGCTCGGGGCTCCTGATGAGCGGCCAGACGGCGTACCTCAAGCTGCGCGACGGTCGCACGATCTACGACCTGCTCTACTGCAAGGACGTCCTGAACGAGATCTGCGGCGGGATGAAGATGGCGAACGGCACGAACCCGATCGGCGGCTCGCCGTCACCGGGCACGCGCGCCAAGTCGGCGGCGATCGTGCGCAACAAGTTCGTCCAGGCGCAGGATTACAGGGAGAAGATCCGCAATGCGAAGGGCGATCCCAGCAAGATGCCCGCGCGCAATCTCGAGATGGAGGCGCTCGTCCAGGTGCTGGAGGGGAAGCGCCTCGTCCACTTCCATACGCACCGGCACGACGACATCCTGACCGCGCTCCGGCTCCAGAAGGAGTTCGGCTTCCGCATGGTGCTCCAGCACGTGAGCGAGGCGTACCGGGTGGTCGATGAGATCGCCGCGGCGGGCGTGCCGGCCTCGATCATCATCCTGGATTCGCCGGGCGGCAAGCTCGAGACGATGGACTTCAGCAACGAGAACGGCGCGGCGCTCGAGAAGGCCGGCGTGCTCGTCGGCTTCCACACCGACGACGGAATCACCGACTCGCGCTTCTTCCTGCGCTCGGCCGCCTTCGGCGTCCGCTACGGCATGTCCCGTGAAGCAGCGCTCTACGCCATGACCATGGCGGGCGCGAAGATGCTCGACCTCGACGACCGGATCGGCTCGCTCGAGCGCGGCAAGGACGCCGATTTCATCGTCCTCTCCGGCGACCCGCTCAGCACCTACACCCGCGTCCTCCAGACCTGGGTCGAGGGGGTCAAGGTCTTCGACCTGAACGACCCGCGCGACTACGTCTACGCCGTCGGCGGCCGGAGTGCCGGGATCGTGACCGCGAACTACCACGAGGGGATGGAGGGGCACTGATGAAGGCGATCGAAATGCTCGGGAACGACAGGGCGGGCGCGAGCGCCGGCAGCGGTGCGTGCGGGTCCGCCGAAGAGCGCGGGATCGGCGTAGTTGCGCATTGCGCCGCCATGCGGCGCGGCCTCGGTGCGACGCTCGCCGGCGCCACGGCGATCTTCGCACTCGCCTTCGCGCCGGCCACGCTCGAGGCGCAGATCGCCGTGCGCGGCGAGACGGTCTACACCATGGCCGGGCCCGCCATCCAGGACGGGGTCGTGCTGATCGGACGGAACGGGAAGATCGAGCGCGTCGGGCGCGCCTCGGACGTCCGCATCCCCGACGGCTACCGCACCTTCACCGCGAAGGTCGTCACGCCGGGGCTCGTCGACGCGCACTCCGTGGTCGGGCTCGCCGGCGCCATGAACCAGGAGCACGACCAGGACCAGCTCGAGCGCTCGAATGCGGTCCAGCCGGAGCTGCGGGCGATCGACGCCTACAACGCACGGGAGCGGCTGGTCGAGTGGCTGCGCGAGCACGGCGTCACCACCATTCACACCGGGCACGGCCCCGGCGCCGTCATGAGCGGCCAGACCATGATCGTGAAGACCCGCGGCGACAACGTGGGCGAGGCGCTCGTCGACTCGGTCACCATGGTCGCCATGACGATCGGGCCCGAGGTCGGCCGCAACTTCAACGGCCGGCCCGGCACGACGGCCAAGGCGATCGCCGTCATGCGCGCCGAGTTCCTGAAGGCCCAGGATTACGCTCGCAGGCGCGAGCAGGCGAAGGACGGCAGCGGCCCGAGCCGCGACCTGAAGATGGAGATCCTCGCCCGGGTCCTGCGCGGCGAGGTGCCGGCGCTGATCACGGCGCAGCGCGCCAATGACATCCTGGCCGCGCTCCGGCTCCAGAAGGAGTTCGGCTTCAAGCTCGTCCTGGATGGCGCCGCCGAGGCCTACGAGGTGATCGACGAGATCAAGGCCGCCGGCGTGCCCGTCATCATTCACCCGACCATGGCGCGCCACAGCGGCTCCCTCGAGAACGCCACCATGGAGACCGTCCGCCGTCTGCGCGACGCCGGGATCCAGGTCGCGCTCCAGAGCGGCTACGAGGGCTACGTCCCCAAGACGCGCGTCGTGCTCTTCGAGGCCGCCATGGCCGCCGCCTACGGTATGCCCTTCGAGCAGGCGCTCGCCTCCGTCACCATCGATGCCGCCCGCATCCTCGGCATCGACAACCGCGTCGGCTCGCTCGAGCGCGGCAAGGACGGCGACGTCGCCCTCTTCGACGGCGACCCGTTCGAGCACACGACCCACGTCTGCACCGTCATCATCGAGGGGCAGGTCGTGAGCGATACCTGCAGGTAGACCGTTGGAGAGATGGCGCCAGCCCCGCCGCGGCCGGTCAGCCGCAACGGGGCTGGCGCCGGCGGGCCGCGGCACCATTGGAAAAAAGTGCGGGCGCGTGGGACGTTCGATTCCACGCGCCCGCTTTCGACTTACCGTGGTCGAGCCGGGCCCCTGCCCCGGACCGCCGCCCGGGGCAGGGCCGAGTGGGTCAGGCGCGGCTCAGCTCGCCGCCGCCGGCTCCGCGACCCGCACCGCCTCCACCTCGAGCGAGATGCGGACACGGTCGCTCACCAGCACGCCGCCCGTCTCCAGCGCGGCGTTCCACGTCAGCCCGAAGTCCGTGCGGTCGATCTCCGTCCGCGCGCTGAACGCCGCGCGCTCGCCGCCCCACGGGTCCTTGCCCCGGCCCTGGTCCTCGACCTCCAGCACCACCTCGCGCGTCGTGCCGCGGATCGTCAGGTCCCCGATCACGCGGAACCGACCCTCGCCTTCCAACTCCACCCGACGGCTCCGGAATGTCAGCTTGGGATGGGTCTCCACGTCGAAGAAGTCCGCAGAGCGAAGGTGCGCGTCACGATCCGCGTTGCGCGTGTCGATGCTCGCGGCGTCGATCTCCACCTCCACCGACGAGTTCTCCAGCGACGCCTCGTCCAGCACGATCTTCCCGCTCACCTCACCGAACCGGCCCTTCACCGTCGCGATCATCATGTGTTTGACCGCGAACTCCACCAGCGTATGCGACGCGTCGATCGTCCACTCGCTCCGACCGGCCGCCTTCGTGTCTACTGTCGACATCCTTCACCTCCGCGCAATTTATCGCCGGCCCAACCGGGTTCATCACCGGGCGCGGCCGGCGCGCGCCCGATCCCAAAGTGCGTGAATTCTCACTGCTGAGCCAATACCCCGAACGCTACGGCCGCGGGCGGGCCGTGGCGACCGGTCAGTCGGCGGCGCCGCGATCGGCGGCGCTGCCGTCGTCGGCCGCCGCCTCGGGCTCGAGCTCCGCCGCCGCGAGGCCGAGCTTCCGGAGCAGACGGATCGCTTCGGCCTGCTCGTTTTCGTCCAGTCCGGAGACCGCCCGCGTGATCGCGCGGGCGTGTGCCGGGAAGATCCTTCCGATGAGCGCCTCGCCCTCCGGCGTCAGCGCGGCGTAGGCGGCGCGGCGGTCCGTGGGGCACGGCTGGCGCTCCACCAGCCCCCGCTGGACCAGGCGGTCGACCAGGTAGGTGACGCCGCCGCTCGAGACCAGGACCTTGCGCTGCACCTCCCCGAGGAGGAGCGGGCCCTTGTGGTAGAGCGCCTCGAGCACCGCGAACTCGCCCACCGTCAGGTCGTGCCTCGCGATGTCGGCCCGCGAGTGCGCCGCGACCGCATTGTAGGCTCGTGCGAGCACGGTCCAGAGCTTCAGTCCGCGCTGCTCGGCCTCGTCTCGCCGGATCTCCCTCTGCGCATTCATCTCAGCACTAAGATTAATTCGGGGTGGGGCGTGTGTCAAGACCAAGATAGGCGATCGGGTGCGCCGGCGCCTCATCTCCGTGCGAGCCACTTGCGTAACCGCGCGAGCGGCATGGTGTTGATGACGTCGCCTTTCTCGATCCAGGCCCGCCGCGCCTGGTCGACGCCGTAGCGCATGTAGCGCAGGTCGCCGGTGGAGTGGGCGTCGGAGTCGATGGCGAGTTTGACGCCGAGCTCGCGAGCGCGTCGGGCGAAGACGTCGCTGAGGTCGAGGCGGTCGGGCTGGGCATCGATCTCGACCGCGACGCCGTGTTCGGCCGCCGCCTCGAAGACGGCGTCGAGGTCGACCTGGTAGGGCTCGCGGCGGTTGATGATGCGGCCGGTCGGGTGGGCCAGGATATGGACGCCCGGGTGGGAGATCCCCTTGATGATGCGGTCGGTCATCTTCGCCCTGGCCATCCCCATACGGGAGTGGACGGCCACGACGACGACGTCGAGGCGCTCGATGAATTCGTCTGGCAGGTCGAGCGAGCCGTCCGCGAGGATGTCGACTTCCATCCCCTTGAGGATGGTGATCCCCCGTGTGCGTCGTGCCAGGGCGTCGATCTCCTTCCACTGCTTTTCGAGGCGGGCGGGGTCCAGCCCGCCGGCCACGCGGACGGCCGGGCTGTGATCGGTGACGGCGAGGTAGGCGTATCCGCGCTTCCTGGCGGCTCGGACCATATCCTCGAGGGTGTCACGCCCGTCGCTCCAGGTGGTGTGGAGCTGGAGGTCGCCGCGGATGTCGTCGATGGTGATCAGGTCGGGCAGCTTCCCCTCGAGGGCCGCCTGGACCTCGCCCCGGTCTTCCCTCAGTTCCGGGGGGACGACGTCCATCCCGACCGCGCGGAACACCTCCTCCTCGGTCTTCCCTCCGACCCGGATCCACTTCACCCCACCGCCGCCGCGCCCGTCCCCGCCTGCGTGTGACTTCGCCTTCTGTTTCGCGCCCTTCTTCCCCGCTCCCTTCCGCTTCCCCTCGTCTGCGCGGAACACCCCGTACTCGTTGATCTTCAGGCCGCGCTCGATCCCGAGTCGCCGGACCCGGATGTTGTGGGCCTTGGACCCGGTGAAGTAGTGGAGCGCGGCGCCCCAGGACTCGGGTGCTACGACCCTGAGGTCGACGTGCAGCCCATTGCGGAGCACGATCGAGCCGCGGGTCGTGCCTGCGCTTTCGACGCGCACGGCCTCGGGGTATTCGGTGAAGTGCTCCATGACCGGCCGCGCGGGCCGGGCGGCGACGAGGATGTCGACGTCGCCGATGGTCTCGACGCGGCGGCGGTAGCTTCCGGCGACTTCGACCTCGCGCGCGCCGGGCGCGTCGCGCATGTAGTCGAGGAGCGGGCGCACGAGCTGGTCGGCGTCGGAGAGCTTGTAGCGTTCGCGGTGTTTGCGGTAGTCGCGGATCGCCTGGCGGAGCTTCTCGGCGGATCGTTTGCCGAAGCCGGCCAGCTTTTCGACCTCGCCCTTGTCGAGGGCGCGCTCGAGCTCGTCGATGGAGCGGATCCCGAGCTCTTTTCCGAGGCGCAGCGCCTTCTTGGGGCCGATCCCTTCGAGGCGGACGAGCTCGGCGGCGCCGTGGGGCGTGCGCTTCTCGAGGCTTTCGAGGCGCCTCAGGTGCCCGGTCCGGACCAGCTCCGTGATGTAGCCGGCCATGTCCTTGCCGACGGCGGGGAGCGTCTCGAGGTCCTCGCCCCGGCGCACCATCTCGGCGATCGGCTCGGCCAGCCCCTCCACGGTGCGGGCGGCGTTGCGGTACGCGCGGATCTTGAAGGGGTTGTCTCCCCGGATCTCGAGGAGGTCGGCGATGCGGCCGAGCCGCTCGGCAATCTCGACGTTCTCCATGCGCGCCGGGGACCGGTCTGCCGCCGGCGGATTCCGCGTCACGCGTCGCCTCCCGCCTCACGGACGAGGCGGACGAAATCCCGTTCGTCGAGGACGCGCACGCCTCTGGCCCGCGCCTCATCGAGCTTGCTGCCCGGATCCTCGCCGACCACGACGTAGTCCGTCTTGCCGCTCACGGAATCGCCGGCCCGTGCGCCGAGCGATTCGACGAGGGACTCCGCTTCGTCGCGTGTGTACCGGTCCAGCCGGCCAGTGAAGACGAACCGCTTGCCGGCCAGGCGGCCGTCGGGGTGCGCCGGCTCGGAGACAACGTGGATGCCGGCGTCGAGGAGTGCGTCGATCGCCTGCTGGTTCCTGGGTTCGGCAAAGAAGTCGTGCACCGCCTCCGCGAGCGCCGGTCCGACGCCGGGCGCGCGGCGGAGCTGGTCGAGGCTGGCGCGGCGCAGAGAGCCGAGCGTGCGGAAGTGGCGCGCCAGATCGCGTGCGCCGACCTCGCCCACGCCGGGGATGCCGAGCGCGATGAGGAAGCGGTGCAGCTCGACCCGGCGCGCGCGACGGATCGCGTCGACCAGCCTTCGCGCCGACTTCTCGCTGAAATGCGGGAGCCGGGCGACGTCCTCCGGGCGGAGCGCGTACAGGTCCGCGAGCTTGCGTACGAGGCCGTGATCGACGAGCGCCTCCGCGGTCGCGTGGCCGATCCCTTCGATGTCCATGGCTTCGCGAGAGGCGAAGTGCCGGATCCGCTCGCGGAGCTGCGCCGGGCAGCCGAGGTGGTTCGGACAGCGGGTGAGCGGGCCACTGGCCTCGAGGCGTGTCCCGCAGGAGGGGCAGCGCACCGGGAAGTGGAACGGCTTGCCGCGTCTGCGGCCGGGCTCCTCGATCCGCTCGACGACTTCCGGTATCACGTCCCCGGCGCGGTCGATGCGGACCAGGTCGCCGACGCGGAAGTCGCGGCGGCTGAGCTCCGCGCGGTTGTGGAGCGTGGCTCGGGAGACGATGACGCCGCCCACTTCGACGGGGTCGAGGAGGGCGACGGGCGTGATCAGCCCCGTGCGGCCGACCTGGACGATGATGTCCTGGATGCGCGTGATCTCCCGGCGCGGCTCGAACTTGTAGGCGAGCGCCCAGCGCGGGTGTCGGCTCGAGGCGCCGAGCCGCTCGCGCAGCGCGTGGTCGTCGACCTTGATGACGATGCCGTCGATTTCGTAGCCGAGCGCGGCTCGCCCGCCGCCGAGTCGTTCGTGGTATTTCAGGACCTCGTCGAGCGTGGTGGCGGACTCGACCGGGTCGGGCGTGCGCAGCCCCCAGTCGTGGAAGGCCTCGAGCACCTCGGTGTCGGAGTGGAACGTCGCGCCGTCGACCGCCAGCACCTCGTAGACGACGACGTCGAGCTCGCGTTCGGCGGTGATCCTCGGGTCGAGCTGGCGCAGCGAGCCGGCGGCCGCGTTGCGCGGGTTCGCGAACGGCTCCTTCCCGTCCTGGAGCAGGCGCTTGTTCAGCGCCTCGAACGCGTCGGCGTGCATGAGCACCTCGCCGCGCACGGCGATGGAGCGAGGCGGCGGGCGCGGGTCTTCGCGCAGGCGGAGCGGCACGGCGGCGATCGTGCGGACGTTGTCGGTCACGTCCTCGCCGCGGACACCGTCGCCGCGGGTGGATCCGCGAACGAGCGCGCCGTCCGTGTAGACCAGCTCGATCGAGGCGCCGTCCAGCTTGGGCTCGAGGAGGAGCGTGGGCGGCCGGCCGGCCTCGCGCTCCAGGCGGCGCAGGAAGCCGGCGACGTCGTCGCTCTCACGTGTGGCCTCCAGGCTCATCATCTTCGCCGCGTGGCGGACGGTCGGGAACTCCTCCTTCGGCTCGCCGGCCACCCGCTGCGTGGGCGAGTCGGGCGTGACCAGGTCGGGGAATCGCGCCTCCAGCCGTTGGAGCGCGTCGAAGAGGCGGTCGTAGTCGGCGTCGGAGATCTCGGGCCGGTCGAGGACGTAGTAGAGGTAGTCGTGGTGGCGGATCTGGTCGCGGAGCGAGCGGATCACCCGGGCCGCCTGCTTCTTCGGCAGCGACCGGATCTCGGCCTGCGTTGGCACCTCGACCTTGCTGGACGGCACGGCCATGGTGCGGTCCCGTGGGGCGCGGATGGCACGGTTCGGGCAGGATTGCGCGCGCACGAACGATGCCAGCGCCGCACGAGCGGCGTGCCCGGGGAGGTCGCCATGCTCGAGCTGACGGAAAACGCGCGCCACGTGCTGGAGGCGCGCTACCTTCGCCGTGATGCGGAGCGCCGGATCATCGAGACGCCGGAGCAGCTCCTGGAGCGGGTCGCGCGCGCCGTGGCCCAGGCGGAGCTGATCCTGGGGACCGCCCGGGAAGCGGCCCGCTGGGAGGCCGAGTTCCACGACCTCATGGCGCGCTTCGATTTCCTGCCGAACACGCCCACGCTGATGAACGCAGGCACGCCGCTCGGCCAGCTCGCCGCCTGCTTCGTCCTCCCTGTCGAAGACAGCCTGGAGGAGATCTTCGAGGCGCTGAAGCAGATGGCGCTGGTGCAGCGGACCGGCGGCGGGACGGGCTTTTCGTTCTCGCGGCTGCGCCCGCGCGGCGCGACGCTGCTCTCGACCGGCGGCACGACGCCGGGCCCCATCGCCTTCATGAAGGTCTTCGACTGCGCGACGGAGAACGTCAAGCTGGGCGGCCGGCGCCGCGGCGCGAACATGGGGATCCTGCGCGTCGACCACCCGGACGTGCTGGAGTTCATCGAGGCCAAGGTGGGCGGGCGGGCGCTACGCAACTTCAACATCTCCGTCGGCGCGACGGACGCGTTCATGGACGCCGCCGCGCGCGGCGCCGACTACGACCTCGTCGACCCGCGCGACGGCTCCCGGACGGGGAAGCTGAACGCCGCCGAGGTCTTCGACCGCATCGTGAACGCGGCGTGGCGTACGGGCGACCCCGGCCTCGTCTTCCTGGACGCGATCAACCGCGCGAACCCGACGCCGCACATCGGCGCGATCGAGGCGACGAACCCGTGCGGCGAGATCCCGCTCCTCCCGTACGAGTCGTGCAACCTGGGCTCGATCAACCTGGGCCACATGGTCCGGGAGCGCGACGGCCGCGCGGAGCTGGACCGGGACAAGCTGCGTGCGACGGTGCGCACCGCCGTGCGTTTCCTCGATGACGTCATCGAAGTCGGCCGCTTCCCGGTCCCCGAGATCGAGCGGATCACGCGCGCGAACCGCAAGATCGGGCTCGGTGTCATGGGCTTCGCAGAGTTTCTGATCCGCCTCGGCGTCTCGTACGACTCCGACGACGCGGTCCGTCTGGCGGACGAGGTGATGGGTCTGATCGCGGAAGAGGCGCGGGAGACGTCGGCCGCGCTCGCGGCCGAGCGCGGCGTCTTCCCGAACTGGGAGGGCAGCGTCCACGAGCGCGAGGGCCGGCGCCTCCGCAACGCGACGCAGACGGCGATCGCGCCGACGGGGACGATCAGCATCATCGCGGGCGCGAGCGCGAGCATCGAGCCGCTCTTCGCGCTGGCGTACCGGCGCAGCCACGTCCTCGAGGAGGAAACGCTGCACGAGGTGAACCCGCTCTTCCTGCGCGCGCTCGAGGAGCTGGGGCTGGACGCGGACGCGGTGGTCCCGGCGGTGATCGAGACGGGGAGCCTGCGCGGCGCGGCGGGCGTGCCGGCTTCGCTCGCGCGGCTCTTCGTGACCGCGCTCGAGATCCCGCCTGACCGGCACCTGGAGATCCAGGCGGCGTTCCAGCGGCACGTCGACAACTCGGTCTCGAAGACGGTGAACCTGCCCGAGAGCGCAACGCCGGACGACGTTGCGCGGATCTACCGCCGCGCGTGGGAGCTCGGGCTCAAGGGGATCACGCTCTACCGCTACGGGAGCAAGGACACGCAGGTGCTGGAGATCGGTCGCGGCGAGGGTGCGGCGCAGTACGACCACGGCGCACAATGCGATCCGACGGAGAGTCGGGTTTAGCGGACGGAGAGCCGGGTGTGGCGATGGAGACGAGCACGGATCCGGGCGGCGACCAGTCGGTCGATTTCTGCGAACGGCTCGCCGGGGAATTGAAACGCCGTGCGGCGGAGCTCACCGCCGAATGGGCCGACCGGGTCACCGAGCGGCTCGGGTTGGACACGGAGCCGTTCCTCGATCCGGCCGAGCCGTGGGTCGTGCAAAAGATCGCGTCGTACCTGACGTTCGGCGGTGCGGGTCCCACGTCGACGCTCGAGCTGGCCGACCGGACGCGGAGGCTGGGGGAGACGGCGGCGGACCTGGACGTGCTCCCCGAGCAGATCCTGGACGCGTTCCTCCTCCTGAACGCACTGGTCTGGCGCACCGCAGATGAGGTGGCCCGGGCTGCGGAGCCGGAGCCCCGACCGGAAGAGCTGCTCCCTTGCCTGCACCGGCTCCTCGACGTGCTGTTCGTCATGGTCCGGTCGACGACGGGCGCGTACTTCGATCGCTATCGGGCGCAGATCCGCGAAGACACCGACCGGCTCCGGGGCTTCAACCGGATGGTGAGCCACGAGCTGAAGGGCCCGCTCGGCGCGATCCAGGGCGCCGCGACGCTTCTCGGCGAGGACGCGGTCCTCGGGGACGAGGAGAAGCGGCGGCGCTACCAGCAGATCGTCCTTCGGAACACGGCGCGGATAGCAGACCTGATCAACGACCTCCTCGCCTTGACCATGGTCGACCGGCCGGCAGGTGGGGAACGTCCGGAGCCGGTGCGGTTGGACGCGGCGCTGGCGACGGTCCGCGAGCGGGTCGAGGACGATGCCCGGGCGCTCGGCGTCGAGGTCGCGATCGACGTGCCGCCCGCGGAGCTCGCCGTCGATCGTCGTGCGCTGGAGCTCGCGCTGACGAACCTCGTCCGGAACGGGATCCGCTACTCGGATGCCTCGAAGCCGGAACGGTGGGTCCGTGTTACGGCGAGTCGGGAGGAGGCGGGCGATGCCTGGACGGTGACGGTCGAGGACAACGGCGTCGGCATCCCGGCAGAGGCCGGGTCCAGGGTGTTCGAGCGCTTCTACCGTGTGCGGCCGGACGTGCAGGGCACGGGTCTCGGGCTCGCTATTGTGAAGGAGGTCGTGGAGCGGTGGGGCGGGCGCGTATGGTACGATTCCCGTGAAGGCGTCGGCACCCGCTTCCACTTCACTGTGCCGGCGGCCGGGGCGTGAGGCGCATTGGCGGGTATGACCACGTACCCGTGGCCGCCGCTTCAAGTGTTCCCCGGTTCTTGCATACGGCGGGGCGTCCACGTGCCCGGCCGCAGTCGCCGTCGCCGGCCGCGCGGAGGGCGACGACAACCGAGTAGAGGAATCGTCCATGGTCCTGGATCTCGTGCTGGCGGCGGCGCTGCCGCTCTGGGCGACCGAAGCCGAAACGGAGCGGCGCTTCCTTGCGGTGGCGCCGGCGGAGACGCTGGCGGTCACGGTCTCCGGCGGCGCTGGCCGGCCGGTGGTCATGGTCCCGGGACTCCTCGGCGCCGCGTACACGTTCCGGCACGTGCAGGAGGCGCTGGCGGCGGCGGGGCTGCAGGTCGTGATCGTCGAGCCGCTGGGCACGGGCGCGTCGTCGCGGCCGAAGGATGCCGATTACTCGCTCACGGCGCAGGCGCGGCGGATCGAGGCGGCGCTGGATACGCTCGGCGTACGCTCGGCAGTGCTGGTCTGTCATTCGGTGGGCGCGTCAATGTGCCTGCGCCTGGCCGCGCACCGACCCGACCTCGCGACGGGGATCGTCTCGCTGAACGGCGGTCCGACCGAGCGGGCCGGAACGCCCGGGCTCCGCTCCGCGCTCCGCTTCGCGCCGCTCCTCTCCCTTTTCGGCGCGGAGGGGTTCCTGCGCGGCAAGATCGCGGACGGGCTCGTCGCCAGCTCGTACGACCCCGCGTGGGTGACGGAGAAGGTCGTGCGCGGCTACACCGAGCCCTTCGACGAGGACCTCGGACGCGCCCTCGATGCGCTGCAACGGATGCTCGGCGCGGAGGAGCCCGAGCCGCTGCGGCCGCAGCTCGGCCGGATCCGCGTGCCGGTCCGGCTGCTCGTGGGCGCCGGTCCGCCGCAGGATGGCGTTCCGCCCGAGGAGATCGAGACGCTCCGAACCGAGCTGAGCGACTTCCGGATGGAACTCGTACCCCGGTCCGGGCTGTACATCCAGGAGGAACGGCCAGCGGCCGTGGTGCGCGCGGTCGTGACGCTCCTGCTCGAGACCGGCGGCGCGTCGACTTGACACCGCCCGGGAGGGCGGGCAACTTCGGCGACACTCTTCACATGCCGGACGGAACCACTCCGGAGCGGCGGCTCGCCGGAAGGTGGGTCGGGAACGGAACCGGGGACGCCATCGTGCCAATCGCCCCCAAATCCCCACGCAAATCGATCGCCATCGTCAGCCTGGTGTTCCACCTGGTGATGGCTGCTGTCGCCCCATCGCTGGACGGCACGCTGGAAGCGGCGATCCAAGACCGGCAGGTCCACGTGGAAGCGCCGGGCGATGACCCGTGCGCGCCGTTGCACGACCACCTGACGTGCCAGCTCTGTCGCATCGCCGAGCGCGGTGCGCTGGCTTCGACGCCTCTCGCGGCCATCCTGGAGACGGCACCCGTCGCATCGCTCCTCATTGTCACCGAGGGCATGGCACCGCACGGTGCGGCCGACTTGTCGCCGCGCCGTCAACGAGCACCCCCCGCAGTCTGATCTCCTTCGACGAAGAGGATCGTCAGGGTGGCGCAATCGGGTTCGCGCCCCCACGACCGTTCCGGGCGGCCGCGCGTTGCGTGCGCCGGTCGGTCAACCACGCATGGAGTTCGAGCCGGGCCCAACCACGAGCGCATGATCGCAACGACGCAGTCGGGACCCGGCCCGCGTTACGGGAGGATCGGAATGGCAGGTCTTCAGCACGGCGTTCATCGTTTCGCCCTGCTTTTCGTTGTGGTGCTGAGCGCAATCGCGGCGCGCCCCGCGGCTGCGCCGGCCGGGCCGGTGGCTCCGGCCCCGGCGGTGCAGGCGGACTCGGGCGCGGTGTACGGCGTCGTCGTCGACGCCCGCTCCGGCGACCCGCTCGCGGGCGTGCAGATCCGGGTGCTCGAGCTGAACCGGATCGAGCTGACGCACGCCGACGGAACGTTCCACCTGGAACGACTCCAGCCCGGTCGCTACACGCTCGTCTTCGAGTACATCGGCTATCGGCGCGAGACGCGCGAGGTCGCAGTTGCCGCCGGTGATACGCTCCAGCTCCAGGTGGAGCTGCCGTTCTCGGCGATCCAGCTCCCGGGGCTCGTCGTGACCGGCGCGCTGGGCACGCGACTCAGCGAGGATGCGGTGCGGGCGACGACCGTGCTGGGCGGCCAGGAGCTGAACCGCCGCCTCGACGTGACCATCGCCGGAACGCTGGAGGGGCAGGCCGGGCTCGCCTCGATCTCGAACGGACCGGCGACGGCGCGCCCCGTGATCCGCGGGCTCGGCGGCGACCGGATCCTGATCCTCGAGGACGGCGAGCGCGTCGGCGACCTCTCGTCCGCCTCGCCCGACCACGCCGTATCGATCGAGGCAGTCACCGCCTCGCAGGTCGAGGTGCTGCGCGGGCCGGCCGCCCTGCTCCACGGCAGCAACGCGCTGGGCGGCATCGTCAACGTGATCCGTGACGAGGTGCCGACCTCGCTCAGCGACCGCGTGCACGGCAGCCTGAGCCTGCAGGGGCAGACGGTGAACAGCGGCTTCACCGGCGGCGGCCACGTGGTCGGGTCCACGGGGCCGGTCGCGTTGCGCTTCGAGGCGAGCGGCCGCCGCGCGGGCGACATGTCCACGCCGCTCGGCTCGCTCGAGAACACCGGCATCGAGACGGTCAACGTCTCCGGCGGCGCATCGTGGATCGGCACGGGCGGCCACTTCGGCGCGGCGCACCGCTTCTACTGGAGCGAGTACGGCATCCCCGGCCACGAGGGCGTCCACCTGCACGAGGACGAGGACGACCACGACCACGACCACGATCACGACCACGAGGGCGTCAGGATCCGCATGCGTCGTC
>CAYPGK010000015.1:8812-10914 GCA_964410055.1 uncultured Gemmatimonadaceae bacterium | reverse complement strand
CACGACCACGACCACGATCACGACCACGAGGGCGTCAGGATCCGCATGCGTCGTCACACGACGCGGGGGCAGGCGCAGCTCTCGTCAGGGGTCGGCCCCTTCTCCTCGATCGAGCTCGACGGCACGTTCACGAACTACCGCCACGAGGAGGTCGAGGCGAGCGGACACGTGGGCACCGAGTTCGAGCTCCTGACGGGGACCACGCACCTGATCGCGCGGCACGACGCGCTCGGCCCGTTCGCCGAGGGCGCGGTCGGCCTCCAGGCGCTGTGGAACGACTACACGGCGGCCGGCTCGATCTCGATCACGCCGACGAACGAGTACGGGCTGGCGGCGTTCCTCCTCGAGGAGCTCGACATCGGCCCCGTTCGGCTCCAGCTCGGCGGTCGCTACGACTGGCGCCGGGTCGAGCCCGAACGAGCCGGCATGGCGCCGATCGGAGAGATCCGGACGAGGGACTTCGGCTCCGCATCGGCGTCGATCGGCGCGCTCTATGACCTCGGCGGCGGCTTCGGGCTCGGCGCGAGCGCCGCGCGCGCGTTCCGCACGCCGAACGCGAGCGAGCTCTTCTCCGAGGGGCCACACCTGGCCACCTACACGTACGAGGTCGGCAACCCGGATCTGGAGGAGGAGATCGGCCTCGGGCTGGACGTCTTCCTGCGCGTCACGCGCGACCGGTTCCGCGGCGAGGTCGCGGGGTTCCGCAACAGCATCGACAACTACATCTACGCGAGGAACACGGGCCAGGTCAGCCCGACCGGGCTGCCGATCTACCAGCACGTGAACGAGGACGCGGTCCTGACGGGGTTCGAGGGGAGCGCGCAGTGGAGCGTCTCCGAGCGCGTCGTCCTCGACGGCACGCTCTCCTACGTGCGCGGCACCCTCACCGCGACCGACGAGCCGTTGCCGCAGATCCCGCCGCTCCAGGGCCGGGTCGGCGCGCGCTACGAGTCGGAGCGCTTCTTCGTCGGCGCCGGGTGGAAGGGCGCCGCGCGGCAGGATCGGACCGGCGAGTTCGAGACGCCGACCGACGGCTACGGCGTGCTCGACGCGACGGCCGGCTACCGCTGGCCCGTCGGCGGGCAGATCCACACGCTCACGCTCCGGGTCGACAACATCACCGACGCCGTCTACCGCGACCACCTCTCGCGGATCAAGGAGATCATGCCGCAGCCGGGCCGCGGCGTGAGTCTGCTGTACCGCGTGAACTTCTGATTCGTGGAAGGGCGCGGGCGCGGGGCGCACCCCCGCCCCCGCCCCGCCCGACCCCTCCGGCAAGGATGTTGCACGCTCGCCACAGGTCATGGCGCGCGACTTCCTTCCGATCTCCGGTCCCCTTCGAGCTCCCGACCACCTCGGCGCGGAGCACGGCCATGCCGCGGGCGTGGCCGAGCGGGTGCGCGCCCGCATCGCGGAGGGCGGTCCCGCGCGCACTACGCCGTTCGTCACGCTGACCTACGCCCAGAGTCTGGACGGCAGCATCGCGGCTCGCCGCGGCGAGCCGCTCGCGCTGAGCGGGGCGGACTCGCAGGTCCTCACACACATGCTGCGGGCGGCGCACGACGCGATCCTCGTCGGCGTCGGCACGGTGCTGTCGGACGACCCGCGCCTCACCGTCCGGCTCGTGGACGGGCCGGACCCGGTCCCGATCGTCCTCGACTCTCGCCCGCGCACGCCGGTCCATGCGAAGCTCCTCTCGCACCCCACGCGCAGGCCCGTGATCGCGACGACGGAAACGGCGGAGGCGGGCGCATCGGCGGCGCTCGAGGACGCCGGCGCGCGGGTCGTGCGCTTTCCCGCCGACCCGCGCGGCCGCGTCGACCTCGGCGCACTCCTCGAATGGCTGGCCGGCGAGGGGGTCTCGAGCGTGATGGTCGAGGGCGGCGCCCGCGTCATCACGAGTTTCCTGCGCGCGCGGTGCGTGGACCACGTGGTCGTGACCGTGGCGTCGATGCTCGTGGGCGGGCTGCGCGCGGTCGGGCCGCTGGCCGCGCTCCGTGCCGACGCGGCCTGGCCGCAGCGCCTCGACCGGATCGAGGCGTTCCGCCTCGGCGACGACGTCGTGGTGAGCGGGACGCCGTGCTGGGCGGGCCCGTGAGGGG
>CAYPGK010000015.1:0-8712 GCA_964410055.1 uncultured Gemmatimonadaceae bacterium | reverse complement strand
CGGGCCGGGCGGGGGCGGCTGGCCTGGTGGGTACCGCCGGGACGGCGGGGCCCGAGGCCGGCGCCGCACCGGCGTCACCGGCGGTCGACGCCGCGCCGGCGCCCGCCCCCCTCCCCCTCCGCTGCCGCGTGGTCGAGCACACGGCGCCGCGCACCGTGCGGTTGGTCGAGGAGGCGCTGGACCCGCCCGGGGCGGGGCAGGTCCTCGTCGCGACGCGGGTGAGCGCGATCTCGGCCGGGACGGAGCTGCTCGTGCACCGGGGCGAGGTGGCGGCGGGGGAGGCGCTGGACGAGACGCTCGAGGCGCTGGGCGGGCGCTTCGCCTGGCCGGTCCGTTACGGATACGCGGCGGTGGGCGACGTCGTCACGCTCGGACCGCTCGCGCCGCGTGAACTGCTCGGCCGCCGCGTCTTCGCGTTCCAGCCGCACCGCAGCCATTTCGTCGCGGCCGCGAGCGAGCTGGTGCCGCTGCCGGCGGATCTGGACTGCGGGACGGCGGCGCTGCTCCCGAGCATGGAGACCGCGCTCTCGCTGATCATGGACGCGCGGCCGGTCCCGGGCGAGCGCGTGCTGGTGGCCGGGCAGGGGGTGATCGGTCTCCTCGTCACGGCGCTCCTCGCGCGAATGCCGCTCGCGGCGATCGTCGCCGTGGACCCGCTCCCCGCGCGGCGGCGGGCAGCGCTCGCCCTGGGCGCGACGGCGGCAATCGAGCCCGGCGACGCGGCGCGCGCCCTCGGCGCCGACGGCGCGGACGTCGCCTTCGAGCTTTCCGGCGACCCCTCGGCCCTGGACCAGGCGATCCGCGCGACGGGCCGCGAGGGGCGCGTCGTCGTCGGATCCTGGTACGGCACGCGGCGCGCGGCGGTCGAGCTGGGCACGCATTTCCACCGCGGGCGGCTCACGGTGCGGAGCAGCCAGGTCAGCCGGATCGACCCGGCGCTCGCCGGGCGGTGGAGCAAGGCGCGGCGACTCGCCTTCGCGCTCGAGCTGCTGCGTCGCATCCGCCCCGGCGCGCTGATCACCCACCGGTTCCCCGTCGAGCGCGCGGCCGCGGCGTTCCACCTGCTCGACACGTCCCCGGGCGATGTTCTCCAGGTCCTGCTCACCTACGAGGAGGAGGGGCAATGTACCGCATCGGCGTGAGGCGAGATTTCGTCGCCTGGCACTTCCTGACCGTAGACGACGCGGGGCCCGAGGGTGAGCTGCACGCTCACCGGTACCGGCTCGAGCTGGCGCTCTACGGGCGGACACTGGACCGTTCGGGGTACCTGGCCGACCTCGATGCGGTCCGCGCGTTCGTCGACGAGGCCGTCGCCCGCTACGGCGATGCGGCGCTGAACGACCTGCCCGAGTTCGCGGGGCTGAACCCCAGCCTCGAGCACTTCGCGCGCATCCTGGGCGAGTCGGTGGCCCGAACGGCCGATCCGGCGCGGATCGAGCGCGTGCGTGTGGTGCTCTGGGAAGGCGACGAAGCGTGGGCCGGATGGGAGGGGGTGGTGGGCGACGGGCGGGCAGGAGATGCGCGAGGTGTGCTCGCGAGTACGGCCCCCGCACCGGGGGTGCCGGAGCCCGGCCGCCGCGGCGCGCCGGTGCCGGCCGGGCGCGATGGCGAGATCGACGTCGCGCCCGGCGCACACGCGCCCCCTCCGCCCGGAGGCGATGCATGACCCGCCGCATCCATTTCCTGGTCCCGGGTCCCCTGGATCGGCTCACCGGCGGATCGATCTACGACGCGCGCATCGCGGAAGAGCTGCGACGCCTGGGACACGACGTCGAGGTCCACTCGCTGGAGGGGCGTTTCCCGTGGCCGGACGGCGCCGCGTACGCGTCCGCGGCGCGCGCGCTCGAAGCCGTTCGCCCCGGCGATGCCCTCGTCGTCGACGGGCTCGCCGTGGCCGCACTCGATCCCACCGCGCCGCTCCCGCCCGATGTGCCGCGCATCCTCCTGGTGCACATGCCGCTCGACGAGGAGCGCGGGCTGCCGTACGGCGTGCGCTTGCGACTCCGCGTGGCTGAAGATGCGTGGCTGAGCCACGCCGACCGCGTGGTCTGCACGAGTCCCGTCGTGGCCGCGCGCATGGCCCGCCGCGGCACGCCTGAACGGCGCATCGGCGTCGTCGAGCCGGGGGTGGATGCGATCGACGATGGGCGCGCGGACGTCGAGGGCACTGCGAGCACTGCCGACCGGCTCAGTGAGGGCGAGGCCGCGCGCCTGGCGCCGGGCGAGCCGGCGCCCGTGCGCATCCTCTCGGTCGGCGCGGTCACGAGGGTGAAGGCGCACGCGGTGCTGGTGCGTGCGCTCGCGCGGCTGGACCACCTGCCCTGGGTGCTCGAGATCGTCGGCAGCCGCGCAGCCGAGCCGGCGACGGGCGCCGCGCTCCGCGCGGAGATCGACCGCCGCGGACTCGCCGGCCGCGTCACCCTCGCCGGTGAGCTACCGCGGGAGGCGGTCCGCGAGGCGTACCGCCGCGCTCACGTGTTCGTGCTCCCTTCCCTCTTCGAGAGCTACGGCATGGCGCTGGCCGAAGCGGCGGCGCACGGGCTGCCTCTCGTCGCCTGCGAGGTGGGCGGGATCCCGGCCACGCCCGCCGGCCGCGCGGCCCGCCTCGTCCCCCCCGGCGACGAGGCAGCCCTCGCCCGTGCGCTCGAGCCGCTCATCGCCGACGCCGGGGACCGCGCCCGACTCGCCGCCGCGGCCGCCGCAGCCGCGCTCGGGCTCCGGTCGTGGGCGGAGGCCGCGCGGGACTTTGCCGGGGAGATCCGCGTCGCGCACGGCTGAGGCCCGGCCTTGCCTCCACCCAACACGCACGGGGTAGCGCCTCCCCGCCGCGGCGCCGAGATTATCGGTACCGCAACAGAAGGGAGTCGCATGAACGGAGAACGTCGCCCCGGCGTGGATGTGCGCCGGGATGGTGAAACGCTGGTCGAGTCCGAAACCCGGGCGGTCCGGGAGCCGGGGCCGAGTCCGGAGTCCCGGTCGATTCCGGAAACCCGCCCGGTTCTCGAACCCCGCCCGGAAGAAGGGCTGGATCCTGAGGATTGGGAAGCGCTGCGCGCGCTCGGGCACCGGATGGTCGACGACGTCGTCGACTTCCACCGCGGGCTCTCCGAGCGGCCCGCCTGGCAGCCGATGCCGCCCGCAACCCGCGATGCGCTGCGCCGCCCGCCGCCGGAGACGGGAGTGGGCGCTGAACGGGCCTACGAGGAGTTCAGGGAGCACATCCTCCCCTACCCCTTCGGCAACGTCCACCCGCGCGGATGGGGGTGGGTCAACGGCACCGGGACCACGCTGGCCGCGTTCGCCGAGATGCTCGCCGCGGCGATGAACTCGAACGTCTGGGGCGGCGAGCACGCGGCCGGGTACGTCGAGGCGCAGGTCCTCGACTGGGCAAAGGGCGTCGTCGGCTTCCCGGAGGATGCGAGCGGCGTTCTCACGAGCGGCGGCTCAGTCGCCAACCTGATCGGGCTCGCGGCCGCACGCGATGCGCGGGGCGGCGACGACGTGAGCGCCCGCGGCGTCCACGCGCTCCCCGAGCCGCTCGTCGTCTACTGCTCCGAGCAGGCGCACAACTCGATCGACAAGGCGGCCGGGCTCCTCGGGATCGGGTGGCAGGGACTGCGCAAGATCCCGACGGACCTCGACTTCCGCATGGACATCGACGCGCTCGAGGCGGCGATCGCCGAGGACCGCGCAGCCGGGCGACGGCCGGTCTGCGTCGTCGGGACCGCCGGAACCGTCAACACCGGCGCGATCGATGACCTGGGGCGGCTGGCCGACCTTTGCGCCCGCGAGGGGCTCTGGTTCCACATCGACGGCGCGATCGGCGCGCTGGCCGGGCTCTCGCCCGCGCTCCGGCGCCAGATCCGCGGGATCGAGCGCGCGGACTCGATCGCCTTCGACCTGCACAAGTGGCTCTACGTCCCGATCGAAGCCGGGTGCGTCCTGGTCCGCGACCGGGAGGCGCACCGTCGGCCGTTCTCGCCGCCGGCCACGTACCTGGCGTGGTTCGACCGCGGCCTCTCGTCCGGCCCGTACAGCTATCTCGACCTCGGCCCGCAGCTCACGCGCAGCTTCCGCGCGCTCAAGGTGTGGATGTCGCTGAAGGCGCACGGGACCGCGAAGTACGCCCGGCTGATCGAGCAGAACGTGCGCCAGGCGCGGCACCTCGAGGACCGCATCCGGAGCGAGCCGCGGCTCGAGCTGCTGGCGCCGGTGCCGCTCAACATCGTGTGCTTCCGGTACGTTGGGCCCGGCGGCGCAGAGGGCGCCCGGACGGAAGTCGGCGCGGATGGGGCCCGGGCCGCTGGCGGCACCGTCACGCGCTCAGGGGAAATGCAGGCGCCTCGCGTTTCCGATGGGACGGGGGCGGAGCCCACGCCGGACCTCAACGCCCTCAACAGCGAGCTCCTCATGCGCCTCCAGGAGTCGGGCGTCGCCGTGCCGTCGAGCACGATCCTGCACGGGGACTTCGCGCTGCGCGTGGCGCTCACGAACCACCGCACACGCACCGCGGACCTGGACGCGATGATCGAGAAGGTGCTGGAGATCGGGGACGCGCTGGTGCGGGAGGGAATGGGGGTGGGCGTGAGCTGACCTCCATCTCCGGTGATACTGCCTTGTTGGGAGTGGGCGGTGGGTGGCGGGGCGGTGGCTGGCCCCGTGACCAACGTTTCCGGTGTTTCCGGCGTCGGGGGTGAGTGAGCGGCGGGGACGGGCTTCCGTCGGGGGCTGGATGAGCGGCGCGGACGGGGGACGGGCGTGAGGCGGGCCTTTCTGCGAGATTACGGTCGGGCGCCCGGCGCTTTGCCCCGGCGCCCGCCGAGCCATCTGCCCGCCGCGCCATCCACCCGCCGAGGAATCCGCCCGCCGAGCAATCCGCCCGCCGCGACTCGCCCGACCGCACGGACCAAAGCTCGATCACGACCGATCGTCCTCCTGGAGCCGCGCGATCCGCCCATCGCCGCCCCCAACTGCACAAGCAAAGCTCTCGACGCGACGTTCGATCACTTCGGGGCAAATATTCACCCCAATCGCACAATCTTCAGCCGCGGTACGCGACGATCGTGCAATTGGGGTGAAATAATCACCCGAATCGAACGAGCAATCGGTGACAGCCGACGTTTGTTCGATTCGGGGCCGCAGGAGTGTCGTCGATCGAGCGTGCGGCGCCCGCGCCCACCGCCGGACCTCCCGGCGCCTGCGCCCGCCGCCGGACACCCGCCACCCGCGGCCGCCGCCGGCCCTCCCGGCGCCCGCCGCCGGCGGCCCCGGCGCGGCGCTCTCGACGCAGCGGGACGGACAGCCCCGCCCCCCAACGGCCTACTTCTTCTTTCTCTTCCCCTCCTTCCCCACGAACACGTTCAGCACGGTGCTGACGAGTCCGATCACGATCCCGCCGAGGAGCGCGGCCCAGAAGCCCTGGACGTGGAAGTCGATGCCGAGCGCGCCGGAAAGCGCACCGGTGAGCAAGAGCAGGAGCGCATTCAGGACGAGCAGGAAGAGCCCGAGCGTGAGGAGCACGAGCGGGCAGGTCAGGAGGACCAGGATCGGGCGGACGACGGCGTTGACGATGCCGAAGATCAGCGCGACGGCGAGCATCCCGCCGATCCCGCCCTGATAGTCGATCCCGGGGACGATCGCTTCGGCCACCCACAGCGCGGCGGCAGTGATCAGGAGTCGTATGATGAAGCCCATCGAATACCTCCAGCGTCGGTCTTGGGTCGGCCCACGGCCGCCGCGCGCCCGGGGCGCAGGGGCGGCCGTGGGCCGGGTCGAGCTCAGCGCAGCACGGGCTCTGCCACGTCGGCTTCGGCCCGTGCGGCCTGGAGCGCAGTCATGTCGTCCCCGGCGCGCCTGGCCCACCGGAAGAACAGGACCGACAGCACACCCATCAGGATGAACCCGCCGATGATCTTCATGATCAACCCGGCGACGCGCTGATCGGCCAGCGCGTCGATCCCGTTGACGCGGGGCGCGAGCTCGTAGACCGCGTAGACCGGGTGATCGGAGAAGGTCAGGTAGAGGAAGATCGGCGTCATGGCGATCGCGAGCGCGATCAGGTAGCCGATCTTGAGCAGCGCGTGGAAGTGCGGCCTCGCCGGCGCGGCGGCGGCCACGGGCCACCAGAAGATGAGCCCGCCGACGAGCCAGGCGATGTCGATCGCGAATGAGCCGAGCTGCGTCACCATCAGGGTGTCGTTCACCGTCGGCATGTGCGTCGCACCGACGACGGCGTTGAAGGCGATGAGGGCGACGATCGGGTGCGTGATGACGCGCAGGACGGCAGCGATGCGCGGGGCACGCGCAGTCGTACCGCCGCCGGTCCGGGCCTGATTACCGGCCGCGCCCGCCGCGGCGCTTGCCGGCTCCCCTTCCAGCCACGCGATCAGCGCTGCCGGCGGGATCCCCCACAACAGGAGCGGCGGCGCGATCATGCCGATCAGGAGGAACTGCACCATGTGGACGCTGGCCAGGTAGCCGGCGCCGAGGGCGCCGATCGGCCAGTCGAGCGCGAGCCAGAGGGCGAAGAGCCCGCCCGCGAACGCGGCGACGCGCGCGCCGCCGGCCGCCTCGCCGGTCATGCGTTCCGCGCGGCGCAGCAGTGCACGGTAGCCGAGCGCCAGCAGCACGGTGAAGATCCAGACGCCGGGGTAGGGCTGCCACGTCCACTCCCACGCCGCGGTCTGGGCCGCGCACCACCACTGGAACTGCATCGTCAGCCACCTCCCCGGGCGTCGGGCTCGGCGTCGCCGCTGAGCAGGCCTTCGAGCTCGGCGTACGGCCGGACCTCGGCGCGGGCGCGGACCCGGCCGGCGCTGCGGAACGTGAGGTCGAGGTAAAGCTCGTCGCCGGCGGCCAGCGGGCGCCGCAGATCGAGGAGCATGACGTGGAGCCCGCCGGGCTCGAGCGTCGCCTTGCCGCCGGACGGCACCTCGATCTCGGCGACGGGCTCCATGCGCATCAACCCGCCGCTCGACACCTGACGGTGCAGCTCGACGCGGCCGGCGGCATCGGTGCCCACGGCGAGGAGCGCATCAGCCTCGCCCGAGTGGTTCTCGATGGTGAAGTAGAGCGCGGTCCGGTCGCTCGTGGCCGGGACGGCGGCGTAGGCGCGAGAGATCCGGATCCGCGGCTGGATCTCGAGGAGCCGCGGCAGGTCGTAGGCCCAATCCGCCTGGCGCGTGCCGAACGGGTAGAGGACCGGCGCCTGGTTGTCCGGCGTGAAGGCGATGATCGTCGAGGGGTGTCCGACCTGGTAATTCCCCTTCTCGTCCGGCTCCTCGATCACCGGCGTCGGGAGCTGGAGCTCCTTCAGGATCGCGTCGGTCTCCTCCTTGGTGCCGCGCAGTCCGATGAACCTCCGGTCGAAGGCGTCGAGCCACTCGCGGATCCGTTCGGGCGTGTCGCGCTCGGGGTCGACGCTCACGAAGACGACCTTGATCTGGCTCTGGAGCTGACGCGGGAGCCCGCCGATCACGTACGAGAGACTCGCCATGTGGACCGGGCAGACGTCCGGACAGTGGGTGAAGCCGAAGAAGAGGAGCGTCAGGTAGCCGTCCGTCTCGGCGCGGAAATCGAACGGCTCGCCTTCCGTGTCTGTCAAAGTGAAGTCCGGCTTGGGGATCGGCCGGGGGAGCGTCATCCCCCGCCACTCCTCGACGGCTCCGGCGCGGTCCTGCGGCCCGGCGCCGCACCCGGCAAGCCCGAGCCCGGCCAGGACGAGGACCAGCGCCGCTCGATGCAGCTTCGACATCGTGCAGATCACTCCTCGGAAGACGTCGCACCCGGCGCTAACGTCGGGGGCGACGGTCGGTTACGTGGTCGTTTGGAGCGACAACATATCCGGCGACGCGGGCAGGTACAACTCCGGGCCGCCGTCTGGCGGGGTGTACACCGTAGGAAGGGGAAAGGAGCCGGGAGGCGAAAGACGCGGGCAAGGCGGCCTCGACCAGCGTACCCGAGCGCCTACCGATCCGCGCGCCCGGTCGACTCAGGATCCCCGCGCGCGGGCGGCTCCCGGTCCCCGATCCCGAGCACCGCCCGCGCCGTCCGCTGGATCAGCGCCGCTACCTCCGCCTCCCCCCTCCCCGTCCTCGTCAGCTTCTCGTAGCTCTCCGGACCCAGGAGCACGTGCAGCACGTCGACGACATCTTCGACCTCCGCCTCCGCGGGCACGCCGTACCGCTCCCGGATCCGGCCGACCAGCGTCACCAGACCCTCGCGCTGCCACGAGTCCCGCCCGTACCCCGTCTGCCGGTACCCGGACTCCAGCGCGGCCCAGCTCCGCAGGCGGAGGATGCTCTCCAGGTCCGACGCCCAGAAGCCGCAGAACACCTCGATGAAGCGGTCCAGCCCCGATAGCGGGTCCGGGTCCCGGAACGCCTCGCCCAGTCGCTCGATCCGGCCGCGCCGCGCAAGGTGGTCGAAGAGCCGCTCCAGCAGGTCCGCCCGCGACCCGAACTGGTAGTAGACCGTCATGCGCGACACACCCGCGCGCTCGGCTACCTTCTCCACGGTGAAGCCCGAGAACCCCTCGCTCACGGCGAGTTCGCGCGCCGCCTCGAGGATACGCGTCCGCGTCTCCTCGCTCGCCGCCGTCCGTCGTCTGGGCCGTCGCTCGGGTCGCTCCATATCGCTTGACTTATACAATGTGTTTAAACATCGTGTTTAAACAACGTGACCGGGAGGAGGCGAACATGTTCAACTGGTACG
>CAYPGK010000014.1:45241-48255 GCA_964410055.1 uncultured Gemmatimonadaceae bacterium | reverse complement strand
ATCTTGATCGCCGTACAGGCGTGCGGTGACGACAAGTCACCCACCGATCCGGGCCGCCAGCGCGTGCCCGCTCGGGTGACCATCTCGAAGAATTCGGTCGTCCTCACCGCGATCGGCGACACGGCGCGGCTCACAGCCACGGTCCAGGATGCGGCCGGCGCGGCCATCGCGGGCGCGGCCGTCGTCTGGTCGAGCAGTGACCCCGCGGTCGTGACGGTGAACGAGAGCGGTCTCGTGAGCGCGATCGCGAACGGCTCGGCGAGTGTCGTGGCCCGAGCATCGGCGGTCGCGGATACGGTGTCGGTCGAAGTACAACAGGTCCCGGCCACCATCGAGGTGAGCCCCGAATCGGTCGAGATGGTGGCTGGAGACACCGTGCGCCTCGCGGCCGACGTCGCAGATCGGAACGGCGTGGGGATCCCGGATCCGGAAGTCGACTGGACCAGCGCGGACCCGAACGTGGTGGAGGTCGACGGGACCGGGCTGGTGACGGCCATCGCCGAGGGTAGCTCGCAGGTGATCGTCGGCGCCGGCGAGGCCACCGCCGCGGTGACGATCAATGTCGCACCGCTCGCTGACGATCCACCTGAGGACCCCGAGGATCCGGAAGACCCGGAGGATCCAGAGGATCCACGGGATCCGGAAGACCCAGAAGATCCGGAAGATCCGGAAGATCCAGAGGACCCCGATGAGCCCGAAGAGCCGGTACCGACGCTGCTCGAGGTTTCTCCGAGCACAGTCGATTTCGACGCGATCGGCGATTCGCAGCAGTTGAGCGCGGTGGTTCGGGACGCCGAGGGCGCGGAGATCGTCGATGCGGTGGTCACCTGGTCGACCACGGATCCGACGGTGGCGACGGTGAACGAGAGCGGGTGGGTCGTCGCGGTCGGCCCGGGCCCGGCCGGCATCGTCGCCACTTCGGGTGAGCTGTCCGACACCGCGACGGTGACCGTGACGCAGAGTGCCGTCCGGCTCGCGGTCGATCCGGCTTCCGCCGTGTTCACCGCAATCGGCGACTCCGTGCGTCTAAGCGCCGTCGTCCTGGACCGGAACGACCACGAGATCGTTGGAGCGGGCGTAACGTGGTCGACCACGGACCCGGCGGTCGCCACGGTGAGCGCGAGCGGGTGGGTCGTGGCTCGCGGCAACGGCGCGGCGCGGATCGTGGCGACGTCGGGGGCGTTGGCGGACACGGCGACGATCGACGTCGCCCAGGTCCCGACATCGATCGAAGTGACGCCGGATCGGGTGAGCATCGGCGAGGGCGACACGGTACGGTTCGCGGCGGTCGTCAAGGATGCCAATGGCGTGGCGGTCGAAGGGGCGGCGGTCACCTGGAAGAGCACCTCCTCGTTTGCCGTGGTCGTGGACGCCACGGGATTGGCGACGGGGAAGATGCGAGGGTTCGGCGCCCGGGTGGTCGCGGAGTCGGGGGCGCTGGCGGACTCGGCCCGCATCCGGGTCATGGACCAGATCGCGTATCGGGCGAGCGATGGCAAGATCTACCTGATGAACTAGGACGGGTCCGACCCGCGGCCAGTCACCACGTTCACCGGCGATCGGCCGATCTGGTCGCCTGACGGCGCTATCATGCTGTACGTGAGCGAAGAAAGCGGTCGGAGACAATTGCGCCGGGTGGACGTGGCGACCGGGACCGATGAACTCCTTGTCGCGGCCGACTACCCGAACCCGGCTCAGACGATCGAGTGGGCGAGTGGGGAGAACTGGGTCGTCCTCGATCACCAGCATCAGGGCATGCCACCGGGACACCCGAGGCGGGTCATCGCGGTCAAGGCAGTCGGGACCGGGAGCCACGTCGTGGCGGAGGACGAGTACGATAATCATTCCCCGTCCATCTCCCCGGATGCAACGAAGGTTCTTCACCTGAGTCGCCGCGACGGAGCCACCCACGTCGTGACTGCGAACCTGAACGGCACCGGCAAGACGTCGCTCATGATCATGAGCTCGTTCACGCGGCCGGTGTGGTCGCCGTGGGGGGACATGGTCGCGTTCTCAAGGTCGGTCAGTGGCGTATGGAAGGTCTTCGTCATGAACCCGGATGGCACCAACGTGAAGGAGCTCGGGCCCGGCAGGGATCCGGAATGGGCGCCGCTCGGCAGGCGGCTCATTGCCTCGACCCCGGACTCCCCCCGTGATGTCTTCATCTACGACCTGAATACCAGCGCGAGCGACAAGGTGACCCTGTCCGTGGATTTCTCCGGCAAGCCACGCTGGTCGCCGGACGGGGGACGGTTCCTCATCGCCACGACAATGGGCTCGCGGATCAACATCTACCACCTGGACAGGCAAGAGCTCGAAGAGATCGGGCCGATGCAGGCCTGGACCGAATGGTCTTACGCGTGGCGCCCTCGGGAACCGATCCGGCTATCCTTCTGATCGGGCGCTCGTCGCTGGACCACACGCTTCGGCGGATTGCATGGGCCGGGCCTCTCCTCACGAGAGGCCCGGCCCGAACCAGCCCGACTCCAGCTCTCAGGTCCCGGCCCGGGCCCGCTGGAGCCGCATCTCGAAGAATTGATCCCACTGCGAGCCATCGCGCGAGAACTCACCAATCTCGATCCATTCATCGTCGTTGGGGAAGGTCGCGGTGTAGCGGACGGTGCCGGCGCCCACGTCGATGTGCCAGCGCCAGCCGTCGGGTCGGAGTTCGAGCGTGTAGCTGCCGGATGCGCCCGTCGCCAGCCAGGTGGCGAGTCGGTAGGTCGAATCCGTCTCGTCGAAGGTGATGACGCCGAGCGTCTGGTGGACGGGTACGTCGCGCGTGGCGCCGGGCGGCCGCGAGGAGAAGTCGCCCTCGACGAGGAGTGCGACGCCGCCGAGGCGGCTATGGACTCGCTCGACGCCGCGGAACGTGATGCGCGGGCCGCCCGTCTGGATCCACCCCTCCCCTTCCCACTCGCCGACCATGTAGGCCAGGCGCTCCATCGCCGCGCGCTTGGCGGCGGCGGCGTCGGCGGGGCTGGCAGCGGTCGCGGTCTGGGCGCGGGCGGCGG
>CAYPGK010000014.1:0-45141 GCA_964410055.1 uncultured Gemmatimonadaceae bacterium | reverse complement strand
CGGCGGCGGGGGTGAGGCCGGTCAGGTCGCCGACCTCGTGGATCAGGTGGGACTGGTCGGCGTAGCCGAGCTCGTAGGCGACGGCGCTCCAGCTCGCCTCGCCGCGGAGCGCGGCCTCGAGGGTGGAGCGCAGCCGTCGGATCCGGGCGTACTCCTTTGGCGAGAGGCCGGTCGCGCGGCGCAACGGTCGCTGGAGCTGCCGGATCCCGAGCCCGGCGTCGCGGGCGAGGCCCGAGATGGTGAGGTCGCCGCGGGCGGCGACGATGGCGCGTACGGCGCGGCGCACGACGGCGTCGAGCGGAGGGGCGTCGCGCAGGCGGGCCGCGAGCCAGTCGTCGAAGACGGCCGCGGTCTGGATGGGATCCGGCGCGACGGCTGCGACCGCTGCGGCCACGTCGGTCGCTTCGGGGCCGAGCAGCTCGACTGCCGGGGCCCAGGTGCCGCGGAGCGATTCGACCGGGACGCCGAGGACGGCGGCGCCGGTGTCAGGCCAGAAGCGGATCCCGGCCACGACGACGTCGCCGGACATGGGGATCCGGAGCGGGCCCAGGACCGGGCCGGTGACCGAGACGCGCGGGGCGAGGCCGCCGCCCGTGGCGACGCTGAGGGAGACGCACCCGTCCGGCCAGACGTGGTGGACGAACGATTCCCCGGGCGGGACCGTCGCCTCGAAGGCCCAGTAGGTGAGCACGTGCTCCGCGAGCGACGGCGCGGGCGGGAACTCCCGGTAGCGGTAGCGGGGCCGTCCGGTCCCAGGGTCGGACACTCCCATCGCGCTCCCTCGCGGCAACGGGTCGAGTAATGGCCGGGCATTCCAATATATCATGGACCGCGTCCGTGCGCCGGTGTAGCTTCGAGCGGACGCCACTCCCCTGCCCCGGCGGCGCCCGCCGCCCGGGTCCGTACGGAGGTCGACCGCATGGAGACGATCGGACCTTCCGAATCGAGCGGCTTCGATGTGGCGGCGAAGCTGGCGGCGTACGCCTTCTTCGCGATGGGCGGGCTCACGATCCTCGGCGGGATCGTCCTGGTCTTCCAGGACCCCGCGGGGTTCGCGGTCGTTGCCTTCGGACTGGGCTTCGTGATTGCCGGGCGGTTCGCCCTCCGGATCGCACGCGCGACCAGCGGAATGCGGGCGGTCCACCGCACCGAGTACGAGGTCGGCATCCGCTCGGCCCGGGGGCAGCGCGGCATTCGCCGGGCGGCCCAGGTCGTGTACCTGGATGAGGCCGCGGCTGCCGATCTACCGAAAGATCCGCGGGACGCCTGGCTTCACCTGGTCCGCGACCGGCGGCCTGACTGGGTCGCGGGCCGCATCGTCGCCGAGGACGAGCGGCACGGCCGTTGGCTCGACATCACCGCCGTCGTCTGGTCCGTCTTCGCATTGGGCGCCGTGGGCGCGGCATACCGGTGGGGCGGCGTCGCTACGATCGTGGCGCTGGGCGTGGTCCTGACGGCGGGCGCGTTCGTCGCGGGCGCGGTCCGTCGGCGGTGGCACGAGCGGAAGTTCGGCGCCAGCATCCTGGCGCTAGACCAGGTCCCTGCCGTCCTCGGCGAGGTCGTGACGGGGCGGATCGAGACCGGCGTCTCGCCGCGCGACGTGCCGTGGGAAGGGTTCCGCGTCACACTGCAATGCGTGCACCGGTGGCGGGAGTACGTCCGCCGCCCCGGTGACCGCCAGGAACGCACGCACTACCACCGCGACGTCCTGTGGGAGGCGGACCAGGTCTCCGCCGGCGAGCCCGACCAGCACCGCGGGGCCGTATCCGTGCCGGTGCGCTTCGCCCTCCCCGCCGATCAGCCCGCCAGCACCCTGTTCCGATCGGAGGAAGGGATCGCATGGGAGATCGCGGTCACGGCCGCGATGGACGGGCTGGACTACCGCGCCCTCTTCGAGATCCCGGTCGTGGTGAGGTCCGTGTCTCAACCGGCGCCGTGATAGCGTCGATGCAGCGCCCGCACCTCCTCGACCAGCTCCGGGACCGGCCCGTCGACCACCGCGTCAGGCACGACCTCTTGAATCGGCAGGGGACGTACAGGCGACGGCGGCACCCCCATCTCTGCGAGCCACTCCGCGAGCTGCGCCGAGGACGCCACGTACACGATCCGCCCGAGCCCGACCCACCCGTGGGCGGCCGCACACATCGGACAGTGCTCGCCGGAGGTGTAGACCGTCGCCGCTGCGCGCTCCTCGGGCGTCAGGTGCGCCGCCGCCCAGCGCGCCAGCTCGAACTCCGGGTGCCGCGTCGCGTCGCCAGAGGCGATGCGATTGTGGTCCTCGGCGAGGACGGTGCCGTCGGCGGCGACGAGGACGGAGCCGAAGGGCTCGTCGCCTGCCTTGAGGGCTTCGGTCGCGAGTTCGATACAGCGGCGGAGGTGCTTCAGGTCGGTATCGGTCAGCATTGGGACGCCTCCCGGAATCATTGCGCGAAGCCGGGCGTCGTGCGGGTGGACAGAGCGCCGGTGGTGACGGTGACCATGGCTTGGAGACGTTGTGGTTTCGGCTTGCGGCGACCGCGTGGAAGATCGCTCGGATGAAACCAAACGGGGTGCCCGTACACCGGCCACCCCGTTCTGCATTTCCTGCTATGTCTGCTTCGACGAATGCCCCCGGCAGGACTCGAACCTGCGCGTGTCGCGGTTTAGGAAACCGCCGCTCTATCCGACTGAGCTACGGGGGCGTGGAGCATATAATCTAGCGGAACAGCCCGATTTTCTCAACCGTGGGTGGTGGATGCGCGAGGACCGCGCCCAATGACCCCGTGCCGAGGGATCGCGCCCTTCGGGCTTCAGTCCTCTGCCCCACACACCTCCGGCAACTCCGCCGGCACCCGATACGCCCGTAGCGTCGGCACGTCCCGCTCGTCGAGCTCGATCCCCCAGATCGTTTCCCCGCGCATCTCGTAGGGGGTGAACCGGTTAGGCAGCCCTACATCGATCGGCGTGCCGGGCGTCGGTACTCCAGCGGCCTCGTCGGCCCCGGCGCCAGGCGACGCGGTATCCGAAGCACGGCGCACCAGTGGCCAGATCCGCCAGTTCGCGTGCTCGCCACGGTGACGGTGCGGCGTCGTGCGGGCGAGGACATGGCCGGTCGTGGTGAGGCGGAGGTCCTGGACGGGGGCATGTCGCTCGGGCGGCTCGAGGATGCGTTCGAAATTTCGACGGTTCCTGCCGAGGGAGGTGAGGTACGTCTCCCACTCGCGGGGCTCTATCTTCGGGCCCACCATGGCGTCGTCCCGGAAGACCGTGAGCCGCTCGCCGGCCGGACCGAAGAGCTCCCAGCGGACGCTCCCGCGCACCATCGCTTCCGATCCGCAGCTGCGCCCCGGTCGCCTCGCCCCGGGCGTCCGGCGGGTTGAGCGCGCTCATGGAGGTGTTGAACAGGGCGAGGTAGCCGGCCGTGGTCGGGAGCACGACCCAGGGGGCGAGGCCCTGCAAGGCAACGTCGAAGTGGCGGGATTCGACGACGTCGCCGGTGCGGTCGAAGATCGTCACGCGGCGGAGCGACGGGATGGCGCGGGTTGGTCGGTCAATGCGTAATCGGATCGGTGCACCCGCGCAAGGAGATCGTTCAAGGCGATGCGGTGATTTCTGGGGATCTATCGGTTCATGGCATCGGGTGCTTCACGAGAAGAGTCCCCGGATTGCGGCCGTCCGGCGGACCGTGGTGGGATGCCCCTCGAGTCGCGGCGGCGCCCGTGAGCTGTCCGAGTCCGTCGATCGCCTCGATGAGGTGGTACCGCGCCATCGCGTAATCCGCGGCGGCAAGGGCGCTGTCGAGATGGACGACCGATGCGATGGCTCCGCCTCGCACGGCCACCGCGAGCTCGCCCATGGCGATGGCGGCGGTGTTCAACTCCGGCCGGACCCGAGGGTCGGCGCGCTCCGCCAGGTTCCGGAGCTGTCTCTCCACATCCTCGATGCGGTTGGCCGAGCGCGTATAGTCTGCCCTGGTAAACGCCGCGTGGGCCTCGGCCAGGTTGAATTGCACCGCGTCGATCGTCGATCCCGGCTGAAGCGCTGCGCCGGGCGCCTCCGACGCCGGCGGGGCCGGCACGGCGGGGCGCGCCCCCGGCTCCGACTCCGGGGATGGTGCCTCACACCCGATGGAAACGAAGACGACGAGTGCGAAAGCACCCGGTCGAAGGCCGTGGCGTCGTATACGATCCGGCATGTGCTTCCTCCTGGTCGGTCCGGGGTCGGTGCAATTCTCCAGCCACTTCCGCGGCGTGCACGACCGCTCCGACGTGCAGGCCGTCGTCGTCGGCGTCGGCATCCCGCCGGACGGGCGATCGGGGGCCGCCGGCAAGTTCGACGCCGCCCCCGACCCGGCGCACGATTATTGCGCGGCGGCCGGGTCGGACACGCGCCACACACGGCTGCCGAGCCGATCTCCAGCCCCGGTCGACCGGACATGGGCCGTCCATGCAAGCGCTCGCCCTCACGCCCGGTACATCCAGCGTTCGGCTGATCGAGCGACCCGAGCCCTCCATCTCGGCGCCCGACGAGATCAAGCTACGTGTGCTCGAGGTCGGGATCTGCGGCACCGACCGGGAGGAGGCGAGCGGGGGGCGGGCGGAGGCGCCATCGGGCTCCGATGCGCTCGTCCTCGGCCACGAGCTCCTGGGCGAGGTGCTCGAGGTCGGCGAGAACGTCACGCGCGTCCGGAAGGGCGACCTGGCAGTGTTCACCGTCAGACGCGGGTGCGGCCACTGTCTTCCCTGCGCCATGGGACGATCCGACATGTGCCGCACCGGGGAGTTCCGGGAGCGAGGGATCCGAGGGCTTGACGGCTACCAGGCCGAGTTCGTCGTGGATCGCGAGCAGTACGTGGTGCGCGTCCCCCGCCAGATCGCCGCCATCGGCGTCCTCACCGAGCCGCTTTCAGTCGTCGAAAAGGCGATTGCCGAGGCCGAGCGCATCCAGTTCTCCCGGCTCCCCGAAGCCCTCGCGACCCCCGACTGGCTGCACGGCCGGCGCTGCCTCGTCGCGGGGCTGGGGCCGATCGGTCTCCTGGCCGCAATGGTCCTCGCAATGCGCGGAGCCAGCGTCCACGGACTCGACATCGTGGATGCGGACTCCGCACGCCCTCGCTGGCTCGAGGGGATCGGCGGGAGCTACATAGACGCCAGACACGTCCCGCCAGAGCAGATCCGCGAGCGCTTCGGAAGCATGGA
Organism: uncultured Gemmatimonadaceae bacterium; assembly: GCA_964410055.1. GTDB lineage: Bacteria > Gemmatimonadota > Gemmatimonadetes > Longimicrobiales > RSA9 > CALBZE01. The sequence goes on along the minus strand of CAYPGK010000014.1, from coordinate 39,964 downwards.
TCTCCTCTTCGAGGCGACCGGCGTCCCCAAGCTCGCCTTCAACCTTCTCGATGCGCTCGCATTGAACGGCGTCTACATCCTCGCGGGCATCCCCGCGGGCCACTGTGCCGCCCAGCTCCCCGCCTGCGACCTGATTCGTGAGATGGTCCTCGACAATCAGGTGATGATCGGCAGCGTGAACGCGGCCCGCGGCCACTTCCAGATGGCCGTCGACGACCTCGTCCAGGCGCACCTCCGGTGGCCCGGCCACATTGAGCGGCTGATCACCCACCGCTACGCCCCGGCGGATGCGGCTTTCGCCCTCCACGAGCATCCGGAGGACGAGATCAAGGCGGTGGTCGTCTGGAACGAGTTCGCACCGCCCGCTGGCACACCCCATGCGGCCGCCACTGCCGGCCATCCGTGACGGCCACGATCCTCCGCTTTCCAACCGGACCCGAGATGAGCAGACCGATCGGACGCAGGCGCTGGGCGATCGCCGAGGGCTACATCCCCGCCTGGAGCCACGGCCCCGCACCGGAGATGGAGAGCCACGAGGCCGTGTGCTTCCTCAACACCGGGGATCAGGACGCACACGTCGAGATCACGGTCTACTTCGCCGACCGCGAGCCCGTCGGCCCCTATCGCCTGACCGTTCCGGCCCGCCGGACTCTGCACGTGCGCTTCAACGCGCTCGAGGACCCCGAGCCGATCCCGAGAGGCACCGACTATGCGAGCCTGATCGAGTCGGACGTGCCGATCGTGGTCCAGCACACGCGCCTGGATTCCCGGCAGGCCGAGAACGCACTCCTCAGCACCATCGCCTTCGCGGGCGAGGAATAGATCGGAGGACCCGCCCATGGCGCACACCGTAAGCGACTTCGTCGTCAACCGCCTCGCCGATTGGGGGATCGATCGGATCTACGGCTATCCCGGCGACGGCATCAACGGCTTCATGGGAGCGCTCGGGCGCCACGAAGACCGCATCCGTTTCATCCAGGTGCGGCACGAAGAGATGGCCGCCTTCATGGCGTGCGCGCATTCCAAGTTCTCGGGCGACATCGGAGTGTGCATGGCGACCTCCGGGCCCGGCGCGATCCACCTGCTCAACGGACTCTACGACGCCGCCATGGACCACCGCGGCGTCGTCGCCATCGTCGGCCAGCAGGCGACGTTCGGGCTCGGCGGAAGCTACCAGCAGGAGGTGGACCTCGAGACGCTCTTCAAGGATGTGGCCTGCCAATTCGTGAAGACGTGCGTGACGCCGGAGCAGGCCCGGCATCTGGTCGACCGCGCGGTGCGAATTGCCCGGGCCGAGCAGGTCGTCACCTGCCTCATCTTCCCCAACGACGTGCAGGAGCTGGATGCGGTCGAGAGCCCGCCGCGCGTGCACGGCGCCACTTTCAGCGGGATCGGCTGGTCGCCGCCGCACGTCGTTCCGCGGGAGGAGGACCTCCAGCGTGCGGCCGAAGTCCTGAACGCGGGCGAGAAGGTCGCGATCCTGGTCGGCGCCGGCGCGCTACACGCGGCCGAAGAGGTGATGGAAGCGGCCGAGACGCTCGGCGCGGGCGTCGCCAAGGCGCTCCTCGGCAAGGCCGTCCTCCCCGACGACCTCCCCTTCGTCACCGGCTCGATCGGACTCCTCGGCACCCGGCCGAGCTGGGAGATGATGCAGAACTGCGACACGCTCTTCCTGATCGGGACGAGCTTTCCGTACTCGGAGTTCCTGCCGAAGGAGGGGCAGGCGCGGGGCGTCCAGATCGACATCCGGCCGCGCAACCTGAGTCTGCGCTACCCGGTGGAGGTGCCCCTCTGCGGCGACAGCAAGGAGACGCTCCGGGCGCTGCTGCCGCTGCTGGAGGACAAGACGGACCGGAAATGGAGGGCCAGGATCGAGGAATGGGTCCGGGAATGGTGGACCGTCCTCGAGCGGCGAGCCATGAACGAGGCCGAGCCGATCAACCCCCAGCGCGTCTTCTGGGAGCTCTCGCCGCGCATCCCCGACGGCTGCATCCTGACCTGCGACTCCGGCTCGGCGGCCAACTGGTGGGCGCGCGACCTCAAGATTCGACCCGGGATGATGGCGTCGCTCTCCGGGAACCTGGCCACCATGGGCCCCGCCGTGCCCTACGCGATCGCGGCGAAGTTCGCGCACCCGGACCGCCCGGTCGTGGCCTGCGCCGGCGACGGGGCCATGCAGATGAACGGGATCAACGAGCTCATCACCATCGCGAAGTACTGGCGCGAATGGCAGGACCCGCGACTTGTCCTCCTCGTCCTGAACAACCGGGACCTGAACCAGGTCACGTGGGAGCAGCGGGTCATGTCCGGCGATCCGAAATTCGAGGCGTCGCAGGACGTGCCGGCATTCTCCTATGCGCACTACGCGGAGAGTCTGGGGCTCGGCGGGATCACGATGGAGCGGCCGGAGGACATCGTGCCCGGCTGGGAGCAGGCGTTCTCCATGGACCGGCCCGTCGTCGTGGACGCGTACACCGACCCCGAGGTCCCGCCCCTGCCGCCGCACATCACGCTGGAGCAGGCGAAGAACTTCACGATCACGATGGTGAAGGGCGATCCCCGGACGTGGCGGTTCCTCAAGCAGACCGCCAAGGAGATGGTGGACACCGTCCTGCCGGGCAAGGGCGGAGGCGCGCACGGGCGGTGAGCACGGAGCCGACGGGTGGGCGCCCGCAGATCGAGCGCATCGACGCCGCCGCCTACACGATCCCGACGGACGGGCCGGAATCCGACGGCACGTTCCGCTGGGGGGCCACCACGCTGGTGCTCGTCCAGGCCTCGGCAGGTGGCGTGACCGGGCTTGGCTACACCTACGCCCACGCCGCGGCCGTACCGCTGATCCTCGAGACTCTGGCGCCGGTCGTCCAGGGCCTCGACGCCTTCGCGGTCCCGGCTGCCTGGATCGCCATGCTCCGGCAGGTCCGGAACCTCGGCCGCCCGGGACTCGCCTCCACGGCGATCTCCGCCGTGGACGTCGCCCTGTGGGACCTCGAGGCCCGCCTCCTCGGCCTCCCGCTTTGCGACCTCCTCGGCCGCGTCCGCGACGGCGTGCCCGTCTATGGCAGTGGCGGCTTCACTTCGTACGACGACGAGCGGCTCGCGGCCCAGCTCGGCGGCTGGGTCGAATCGGGGATCGACCGCGTCAAGATGAAGGTCGGCCGCGATCCCGACGCCGACATCGCCCGTGTACGCATCGCCCGGGAGGCGATCGGCCCCGATGCCGAGCTCTTCGTCGACGCGAACGGCGCCTACGACCGCAAGCAGGCCACCGCCCTCGCCCACGCCTTCTCCGAACAGGGCGTGACCTGGTTCGAAGAGCCCGTCTCCTCGGACGACCTCGAGGGGCTCCGCCTCATCCGGGAGCTTTCGCCGGCCGGGATGGAGATCGCGGCGGGCGAGTACGGCTACGACGCCTTCGCCTTCCGCCGGCTTCTCGAAGCCGGCGCGGTCGACGTGCTCCAGGCCGACGCCACGCGCTGCCTCGGGATCACGGGCTTCATGCAGGCGGCCGCGCTCTGCTGGGCGCACCACACCCCGCTCTCGGCCCACACCGCGCCGGCTCTGCACCTGCACCCGTGCGCCGCCGCGCTGCCGGTCCGGCACCTCGAGTACTTCCACGACCACGTCCGCATCGAACGCATGCTCTTCGACGGCGTCGTCGAACCCCGGCGCGGAGTGCTCCACCCGGACCTCTCCCGCCCCGGGCTCGGCCTCGAGTTCCGGAGTGACGATGCGGAACGACACCGCGTGAGGTGAGACCATGGCGACCGAGCTGCACACGCTTCCCCGCCCTCGCACCCGGCTCGTCCCGACCGAGCCCGTGGATGTGGAGGCGCTCGAGGCCGACCTCCGCGGGGCCGTCTCGGGCGAGATTCGTTTCGATGACGGCGACCGGGCGCTCTGGGCGACGGACGCCTCGAACTACCGCCAGATCCCGATCGGCGTCGTCCTGCCCCGCACCGTCGACGACGTCGTCCGCGCCGTCGCGATCGCGCGGGAGCACCGCGTCCCGATCCTACCCCGCGGCGGTGGGACCAGTCTGGCCGGGCAGTGCACGAACGTCGCCCTCGTACTCGACTTCAGCAAATACCTCCGCGGCGTCCTCGAAATCGACCCGGCGCGGCGGCGGGCACGGGTGCTCGCCGGCACGATCCTCGACGAGCTGCGCGACGCCACGGAGCCCTACGGCCTCACCTTCGGCCCCGACCCCGCGACGCACAACCGCTGCACGCTCGGCGGGATGATCGGCAACAACTCCTGCGGCTCGCATTCGATCCTTGCCGAGTTCTACGGGCCGGGCGCCCGGACGTCGGACAACGTCGAGTCGCTCGAGATCCTCACCCCCGATGGGCTCCGAATGCGCGTGGGCGAGACGTCACCGGAAGAACTCCAGCGAATCCTCGCCGGGGGAGGCCGTCGCGCCGAGATCTACTCGGCACTGGTGCAGCTCCGTGATCGGTACGCCGACCGGATCCGGGAGCGGTTCCCGCGCCTGAGCCGTCGCGTTTCCGGCTATGACCTCCCCGCCCTCCTCCCGGAGAACGGATTCCACGTTGCCCGCGCGCTCGTCGGCTCCGAGGGGACGTGCGTCACGATCCTCGAGGCGACGCTCACCCTGGTCCCGAGCCCTCGCGCGCGTGTACTCCTCGTCCTCGGCTACCCCAGCGTCTACGAGGCGGCGGACCACGTCCCCGAGCTCCGCGAGTTCCGACCCATCGCCCTCGAGGGGTTCGACGACATCCTCGTCAGCTACCTGCGGAAGAAGGGGCTTCACGCCGCAGACATCGCGCTCCTCCCGGAAGGCGGTGGCTGGCTCATGGCCGAGTTCGGCGGCGAGACGCCGGACGACGCGCACGCGCGTGCTGCTGCCGCCATGGCGGCGCTCGAGAAGGCCTCGAACCGGCCCACCATGCGGATCGTCGACGACCCCGCCGAGCAGCACAAGCTCTGGGTCGTACGGGAGTCCGGGCTCGGCGCCACCGCGTTCGTGCCGGGCGAGCCGGTCACCTGGGAGGGGTGGGAGGACTCGGCCGTGCCCGTCGAGCACCTGGGCAGCTACCTCCGCGATTTCCGGCACCTCCTGCAACGATACGGCTACCGCGGCGCCCTCTACGGCCACTTCGGCCAGGGGTGCGTCCACACGCGCATCGACTTCGACCTCGAAAGCGCCGCCGGGATCGACAAGTACCGCGCCTTCACCCGTGAGGCCGCGGAGATCGTCATCCAGTACGGCGGCTCCCTCTCCGGCGAGCACGGCGATGGCCAGTCCCGGGGCGATCTCCTTCCCATCATGTTCGGCGACGAACTCATGCAGGCGTTCCGCGAGTTCAAGGCGATCTGGGATCCCGAAGGGAGGATGAACCCCGGAAAGCTCATCGACGCCTACCCTCGGGACGAGAACCTCCGCCTCGGCGCCGACTATCGCCCGGCCACGCCCCGGACCCGCTTCCGCTACCCGCGAGACGAAGGGAGCTTCGCCCGAGCCACGCTCCGCTGCGTCGGCGTCGGACTGTGCCGCCGCCTCAACGGAGGCATCATGTGTCCGAGCTACATGGTGCTCGAGGAGGAGAAGCACACCACGCGCGGCCGCGCGCACCTCCTCTTCGAGATGTTGCAGGGCGAGACGATCACGGAGGGATGGCGGAGCGAGGAGGTCAAGGAATCACTCGACCTGTGCCTGGCCTGCAAAGGGTGCAAAGGCGAGTGCCCGGTGAACGTCGACATCGCCACGTACAAGGCCGAGTTCTTTTCGCACTACTACGAAGGGCGGTTGCGGCCGCGGAGCGCCTACGCCTTCGGCCTGATCATGCACTGGGCACGCGCCGCCGAGAAAGCGCCGGGTCTCGTGAACTTCATCACCCAGACGCCGGGACTTCGAGACGTCGCCCGCTGGGCCGCTGGCATGACGCCAGAACGCTCGATCCCCCGCTTCGCACGGCAGACGTTCAAGGCGTGGTGGCGGAAGAGGTCCGCTCCGAGCCCTCGGACGGGCGCGACCCGGGTGATCCTCTGGCCCGACACCTTCAACAACCACTTCTTCCCACAGACCCTCGCCGCGGGTGCGGAGGTGCTCGAGGACGCAGGTTTCGACGTCGTCGTCCCCGAGCCGTTCCTCTGCTGCGGGCGGCCGCTCTACGACTTCGGCATGCTCGAGCACGCGAAGCATCGACTCCGTCACGTCATCGCGACGCTGCGCCCGGAGATCGAAGCCGGAACGCCACTCGTCGGGCTCGAGCCGAGCTGCGTCTCCGTCTTTCGCGACGAGCTGACGAATCTTTTCCCGGACGACCCCGACGCCGTCCGGCTCGCGCGGCAGACCCACACCCTCGCGGAGTTCCTGCTCCAACACGCGAACGGCTATTCACCGCCCCGGCTCGAGCGGCGGGCCGTCGTCCACGGCCATTGCCATCACAAGGCCGTCCTCGGCTTGAGTCCCGATGAGGAGATCCTCCACAGCATCGGCCTCGATTTCCGCACCCTCGACTCAGGCTGCTGCGGGATGGCCGGCTCGTTCGGCTTCGAGAAGGGGGAGAAGTACGACGTCTCCATGGCGGCGGGCGAGCGCGTGCTCTTCCCCGCAGTCCGCACGGCAGACGACGACACGATCGTCATCACCGACGGTTTCAGTTGCCGCGAGCAGATCGCGCACGGCACCGACCGGCGCGCACTGCACCTGGCAGAGGTGCTCCAGCTCGCGCTTCGGCAGCGCGAGGTCCGGCCGGGACTTCGCCCCGAGCTCCAGCACGAGAGTCTCGCCCCGCGAGAACTGACCGCGCCGACCTCGGCCCGATCCGCCGCCCTTGCCGCAGGGCTCCTCGCCGGTGCCTCGCTGGCCGGTTACATGGTGCTGAGGTCCAGAGCGAAGATGCGGTAGGGCCGCCCCTCCACCCGTACCCCGCCCCCATCGACGTCGATGCCCCGCTCGGCGGCGAATGCTTCGAGCGCGGGCCCGTCGAGGGGGCGAAACCCCAGCCGCTCCCAGACGGCGATCGCGTCCCGGTTCGCGGCCGAGACGCTCAGCGTGATCTGCCCGACGCCCGACACACGAGCGCTACGTGTCACGAACTCGATCAGCGCGCGGGCGATCCCTGCGCGGCGGGACTCTCTACGTACGACGAGCCGATGGAGGTGCGCCCCGCCAGAACTCCGCGAGGCAATCAGGATCCCGATGAGCCGGCCGCCCTCGAACGCGCCAGCGCTGAGCTGCCACTTCCCTTCCCGCTCGGCCAGGAAATGGGCGGCGCTCCAGGGCTCGTGGGAGTAGGCATCGCCCAGTTCTGCGTGCGACGCAGCCTCCAGCTCCAGCGCGGCGGCCAGGTGCGTCTCGAGCGTCGCGCGGTCCAGCCGGCGCAGCTCGAAGCGATCGCCCCTCACACTTCCACTCAGAAGCTCACGATCGTCTGGACCGGCAACTCGCCCAATTGCGCGCGGCCGTCCAGGAACTCCAGCTCGACCACGAACGAGGCGCCCACGACGCGGCCGCCCAGGCGCTCGACCAGACGAGCGGCGGCCGATGCGGTGCCGCCCGTGGCAAGCAGGTCGTCGACGAGAAGGACGCGGTCGCCGGGGCGGATGGCGTCCTCGTGTACCTCGAGGGCGTCGTTCCCGTACTCGAGCGCGTATTCGATGCGCACCGTGCGGTACGGCAATTTCCCGGGCTTACGCACGGGGACGAACCCGGCGCCGAGGCGGAGGGCGAGCGGCGCGGCGAAGAGGAAGCCCCGCGATTCGATCCCGACCACGCGATCGATCACCTCGGCCCCGTGCGCGGCGACGAGGTGGTCGATCACACAGGCAAAGAGGTCCGGATCCGCGAGGATCGGTGTGATGTCCTTGAAGAGAATCCCTGGCTTGGGGAAGTCCGGGACGTCGCGAATGCTGCGTCGCAGTCGCTCGGCCAGCTCGAGCGTCGTCGTGTCAGTCATCGCCGGCGGCCAGGTAGCCGGCCAGGACACCGGCGAGGAGCGCGTCGAAGCGGTTGGGCGACTGGAGGTCCGGGTCGAGCGCGGCGGCGCCGTCGGCGCGGAGCCGGCGGGCGATCGCTTCGAGCCGGTCTGCCAGGCGCGCGGCGCGATCCGCGGGGAGCGGCTGCATCAGCTTCTTCGACAACGGCGTCCCATGCTGTTGCGGCGGGGAGTCGACTCCGGAGGGGAGCCGGTCCGCATCCTCGGGGATAATGAACGCCTCGATCGGGAACACGTCGCCCTCGTCCTCGGGCGCAACAGGCCACACCGGCGCGGGCGCTGGACCGGGCGCTGCTGACCGGCCCGCCTGCTCGGGCGTCGAGTTGGGCTCGTCGGACCACCGGGTGAAGACGGGCGGAAGGAAGGGGCCGCCACTCTGGGCGTCGCCTGACATGCGTTGCTCCTGTGGACGGGATCCTGTGGGTTTCGGTCGCGTGAAAGATTAAGCCGTCCGTCGCCGCGGCGAAACCCCTGCGGCGGGATCGGGGATTACCGTGGCGTGTCCGCGGGGGGGTATCTGCGCGCGAAAGCCCTCGTTCCCCCGTTGGAGGCGGGCCCCGACTTCAGGGCCCCTCAGGCGTGCTGTACGTCTGGAACGGGAAGTAGACGTGCGCGCCGATGGTCAGGCGGACGTTGTTCACGGAGTCGTTGAAGGTCCTGGTCTGGATCGGGCCGATGGAGGCGTCGAAGTCCGCGGGGTCGAGCGGCGAATCGACGATGTGGTCCATCGCCTCGACTCGAAGCGTGACGGAGCGCCAGACGTGGAGGTCGGCGCCTATGCCGACGAGCCAGGCGCGCTCGCTACGGCGCCCGTCAGCCCGAAAGAGTCCATCGCCGGTCTCGACGTCGAAATCGTAGGTGAAGCGGCCGAGTCCGAGGGTGACGAACGGCGCGAAGCCCGCAGTGCCGGGCGCCCACGGCCAGAAGCTGACCCCCGCGTCGTAGGCGGAGACGCGGACGTCGCCGAAGTCGCTCTCGTCTTCGAACTCGATCTCCAGTCCGTCGACGACAGCGTCGGTCAAGATCTGGAGCCGACCGACGCCCCAGGCACCGTGGAGGCGCAGTGCGACGTTCGGGATGATGTACCACTCGGCGCTCGCGCTGAGGATGCCGATGTCCTCGATGTTGACTTCGCGCCGGGCGAGGAAGTCGAGGCCGTCGAGTCGGCCGGTGAATTCGTGCTCGAGGAGTCGGGAGCCGAGGACGGTGCCGCCGCCGAGCCCGACGCCGATCTTCGGGCGCTGCGCCTCGGCCGGTGTGATGAGGGCGGCCGTGGTCAGGAGGACGGCAAGGGCGACGCGGTAATGCATGGGCCCTATCCTTCCGGGCGGGTGCCGGGGCCGGTCGGCTCCCGCGCCCACCCGCTGCCGGGCCCGGGAGCCGCGGGCGCCAGCCCGCCGGCGGCGGCGCCCCCTGGCTGCCGGAAGGTGCAAATAGCAAGCCGGGCGCGGACAGCGCCCGGCCGCCTAGAGTACGAACTCGAGGACGAGGAACCCGCCGATCAGCAAGGCGAGGAAGAGCCAGACCAGTCGGTCGAAGTAGCGGTCGATGAAGCTCTGGATCCCGGGCCCGAAGAAGAAGATCAGCCCGGCGATCAGGAAGAAGCGGAGGCTCCGGCTGATGATGCTCGCCACGATGAAAACGGGGAGCGAGATGCCGAAGACGCCGGACGAGAGGGTGAAGACCTTGTACGGGATCGGCGTGAAGCCGGCGATGAAGATCGCCCAGAAGTCCCAGCGCTCGTAGAGCGCGCGGACCGACTCGAACGCTTCCGGCGTGACGCCGGGCACGTAGGCGAAGAAGAAGTCGTCGAGCGCGGCCCAGAAGCCCCACCCAAGGGCGTACCCGACCACCCCGCCGGCGACCGACGCGGTGGCGCAGATCGCGGCGAAGTAGAGCGCTCGCCGGGGCGCACCGAGCGCGAGCGCCATGAGGAGCGGGTCGGGCGGGATCGGAAAGAACGATGACTCCGCGAAGGCAAGCACGCCGAGCGCCGTTGGCCCGTGGGGCGTCTCGGCCCATGAGAGGACCCAGTCGTAGAGGCGGCGGAAGACACTCGGCCGCCGCCCGTCGCCCGCTGCTGCGCCGCGCACGTCGTTTCCGATCCCGTTCACTTCTCCTCCATCCAGCCGAATCGTCCAATCAGCGGCACGAACGTGCAGCGGGTGAGTTCTTCCGTCTCGACCCCGTCCTCGGTGCGGTGGTAGAGGACGAGTCTCTGCTCTGCTCTATCGCCCACGGGGATGAGCATGCGGCCGCCGGGCGCGAGCTGCTCGATGAGCGCAGACGGGACCGCCGGCGCGCCGGCGGCGACCAGGATCGCGTCGTACGGCGCGTAGCGCGACCAGCCGATCGTGCCGTCGCCGACCAGGAGCGCGACGTTGCGGACGCGAAGTCGGTCCAGCGCATCGCGCGCCCGGACGGACAGCTCGCGGACCCGCTCGACCGAGTAGACGTGCCCGGCGAGGAGCGCGAGGAGCGCGGTCTGATAGCCACTCCCGGTCCCGACCTCGAGCACGCGGTCATGGGGCGTCAGGCGCAGCGTCTGGAGGTAGAGCGCCTGCAGCGACGGCTGCGAGGCGGTCTGCCCGTATCCGATCGGGAGCGGCGCGTCCTCGTAGGCGCGGTGGTGCACGGCCTCCGGGAGGAAGATGTGGCGCGGCACCTGGTCGAAGGCGCGTAGCACGTCGAGGTCGTCGATCCCCTTCTCGCGAATCTCGTCGATCAGCTCGCGCCGGAGCCGCTCGTAGCGCCGGTCGCTCAGAGCTTCAGGTCCCACCCGCCGATCTCCTCCAGCAGCCGGTAGTTCGTCAGATCCAGGTGCAGCGGCGTGATCGAGATGCAGCCGGAGCGGATCGCCCGGAAATCCGAGGTCGGCCCGCCCCACCAGCGGCTCTCTCCGCCGCCGATCCAGTAATACTCCTTCCCGCTCGGATCCTGCGCCCGCGTGAGCGAATCGACGTAGGCGCGCCGTCCGAGCGTCGTGATCCGCACGCCCTTGACCTCCTCGGGCGGAATCGGCGGCAGGTTCACGTTGAGCAGCGTTTCCGCCGGGAAATCCTCGCGGCCGACGAGTTGCTCGAGCAACTGCGCCAGGACGTCCGTCCACGCCGCGATGGCGTCCGGGTCGCGGCCGGCGTACGAGAAGGCGATCGCCGGGATGCCGAGCAGCGTCGCCTCCATCGCCGCCGCCACGGTCCCGGAGTAGAGGACGTCGTCGCCCAGGTTCGCGCCGTGATTGACGCCAGATACCACGATGTCGGGTTTTTCGGGGAGCAGCTCGCCGATGGCAAGCATGACGCAGTCGGTCGGTGTGCCCGAAACCGTGTAGGCGCCGCTCTCGGTGCGGTTGACACGCAGCGGGAAATGCAGCGTGAGCGAATGGCTCGATGCGCTCTGCTCCCGGTCCGGCGCGACGACCTGAACCTCGCCGATCCTCGATGCGGCCTCGGCGAGCGTCCGGATCCCGAGCGCGGTGTAGCCGTCGTCGTTCGTGACCAGGATCTTCATTTCGCTTCGGCGGGCCCGGCCGGAGTCAGGATGTCGAGCAGCTCCTTCAGCTCATCGCGTAGGAGCGCCGCCATCTCGCGGTCGAGCGCGCGGCCGGCCGTCTCCGCCAATTCGCCGCCCCGGCGGAGCTGCTCGAGCTTGCGCTTGGCGCCCTGGATCGTGTACCCCTCCGTGTAGAGCAGCTCCTTCACGAGGAGGATCAGCTTGACCTCCTTACGAAGGTAGACCCGGTTGCCGGACCGGTTCTTCGACGGGCTCAGCACCGGGAACTGCGATTCCCAGTAGCGCAGCACGTGCGGCTTCAGCCCCGTCAGATCGCAGACCTCGCCGATGGAATAGTATTCCTTGGGGACGATCGGCTGTTCGCTCATCGCCACAACTCGGCCTTGGGTTCACGCATCATCAGGTTGGTGACCGCCTCGCGCGGGTGGCGCCCCTCGAAGAGCACGGCGTGGACCTCGGCCAAGATCGGCATCTCGACGCCCACGCGCTCGGCCAGGGCGTGCGCCGCCTTCGCGGTCTGCACGCCCTCGGCGACCATCTTCATCTCCGCCAGGATCTCATCGAGCGAGCGACCCTCGCCCAGCAGCATCCCGACCCGGCGATTGCGGCTGAGTGCGCCCGTGCACGTCAGGATCAGGTCGCCCATCCCGGCGAGCCCCGCGAAGGTGAGCGGCTGCGCACCGAGCGCGAGCCCGAGCCGGGTCATCTCGGCCAGCCCGCGCGTGATCAGCGCGGCCATCGTGTTGTGGCCGAAGCCGAGCCCGACGACCATCCCGGCCGCGAGCGCGATCACGTTCTTCAGCGCGCCGCCCAGCTCGACGCCGCGCACGTCGTCGGTCGTGTAGACCCGGAAGTACTCCGTCTGGAACAGCTCCTGGGCGCGGCGCGCGACGGTCTCGTCCTCGGCCGCCACGGTCACCGCCGTCGGCTGCTCCTGCGCGACTTCGAGGGCGAAGCTCGGGCCGGAGAGGAAGCACGTCCGGTCTGCGGCGCCGGGCAGCGCCTCGGCCAGCACTTCCGCCATCGTCTTGAGCGACGTCGTCTCGATCCCCTTGGACGCGCTCACGACCATCGCGTCGTCCGGCAGGTGCCGAGCCGCATCGCCCATGACCCGGCGCACGTGCTGCGACGGGCTCACCACCACCACGACGTCGGCGTCCGAGACCGCGGCCGCGAGCTCGCTCGTCGCATGGAGCCCTGCGTCCAGCGCGATCCCTGGAAGAAACGTCGGGTTCTCACGCCGCTCCTCGATGGCGGCCGCCACGTCCGCCTCGTACGCCCAGAGCGTGACCGCGTGCCCCTTCTTGGCCAGCAAGTTCGCGAGCGTGGTCCCCCAGCTCCCGGCGCCGATGACCCCGATTTTCTCCATCACCGTGGCTCCTTAGCGCGGCTCCGGCCGAACCGGTGCTCCTCGCCCCGCAGCAGGCGCCGGATGTTGGAACGGTGTGCGTAGATCACGAACGCGGCCAGCGCGGCGGAAACCCAGAACACGGCCGTCGTGCCGTGCAGGGCGTAGACCGTGAGCGGCAGCGTGAGCGCCGCCAGGATCGAGGCGAGGGAAACGATCCGCGTCGTGAAGACGATCGCAAGCCAGATCCCGAGACCGACCAGGACGGCCTTCGGCGCGAGGGCGAGGAAGACGCCCGCGCTCGTGGCGACGCCCTTCCCTCCTCGGAACCGGACGAAGACGCTGAAGACGTGCCCCACGATCGCCGCGGCGCCGTAGGCGAACGCCCAGGCAGGCGCGGCGTCGTCGAGACCCGGGAACAGGAACGTCGGCAGCCAGCCTTTGAAGACATCGAAGACCAGGACCGGGAGCGCGAGGCGCCAGCCGAGGACGCGGAACGCGTTCGTCGCGCCCAGGTTGCCGCTGCCGTGCTCGCGCAGGTCGATCCCGCGCGCCAGGCGTCCGACGATGTAGCTCGTCGGCACGGCGCCGAGGAGGTAGCTGGCCACCAGAAGCAGCACGGGACTCAACGTTCGTCCTCCCTCCTGCCTTTGTAGCGGATGCGCAGCGGAGATCCGAGGAAACCCCAGCGCTCGCGGAAGGCATTGTGAAGGTAGCGCGTGTAGTGGTCCGGGACCCCCTTCGGGAAGTTGGTGAAGAGGACGAACGTCGGCGGCGCCGTCTCCGCCTGCGTCGCGAAGTAGATCTTCACGAGGTGGCCCCGGTGCTGCGGCGGCTGGCGCCGCTCGACCAGCTCGCGTACGACCTCGTTGACCTCGTGCGTCGGGATCCGGCGCGAACGCTCGGCTGCGACCTCGAGGACCAGATCGAGCGCGCGCTGGACCCGCTGCCCGGTGAGCGCCGAGGTGAAGAGGACCGGCACCCAGCGCAGCGAGGGCGCCCGCTCACGCAGGTGCCGCTCGTACGCGGCGGCCGTCTTCTCGTCCTTCTCGACCAGGTCCCACTTGTTGGCGACGATGATGAGGCCGCACCCGGCGTCCCACGCCTTCTCGGCGATCTTCAGATCCTGGACGTGGACCTCCTCGGTCGAGTCGATCAGGAGCAGGCAGACGTCCGCACGCTGGATCGCCCGCTCCGTGCGTAGCGCGCTGTAGTACTCGAGCCGTTCGTCGATCCGCGCCTGGCGGCGCAGGCCGGCCGTGTCGATGAAGACGAGCGTGCGGCCGTGGTAGCGAAGCGGCGTGTCCACGCTGTCGCGCGTGGTACCCGCCACGTCCGTCACCACCATCCGCTCCTCGCCGAGCAGCCGGTTGATGAAGCTCGACTTGCCGACGTTCGGCTTGCCGATCACGGCCACGTAGAGCGCGTCATCCTCGGCCAGCTCCTCCGGCGTTTCCGGCAGATGCGCGACGATGGCGTCCAGCACGTCGCCCGAGCCGCGGCCCGAGATCGCGCTCACCGGAAGCGGCTCGCCCAGCCCGAGCGCCCAGAAGTCGTGATGCCCCAGCTCCTCCGGCAGCCGGTCCAGCTTGTTGACCACCAGCACGACCGGCCGGTTGGAGCGCCGGAGGATCTCGGCGATGCGGTGGTCCACCGGGTGCGGGCCCGCCTTGCCGTCGACGACGAAGACGATCAGGTCCGACTCCTCGATCGCAGCCATGACCTGGCGGCGCACCGCGGCGGCCATCGGCTCGTCCGTCTCCGTCTCGAGACCGCCCGTGTCGACGATGTAGAAATGCCGGCCCGCCCACTCCGCGGGCGCGAAGTGCCGGTCCCGCGTTACACCCGGAATATCTTCGACGATCGCGACCCGGCGGCCCAGGACCCGGTTGAAGAACGTGGACTTCCCCACGTTCGGCCGGCCGACCACCGTCACCACGGGGAGCGTACGCTTCACGGCGATGTCAGGGTGGAGACGAGTTCGTACCCGGGCTTGACCCGCGCCGGCGCGACCTGCTCTTCGAATGCGGCGAACGAGAGGTCGTCGATGAAGACGCCGTCGTCGTTCAGCGACTCCGCCGGGAGCAGCACGAGGTCGTAGGGGCCTGACGCCTGGACGGCGCGCAGCATGTCGTGCCCCGGCAGGAGTCCGGCCGTGTTCACGGTCGGGCCGAAAAGCGTGTTTTCGACGCCGAGCACCGTGACCTTTGCGCCGGTCGCCTGCTCGAGCGGCTCGCGGAGCCCTTCGAAGACCGGGCCCATGCGCGTCCCGGTCACGATCGCCACGCTCCGGCCGGAAAGGTCGGGGAGGTCGTCGAGTCCGGCCGAGATGTCGTCCAGCAGCCGTCGCACCGAGCCGACGCCGTTCTCCGTGAGCGGCCAGTCGTCGTAGTAGCCCGCCTCGGGGATCGGCCGCCCGGCAATGAAGAACATCTCATCGCCGATGTACGCCCAGCCGGTGCCGCGCTCGGCCAGGGCGCGCTCGCGGGCGCGGTCGACCCGGTCGATCGCCGCCCCGGCCTCTTCCGGCGTGAGCAGCCGGACCGGCTTGCCCAGGTTGTACTGTGTGAGCCCGACCGGTACGACGGACAGGCTCAGGATCCCGGGGCCGAGCGCCCAGAGGTCTTCGATCGTGCGGTCCAGGTGCACACCGTCGTTCCACTCCGGGCAGAGCACGACCTGCGTGTGTACGTCGATTCCGGCCTCCGTCAGACGACGGAGCTGGTCCAGGATCTCGCCGCCGCGCGGGACCCCGAGCAGCCGCATACGCACCTCGGGCTCCGTCGCATGGACGCTTACGTAGAGCGGCGAGAGACGCTGATCGATCAGACGCTGGAACCCCTTCGGCCCCAGGTTCGTCAGCGTCACGTAGTTGCCGTAGGTGAACGAGAGGCGGAAATCGTCGTCACGCAGGTAGAGCGTGCGCCGAACGCCCTCGGGATTGCCGTCGATGAAACAGAAGACGCACTTGTTCGCGCACTCGCGCACCGCGTCCGGAGCCGGCACGACGCCGAGTGCCTCGGCGGGGTCCTTCTCGATCTCGTAGATGATCGTCTCCCCACCCTCTGGAGAGGTGACCTCCATCTCCAGCAGGCCGTCGGCTTCCAGGAACCGGAAATCGATCGTGTCCCGCACCGGCTCGCCGTTGATCCGCACGATGCGGCTGCCGATCCGCAGCTCGAGCTCCTCCGCGATGCTGCCGGGCAGGACTTGCGCGACTCGGACCATGCCCCCTTGCGCATCGGGGCGGCTCTTCCGGCCGCCCCGAATCGTGGTCGAAAATACCGAAAATCAAAGATAACCACCGGCCGCACGCGCTTCAAGCGGCGCGGCCGGCCGCGCCGGCCATGCGCCGTACGGTGTGCGCGTCGCTCCCCTCGAGACGACGTGCACGCGATCGGACTCGTGGCGCAGGAGCCGCTTGAAACTGGGCCCACGAATGAAACGGGGCGTCCCCACCAGGGACGCCCCGCTTCCTCAATGCAACCGCATGCCGGCGAAAACTCGGCCTCCGGCAAGCACGAACGCCTACGGGAGACGCTCGTAGCTCCAAGCGGCGAGTTCGCCGTTGATCTGCACCAGCGCACGGAAATCGGCCGAGGCCTCCTGCGCCGGCGCCGAGATGGTGACCTCCTGGCTACCGATCACCGTGCCATCGACCGCGTGCATCTTGACCCGCAGCCGGATCGGCGTGCCCTGCGCGAGCTTCAGGTTCACGATCCGGCCGCTCATCGTCACCTGCGTCTCGCCCGGCATGATGGTCACGTCCATCATCTCGAGCTCGGCGCTCTCATGGCGGTCCAGCGCGCCCTGGATCTTCCGGCGGTACTCGTCGGCCTTGTTGGGCGTCAGCTCGCTCAGCGCCTGATAGGCGCGGGCCATATAGGCGATGATGTTCCGGTTGAGCGGGTCCAGCTCGAGGACCTTCTCGGCGGACGTGGCCAGCCCCTCGAACGCCGCAGTGATTTCCTCGTTGAGCTGACGCGCCTCGGCGCTGGACACGCCCTCCCGCTTCTGCTCCAGATCGGATGCGTGCATGAACAGCGCCTGCGACAGGTTGTAGTGGCCGTCACGCGAGAACGGGTTCACCCGGACCGCCTGCCGGAACGCGTCCGCGGACCGGCCGTACTGCTCGGCCTGGAACATCCCGACGCCGATCATCAGGTAGTCGTTGAACGAGAGATCGTCCCGGTCGATCAGGTCGGAGTAGATCTGGTCCGCCTCTTCCGTCTTGCCCTGCCGGGCCAGCACGTCCGCCAGGCCGATGCGGGCGCGAATGTCGTTCGGGTCCGAGGCCAGGATGTCACGGAAGAGCGCCTCGGCCTCCGAATCGCGGCCGCTCGACGAGAGGAGCTGCGCCAGGTTCGAGATCGCGAGCTCCTCGTTCGCCTCCCATTCGGCCTGCAACTCAGGGCTGAGCTCGAAGGGGGGCGTGCTGCGCAGAATCTCCAGCGCACCCCTGTACGCCGCGATCGCCTTGTCCAGGTCGTTGTTCCGCGCGTAGAAGACGCCAAGCTGGATGCGCGCCTCGGGACGACCCTGGTAGATCGCGTCCGCCATCTGCATGTAGCGGATCGCGCCGTCCATGTTGTCCGCCTGGATCTCACCGATCGCCTGGTTGTAGGCGCGCACCCATGCGTTCTCGCGCTCGCTCACGAGCTCAGCCTTGAACGGCGGGTACAGCTCCTCGGCCTTGTCCCAGGCGGCGGCCGCATTCTCGAAGTCGTCCAGGTTCACGTACGCCTGACCCGCCACGAAGTACCCCTGCGGGTTGGTCGAATCCTCCTGGATCGCCTGCTTCGCACTCTCGAGCGCCTGCTGATAGAGCTCGCGCTTCTCATCATCGGAGCCCCTCAGCATCGCCAGCGCGATCTTCTGCTCAGCCTCGCGGGTGTGTCTGTTGTCCCTGGGCCGGATTCCGTCTGCGGATCCGCCGCCACCCGAAGCACATGCGCCGAGGGCCACACCCATGGACAGGGCGAGGATGAGACCGGTGAAGCGGTTCATCCAGGAACCTCCAGTCTGACTGTGGAAAATGAAGTGCGCCCGATTCCGGACGCGGGGTTCAATCGTTCGACGCGTCACCACGCTCCATTGCGAGGCGGACGTCGTAAGGAGCGAGATCGAGCGCACGGGCGGCTCGTACCACGTCCTCGTACTCGGGCTTGACGCGCTCGGCACCGCCAGGGAGCCGGACTCGCTTGCGGCGAATCGTCTGGCCTTGCCACGAGACCGTCTCCTCCACGCGAGGAAGCGCGGGGCGCGAAACCTCCCAGTAGCGGGCGCCGATCGTGGTCGTCCCGGTAAAGAGCGCGCCGAGCACCCGCTCCAGTGAATCCTCCGGCGCAAGCGCCTCGAAGCGGAGCCCGGGCCGGCCCTTCTTCATCCCGACCTGGACGACGACCGTATCGAGGGCGCCCGCCTCCAGGAGAGCGTCCTGCGCCGCCGGCACGTACTCCGGTGGCAGGTCGTCCACGTCGGCCTGGACCATGTACAGCCGCTCCCCCGCCCCGGCAGGCACCTCGCCAAGGATCACGCGCAGGCAGTTCGGCCGGTTCTCGGGATTGCGCGTACCGGCGCCGAATCCGCTCCGCTCCACCACGAAGTCAGACGGCGCGGCACGCCCTTCGGTCACGACGGACAGGATCGCCGCCCCGGTCGGCGTCGTGCACTCGCCCTCGTAACCGGGGTCGCGTACGGGCAGCCCCTCCAGCAACTTCAGCGTTGCCGGCGCGGGGAGCGGAAAACGACCATGAGCGATGTCGACCGTCCCCGTCCCGACCGTGACCGGCCGCGTGTAGCAGCGCTCGACTCCGAGCTCCGCCAGCCCCGCGACCGCGCACAGCACATCCAGGATGGCGTCCAGGGCGCCCACCTCGTGGAAGTGCACCTTCTCGATCGTCGTGCCGTGGACCTCGGCCTCCGCGGAGGCAAGGCGCCGGAAGATCTCGCCGGCCGTCGCCTTGACCTCGTCCGGCGCGACGGCACGGTCCACGATCTCGAGGACGTCCTTGAGGTGCCGGTGCGCGTGCTCGTGCGGCAGGTCGAATCGGACGTGGGCGCAATCGATCCCGCTGCGGTCCACGCGCTCGATGGTGACCCCGATCTCCCCGAGCCCCAACGACTTGACGAACCCCTCGAGCCACGCCGGATCGAGGCCAGCATCGACCAGGGCGCCGAGGATCATGTCACCACTGATCCCGGCGAATGGATCAAAGATCAGCCCGCGCAAGGGGCCTCCAGTTCAGGGTTTAGACAAGCAAGCGAAATATAGGCGCACGCTTTGGCGCCGTCAAACCTCGTTATCTCGCGGAGATTGCGTCTGACCGGTCGACGGACTCAGCCCCCGCCCTCCTCGACGATCGCGGCGTCGAGCAGGTCGAGGACGGCGCCGCGCCCGAGCACGGCCATGACCTTGGCCAGCGGCGGGCCGTGCTCGCTCCCGGTCAGCGCGATGCGAAGAGGCGCGAAGAGGGCGCGCCCCCGAAGGCCGACCTCCGCGCCGGTCTCGCGGACCGCCGCATCGATCGCCACGTCCTCCCACCCATCCAGCGCGGCCAGACGCTCGCGCGCGGCACGGAGCACGGCCTGCGCATCCGCATCTCGGCGGAGCGCGTCCCGGCGTGCGGCACCGTCCGCGTCCAGCGTCGGGACGAACGGATCGAGGTGGTCGTTGATCTCCGAGAAGCACGACAGGTGCGAGCGCACCGCCTCGACCACGACCGGCAGCGCCTCCTGGGAGAGGGGATAGCGCTCGCGGTCGATGAAGGTGTCCAGCGTGTCGGCGAGCTCTCCCGTGCTCATCCGCTCGATGTGCTTCGAGGAGAGCCAGCGCAGCTTCTCGGGGTCGAAGACGACGTCGATGGCGCGGATGCGCTCGAGCGAGATCTCCGTGATGAGGCGCTCGCGGGTGAGGAACTCGTCTCCGGACGGGCTCGACCAGCCGAGGAGCGAGAGGTAGTTCACGATCGCGTCCGGGTGGTACCCTTCCCTGCGGTAGTCGGCGAGCGCCTTTGCGCCGTGGCGCTTCGAGAGCTTCTGCCGGTCCGGCCCCAGCACGGTCGGCGCGTGTACGAAGACCGGCGGCTCGTAGCCGAGCGCCTCGTAGAGGAGCACCTGCCGCGGTGTGTTGGAGAGATGGCCGACCCCCCGGATCACGTGCGTGATCTCCATGAGCGCGTCGTCGACGACCACGGCGAAGTTGTAGGTCGGCATCCCGTCCGATCGAAGGAGGATGAAGTCACCGACTTCGGCGGCGTCGAAGGCGACGTCGCCTCTCACCACGTCGTGGACGACGATCGTCCCCTCGGTGGGCGTGCGGAAGCGAATCGCGGGGCGGCGCCCCTCGCGCTCGAAGCGCGCGACGTCGTCCGAGGTCAGGCGCAGGCAGGTGCCCGCGTAATGCGGCCGCTCGCCCCGTGCGATCGCGGCCTCGCGGGCCGCCTCGATCTCCCCGGCGGTACAGTAGCACGGATACGCGAGCCCCGCGTCGACGAGGCGCTGGGCGTGGTCACGGTAGATCGCGCCGCGCTCGCTCTGGCGATAAGGCGCGTGGGGCCCCTCCTCCGCCGGCCCCTCGACGCCCGGGCCCTCGTCCCAATCCAGGCCGAGCCAGCGCAGGTCTTCCAGGATCCCTGCCTCGGAGCCCGGTACCGTCCGCTCCCGGTCCGTGTCCTCGATCCGGAGCACGAACGCGCCGCCGTGCTTGCGGGCGAAAAGCCAGTTCAGCACCGCGACGCGCGCGTTCCCCACGTGCAGGCTGCCGGTCGGGCTGGGGGCGAAGCGGGTGCGTACCACGGTTTATCGGTTCAGGTGTTCATGGAGCCGGCGGGCCAGCGTTTCAGAGAAGCCCGGCAGCTTTGCGATCTCCTCCACGGGCGCGTTCCGCAGCGCACGGACACTTCCGAACCGCTCGAGCAGCGCCTGCTGGCGGGCCGGGCCGATCCCGGGCACCTCCCGCAACGTGCTCGTCAGCGTCCTGCGGTGCCGCAGCTTCCGATTGTATCCGTGCGCGAAGCGATGCGCCTCGTCCCGCGCCCGCTGCAACAGCCGCAATGCAGGACTCGTGCGTGGCAGGCGCAGCGGCGTCGGGCGGCCGACAAGGTAGACCTCCTCCTCCCGCTTCGCCAGGGAACAGAGCGCGATATCGCCCGCGCCGGTCTCCTCGATCGCGGCCGCCGCAGCGCTGAGCTGGCCCTTGCCGCCGTCGATCACGGCCAGGTCCGGGATCGGGAGCCCCTCCTCGACACGGCGGCGGAAATAGCGCCCCACGACCTCCGCCATGGAGCGGAAGTCGTCGTTCCCCCACTCGCCGCGCACCTTGAAGCGCCTGTACTCGGACTTCTTCGGCTCGCCGTTCTCGAAGACGACGGCGCTCCCCACCACTTCCGTCCCCTGCGTGTGCGAGATGTCGAAGCAGACCAGCATCCGCGGCACGACCTTGAGGTCGAGTGCCTCCTGGAGCTCGTAGACGACGTCGTCCGCGCGCTCGCGCGCGGACTCCATGAGCACCGCCCGCTCCTCGAGCAGGTGCCGCGCGTTCTCGTTCGCGAGCTGGACCAGCCGCAGCTTGTCGCCTCGCTGCGGCACGAAGGCCCGTACTCGCCTGCCGGCGGCCTTCCCCACCATCTCCTCGATCAGCTCCCGGTCCGCGAACTCCGCCGGGAGCACGATCTCCCTCGGCAGGTCGTCGAGGCCGTGTTCGCCGCGGCCGAAGTAGAAGCGCGTCGCAGCCGTCGAGACGAGCGCCGCCTCATCCTCCTCCTCCATGTTCTCGAAGAAGGCGACCTCGCGGCCGAGCACCTTCCCCTCGCGGATCCGCATGAGCACCGCGCACCCGAGATCGCCATCCCTGGCCACGCCGAGCACGTCCTGGTCGCCGCCGCGCACGTCCGCCACCCGCTGGCGTCGCTCGATCGAATCCAGCCCCGCCAGCACGTCCCGGAGCACGGCCGCGCGCTCGAACTGCAGCTCCTCGACCGCCGCCTGCATCTCCCGCTCGACCCGCTCCCGCACCGGCCCCGTCCGACCGGCGAGGATCTCCAGCACCTCGTCGATCATCTCCCGGTACTCCATCTCCGACTGGAGACCCACGCACGGCGCGAGGCAGCGCCCGATGTGGTAGTCCAGACACGGCCGCCTGGGCGCCTCGCGCGGCAGCGCGTAGCGGCAGCTCCGCACCGGGTGCAGTCGCTTGATCACCTCCAGCGCCTGCCGCATCGGCCCCACGTCCGTGTACGGGCCGAAGTAGCGCGCGCCGTCGTTCGTAAGGTTCCGCGTCACGAAGACCCGCGGGAACGGCTCCTGGACCGTGACCTTGATGTACGGATAGCGCTTGTCGTCCCGGAGCTGGATGTTGAAGCGCGGCCGGTGCTCCTTGATCAGGTTCGCCTCGAGGAGGAGCGCCTCCGCCTCCGAGCCGACCACGATCGTGTCCACGTCCGCGATCCGACGCACCAGCTCGCGCGTCTTGAGCGAATGATCCTGCCCTCGGGTGAAGTAGCTCCTCACCCGCGGACGCAGTGACTTCGCCTTCCCGATGTAGAGGATCTCGCCCGCGGCGTCCTTGAACAGGTAGACGCCCGGCCGCGTCGGAAGGTGACGGAGCTTCGCTTCGAGTGCGTTCGTTTGCATGGAAATCGTCGCCATCGCCGGGCGAGCTCGTGCCCGGATTCCTCGCCTCCGTTAGTACCCCGCGGCCGTGGGCCGTTCCTCTCGAATGGCCCATCTCGCGAGACACATGCGCGGCGGCGAGGATCACGTTGCTCGAAGTCGCGGACTGCGCGCGGGTGTGGCGCGGGCGACGTCGTCCATCGGCGTGGAAAGCGCTGAGGTGTGGTTACTGCGGGGCGCGAGCCGGGCAGGATGAGGTACGTGCTTCCGAAAAATATGCATTGGCTGCGCCGATGCGGAGGGCCGAACGCGGAGCAGTGGCGCGCCTCCCGTTACCGTCCCCACCGCAAGTAGCGCCGTGCCTGCTCCAACCCGAGCACCCCGCCGGTCAGGATGTAGACAGCGCCGTACACCCCGAGCACCAGTGCGGCGGTTGGGATCGGGTGCATCTGGGGGAGCGCCCACCCCAACGCCCGCGCGATGACCACCGCAACGGCCGCTGCGGCCAGGACCCGGACGAAGACGGCCGGGTCGGCGCCGACGGGGCCGAGCCTCGCGCGCAGCGACCTCCGCAGCAGGATCCACTCGACCCACGCGGCCACGGCCGTGCCGAGCACGAGCCCGACGGCGCCGAGCGCGTAGCCGCGGAACTCGATCGCCTCGAACAGGAACATGAGCACGGCGCCGATCGCACCGGCGATCACGACCCGTACCCCGGCGAAGAGGGCGGGCGTGCGGGTGTCGTGGAGCGCGAAGAAGGCGGATGAGTAGAGTCGGGTCGCCGTCGAGGCGAAGAGCCCGAGCGTGTAGCCGGCCAGCACGAGATGCGTTACGGCCGTGTCGTCCGCGGTGAAGTCGCCCGTCTGATAGAGCGCCGCCACGATCACGTCGCCCAGCACGATGTAGGCGAGGACAGAGGGGACCACGTAAAAGGCGATGCGGGTGAGCGCGCCGTCCACACGCTGACTCAGCATCGACTCGGCGCGGGTGCGCTCGCGCGCCAGCTCCGGAAGCTCCGCGGCGGCTACGGACATGCCGAACAGGCTGATCGGCAGCAGGTAGAGCGTCTGTGCGTAGCCGAGGAGCGCGATCGCGCCTGCGGAAATGAATGAGGCGAGGAAGATGTCGAGGTAGCCGCTGAGCTGGACGACGCCGCGTCCGGCGATCGCAGGGCCAGCGTTGCGGAGCGTCTCGCGCACTCCTGCGAGCCGCGTCGAGAGCGACACCCGAAGCCGCCGCTCCAGCGCGAACACCCACGGCAGCTGCACCGCGAACTGCAGGATGCCGCCGACCAGCGCACCCCATGCCACGGCGATCACGAGGCCCGACGGCGAGAGGTCGCTCCCGAACATCACGAGCGCCGTGATGATCGCCGCGTTCCAGGCGACCGGTGCGACGTACGAGACGAAGAACCGGCGGTGGCTGTTCAGGATCCCGAGCGCCCACGCCGAGAGGACGAGCACGCCCGCCATGGGAAAGATGATCCGCACGGCGGCGATCGTGAGCTCCCGGCGCAGGCCCTCGAAGCCCGCCGCGAAGACCGAGACCAGGACGGGCGCGAGGAAGATGCCGAGCAGTGCGAGCCCGCCCGCGAGCGCGACGAGTATCCCGAAGACCGCCCCGGCGACTCGCCCCGCCTCCTCCTCCTTCCCCTCCTCCAGCAGCTCGGCGTAGACCGGGATGAACGACGCGCTCAGCGTCCCCTCGCCCAGCAGGTTCTGCAGGACGTTCGGCATCCGGAGCGCCGTGCGGACCACGTCCGCATAAAGCGAAACGCCGAGATAGTGCGCGATCGCTCGCTCGCGCACCAACCCGGCGATCCTGCTCAAAAGTATGCCCGCTGCCACCCAACGGGCGGAGCGGGCGGCGGACGGCGGCGCTCCCACGTCAGTCGTTCGGCTCACCCGGCGTGAGCGCGCCGCCTTGCGCGGGCTTGTTCTCCAGCAGCCGGTGCAGGAATTCAGTCTGCTCCTCGAGCCGCCTGACCTCGCGGCTGAGGCGGTCGACCTCACTCTCGAGCGCAGCGAGTCGCTCGTCCGATGCGCCGCCCACACGGTCGCGCTCGAGCCGCGCCGCCAGGGCACGCCCGAGCTGCGAGTCGAGGACCACCGCGATCAACGGGATCAGCAAGGCCAGAATGATGATGAATCCCCACATGACGACGTTAAGCTACGCTCTAGCCGACATCGACGGCAAGGCGGTCATTCGCCAGCGCTCGCCACGCCGTGCAGTGCCGTTGGGGCCCTTCACCCCATGGGCACGGCCGCGGTGTCCAGCTCGACTTCCATCCGGTCCGCCACCGCGCCGAGGAGGTCCCGCCCGAAGCGGACCAGGAACTGAAACACGTTCAGCACTCGCTCTTGCGGCGCACCATCCGGGAAAAGATTCACCTGGGCTTTGCCGAGCTGATCGAGCCCCAGGTCGCTCTGCTGCTTCAGGTGGTGCACGATCTTCTTCTCCGCCTCGGCGAGCTGTATGTGCCCCGCGTTGCGCGCCTTCTGCAGCGGTCCCTTGAGCGTCGGGTCGATTCCGCTCGTCGCTTGGATCAGCCGGTCGTACCCTTCCGTGAGTTGGCGACGCAGCACGCCGATCGCCTCCGTCACCTCCGGCGGAAGCTCCGAGCGCACGACTCGCCCCGCCAGCTCGTGCAGGGGCTGGCGGAAGTCGTCGACTTCCACGCCGAACTTGTCCAGCACCTTGCGGACCTTCGGCTCGATCAGCGTGACCCCGAAGCGCGGGAAGACCACGGGCATCCCGATCCCGTGCGCCTCGAAGAGCGGGCCGAGCTGGGCGAAGTAGCTCACCTCGCCCGGCCCGGCCACGTACGACACCGTCGGAAACAGCTCGCTCTCGACCACCGGACGCAGCGCCACGTTCGCAGAAAAGCGATCCGGCGATTCCGTGAGGCGCGCGTGCAGCTCGTCACGCCCGAACCGCCGCCCGCTCCCCCGCAGGACGAAATCTCCGTCCTCGCGGAACAAACGCTCACGCCCCGACTCGTCCTCGTAGAACACGTTCGTGGCGCCGGCGAGCACCGGAACCTGCGCATGGTAGCCCCACGCCTCGAGCTCCGCCGTCCGGCGCGCGAAGAGCGCTTCGTGATCCGCGGAGGCGTCGAGCTCCCGGGCCACGAGCCCCGCGGCCGCTTCCTTGACCTCCCGACTCCCGCCATCGATGAACCCCATTCCGAACGGCGCGAGGAGAGAGGTCAGCAGCTCGGCGAAAGCGCCCGCCACGCTCTGCTCTGGCGTGTAACACTCTCGAATCAGCTTGAGCAGGTCGTCCGCAAACTCGGTGGACGGCAGGTGTTGGACGAATTCATCTAATGCAGTTTCCACTCCGGCGCCCAGGCGGCGGTTGCGCATCGATGCCGGCGGCGCGTCGGGCGGGCCCGCGAGGGTGATTCGGTGCAGCGTGTTCGAGCGGTCGACGACGAACGTGTGGTTCGCCTCCTCCCAGTCGTGGTCGTCGGAGGCGATCCAGTAGACGGGAAGGACGGGCCGGCCGAGCGACCGCTCCAGCGATTCGGCGAGCCGCACCGCGGCCAGCGCCTTGTAGATCGTGTAGAGCGGGCCCGTGAAGAGGCCCGGCTGCTGCCCCGTCGTCACGAGGAGGCCGCTCCCCGCGCGAACTTCTTCGAGTTTTGCAGCCGCTTCGGGTGTCGGCGCATGGATCAGCGCGGCCGCGCGGCGCCTGCGCTCGGGATCGAAGCGGCGATCGACCTCATCGGCTTTGGCGCGATACGACTCCAGGTCCCTGGGCGCGCCGGCGTAGAAGGCCAGCGCTTCAGGCCGACCATCCTGATAATCCTGTACGAGTCGGGAACCGGTGATTCTACGGATACGGATCTCGAGGTTCAGAACGCCCCTCCCGGTGGTGGCGCGGGTAGCGCCGACATCATTCCTCGGCTTTGTGGTACGGCTCGCCACGCAGGATCGTCCCGGCCCTGTAGAGTTGCTCGGCCAGGACCAGGCGGGCGAGCTCGTGCGGCAGTGTGAGCGGCGAGAGCGACAGGCGACGGTCGGCGCGGGCAAGGACGTCGTCATCGAGCCCGAGTGCGCCGCCGATCAGGAACGCGGCACCGGGGTGCGCGGAGACGGAGAGGGATTCCAGGTAACGCGCGAGGCGGGTCGAACTCCACGCCGCACCATCACGCGTGAGAGCGACGACTTCGAACCCCGGCGACACCTGCTCGATCAATCGTTGCGACTCGGCATGTCGCACCTGGGCATCCGGCTTTCCCTTCCCTGCCTTCTCCGCCCTGACCTCGACGGTCGTGAGGCTCCAGTAGCGGCCGGCTCGTCGCTCGTACTCGCCGATGGCGTCGGCGAACAGGCGGCCGGGCCGGCCCACGCAAATGACCTGGAGCCTCACGCCGTCATTGCACTCAGGCGTACACGCCCCGCAGCTTGTGCACCGCCGCGACGCGGTCGATCGCCAGCATGTAGGCGGCCGTACGCATGTTCACGTTGTGCTGCTTCGAGTAGCTCAGCACGTTGTGGAACGAGCGGACCATGATGTCCTGCAAGCGCTGGTTGACCACGTCCTCGCTCCAGTAGTACCCCTCGCGGTTCTGGACCCACTCGAAGTAGCTCACCGTGACGCCGCCGGCGTTGGCGAGGATGTCGGGGACGACGAAGATTCCCTTGTCCTCGAGGATCGCGTCCGCGGGTGCGGTCGTGGGCCCGTTCGCGCCCTCCACGATCACCTTCGCCCGGATGTTCGGCGCGTTGCGACGGGTGATCACGTTCCCGAGCGCCGCGGGGACGAGGACGTCGACGTCCAGCTCGAGGAGCTCTTCGTTCGTGATCGGGTCGCCCGCCGGGAAGCCCTCGATGAAGCGGTTCTCACGCACCCACTTGAGGGCTTCGCTGATGTAGATCCCGTTCGGGTTGTAGACCGCGCCGCTCTTGTCACCCACCGCCACGATGGTGAGCCCCTCCTTCTCCATGAGCGATGCGGCCACGGAGCCGACGTTGCCGAATCCCTGGATCGCGACCTTGGTTCCGCTGAGCGGCATCCCCAGCTCGCGCAGCGCCTCCTTGGCCACGATCGTCACGCCGCGGCCGGTCGCCTCGCGGCGGCCGAGCGAGCCGCCGAGCGAGACCGGCTTGCCGGTGACCACGGCGGTCACGGTGTGGCGCTTGTGCATGGAGTAGGTGTCCATGATCCACGCCATGACCTGCTCGTTCGTGTTGACGTCCGGCGCGGGGACGTCGGAATCGGGGCCCAGGATTTCGAGGATCGAAGAGGTGTACCGGCGCGTCAGCCGCTCGAGCTCCCCCATCGACATCCGGCTCGGGTCGCAGATCACGCCGCCTTTCCCGCCGCCGAACGGCACATCGACGACGGCGCACTTCCACGCCATCCACGCCGCGAGCGCGGTGACCTCATCCAGCGAGACGCCTGGATCGAAGCGGATCCCGCCCTTCGCGGGGCCACGGGACGTGTTGTAGAGGACGCGGATTCCGGTGAAGACCTCGATTTCCCCGTTGTCCATGACGACGGGGACCGACGTGATGATCTGCTTCTCGGGGTTGCGGAGGATGCGATAGATCCCGGGGTCGAGATCCATGAGTTCTGCCGCCCTGTCGAAGCGCTCCATCATCGCCTCGAAGGGGTTCTCCTCGTTGAGTGGAGGGTTCGTGTCCAGCTTCGGACTGATCATCTGTGCGCCGTTCATCGGCTCTGGGCCTCCTGATTTTCCTCCGCGTACCCTGTCGTGACACGGAGAAGGTGCTGATTGTCCCGCATCGGGTGGTCCACGCGTCCGTGGAGCCCGGGGCTCTCCCGCCGCCGCCGCGCGCTACGGACGGACAAGGAGAGCGGTGTCGACGAGGTTCCGCACGCCGGGACCCGTCTCCCCGGCGTGCAGGCGCGCGAAGTCTCGAATCTTCGCCTCGAGTAGCGCGTTGGATGCTAGGCGTTTCCCTTCGAACCCGCTAGTACTCCCCGCCTTTCCCGCCACGACCGGCCGGGCCGCATCGAGCGGCCGCCCGGGTGCGGGCGTGCGCCGCCGCAGATTTCCGGCCGCGGCCAGCGCGAGGTATGTCCGTGCGCTTCATCTCGCGAGAGCATCGAGCCGGCGCTCGAGCACGTGCGCTCCGGCCTCGATGGTCACACCCTGCTCCAGTATCCAGAAGTCCAGCTCCGGCACCAGCGGAGCCAGCTTCACCGCATCCTTGGCCGTTGTCACGATCGGCCGCCCGGAAGCGGCGTCCACGATCCGTCGTACGTCGTGTTCGTCGTAGGCGTGGTGGTCACGATAGACGACCGTGTCCACCACCTTTGCGCCCGCGGCGACGGCGTTCGCCACGAAGTCTCGGGGTCGCGCGATCGCGGCCACCGCGAGCGCCTCCCCTTCGGGTGCGCCGACCGGATCCAGCGGCGCGCGGCCCCGTGACCGCAGCCAGCCGGCCGGGCGGAGGTGCACCTGCGCGACCTCGACTCCGGCCACCCGGCGCCCGATTGCGGCGGCGACCTCGGCAGCGGCCTCCGCTGTTGCCGTGCGTCGCGTCACCACGACGACATCCGCACGACGAAGCGCCGCTAGCGGCTCGCGCCACGGCCCGCGTGGCAGCAGCCTCGTCCGCGCCGTCCAGTCCTCCGCGGCGACGAGCACCAGGTCCAGGTCGCGCGCGAGGCGCCGGTGCTGGAAGCCGTCGTCCAGGACGACGACGTCCGCGTCGGCCGCGATCGCACGCGCGCCGCCCGCCACCCGGTCCCGTTCGACGACCACGGGCACGTCCGGGTACCACGCGCGGTGCAGCTCCGGCTCGTCGGCCGCGTACCCCCCGTGCAGCACGGCCGGCCGCGCGCCGCGCCGTCGCAACTCCTCGACGACCCAACGCGTGACCGGCGTCTTTCCCGTGCCCCCGACGGCGATGTTGCCGACGCTCACCACCGGAACCGCGAGTCGGTGCTGGCGTCGCAAGCCCTTCGTGTACGCCCCGTGATACGCCCCCGCGACGATGCGGTACGCAAACTCGAACGGGGTCAGCATTGCCGCGAGGAAGGCGCCGCCCGGCCCCGCCTCCCCCCGCCAGATCCGCTCGATGCGGGTCGCGGCCCGGAGCGTCGCGTCCGGGGACTCTCGCTCAGCGACGCTCCCCACCATCGACGACCTCCAGGAGCCGATTCAGCTCCTCCTCGAGGCGCCGCCCGATCGCGTCGACCTCGGCCGGCTCCGCCTCGCGGGGTACCTCGAACGGTGTACCATACGCTACCCGTATGCGAGCAAACGGTTTCGGCACCAGGAACCGGTCCCAGCTCTCGAACCACCACGCCCGATCGGCGCCCGCAGCCACCGGAACGAGCGGGAGCCCGGTCGCCCTCGCCGCCGCCAGCACGCCGGGCTTCATTCGTTGCCTCGGCCCACGAGGTCCATCCGGCGTGATCGCGATCGTCCGGCCCGCACGCGCCAGGCGAACGATCTCACGGAGCGCGGGAACGCCGCCTCGGCTGCTCGAGCCCCGCACCGCATCGTACCCCCACCGACGCAGCACCCGGGCGATGTATTCGCCATCCTCCGAGCGGCTCACCAGCCCCACCATCCCGCGTCCGCGATGGTAGTACCCAGCAGGGAGCAGCCGTCCATGCCAGATCACCATGAAGCACGGTACGCCGCCATCCCGCAGCGGCGCATAGTGCTCCTCGCCCAGCACCTCGAAGGACGCCGTCCGGAACAGGGTGTCCAGAATCAGCCCCCCGAGCCACTCCGCTGCCCGAAAGCGGAGCCCGTCCCTCACGCCGCCGCCCCGAGCAGTTCTCCGGCGAGGTCGGCCACCCGAGCGGCAGCGCCCGGCGGCCGGCCGTCGGTCGGCGCAAGCGCCGCACGCACCCGCTCGAGGCCGGCCAGGACCGAGCGACGCCGCGCGCCCTCCGGCTCCAGCAGCGGGTCCAGCGCCATGGCGAGTACTTCTGGCTCGGCCGCGTCCTGCACGAACTCCGGGACCAGCCGCTCCCCCGCTACCAGATTGACGAGTCCGATGTGCTCGACGCGCACCAGCCGCCGCGCCAGGGCGTACGTGAGCCGGCTCGTCCGGTATGCGATGACCATGGGCGTGCCGGCAAGGGCTGCCTCGAGCGTTGTCGTGCCCGACTTGACGAGCGCGGCCGTCGCGTGGCTCAGCAGTGCGCGGGAGTCCTCGGTCGTGGGGTACGGAACGCCGTCGTACGCGGACCGCGCCACGGCGCCCGACGTCGCGATCACGGGCTGCACCTCGGGGCGATGCCGTCGCACCCGTTCGGCCGTGTCGATGAAGAGGTCGAGGTGCCGCGTGACCTCCTGTGCGCGGGAGCCGGGAAAGAGCGCGAGTACGGGCCGCGAGGCGTCCAGGCCGTGCGACGTGCAGAACGCCTCGCGAGTGACCTCCAGAAGCGGCGCGTCCAGCAGAGGGTGCCCCACGAAGTGGACGCGAGCGCCCGCCTCGCGGAAGATCGGTTCCTCGAACGGCAGCACGACCGCGAGCCGATCCGCCTCCTCGGCGAGTCGGCGAATTCGACTCCGGTGCCACGCCCAGACCTGGGGCGCAATGTAGTAGAGGACCGGGATCCCGGACGTACGGGCGGCGCCGGCCAGGCGGAGGTTGAAGCCGGGATAGTCGATGGGAAGGACGAGATCGGCCCCGCGCGACGTCATCTCCTCGCGCAGCCGACGGAACAGCCTCAGGAAATACGGCAGCCGACCGGCGACTTCGGCAAAGCCCATGACGGCCAGATCGCGCAGGTCGGCCAGTAGCTCGACACCCTCGCCCGCCATGCGGGGGCCGCCGAGCCCGAAGAGGCGCGCCGACGGCCAGCGCCGTCGCAGCTCACGCGCCACCGCCGCTCCGTGGAGATCGCCCGACGGCTCGCCCGCGGAGAGCAGGATCGTCGGTGTGGACACCTTCAAAAGGCTCGGCTCAGATAATACATCGCAAGGAGCACGAGGATGAGCCCCAGGATCTGCTTCCACAGACGGGGCGGACGGGCCGGATGCCCGCCCATTTCCTCTTTACGCTCCCGCCGAACTCGAATGAGCGACATGTTGCTCGATCCGTTCTACGATCTCCAACGCGACCGCGAGTGCGCGTCGGCCGTCCTGCCCGGACACCGCGACCGGCGCCCGGCCGGCCACCGCGTCCACGAAGCTTTCGAGCTCACAGCGCAGCGGCTCGCGTCCGTCGCCCCGGAGCGGGATCCGCTCGATGATCGCGTCCAGCGACGGCGCAGCGAGCGGTACGCCCGGCTCGAACGTGATCCCCGGCTTCAGGCGAAGGTACTCGCCCTCGCCGGCCGCCAGGTCCAGGCTGATGTACCCCGAACGCTGGAAGAAACGGATCTTCCGCATCCGTTCGAGCGAGACCCGGCTCGCCGTCAGGTTCGCCACGCCGCCGCCCTCGAATTCGATCCGGGCGTTCGCGATGTCCGGGCTCGCCGTGAGCACGGGCACGCCCACCGCCGCGATCGACGTCACGCGGCGCGACGCGAGGCTGAGCACGAGGTCGAGGTCGTGGATCATCAAATCCAGGACCACCGCCACGTCCGTCCCACGCACCCCGAACGGAGCCAGCCGGTGGCTCTCGATGAAGAGCGGCTCGTCCAGGTACGGCTCGCACGCGCGCAGCGCGCCGTTGAAGCGCTCCACGTGCCCGATCTGGACCAGTGCACCTGACGCCGAAGCCGCATCCAGGATCCGGTCCGCCGCCTCGAGCGTGGGCGCGATCGGCTTCTCGACGAGCACGTGCACGCCTCGTTCGAGCGCCGCGCACGCCACCGCCTCGTGAGCCACCGTCGGGACCGCGACGACCACCGCGTCGGCGACGTCGAGGAGCGCATCGAGCGTCGGCGCCGCGGGCGCACCCAGCGTCGCCGACACCTCGGCGAGGCGGGCGGCGTCGATGTCGTGGATCCCGGCCAGCTCCGCGCCCGGGATCTCCCGCACGATGCGCGCGTGATGGAAGCCGAGGCTCCCGACCCCCACCACGCCGATCTTGACCCGTGCCGCCATCACCGCCTCAGAGCGTGATGCCCCGCTCGCTCGCCTCGATGAAGGCGAGCATGTGCTCCACTTCCGGGACCGGCGGCAACTCCTCGCGCGCCCGGCGCAGCGCCTGCGTCACGTTCAATGTGGAGTTGAAGATCAGGCGGTAGGCCCGCTTGAGTGCCAGACGCACCTCATCGGAGAAGCCCCGCCGCTGCAGGCCGACCGTGTTCAGCCCGAACGTCGCGAGCGGGCTCCCGGCCGCGCGCACATAGGGCGCCACGTCCTTCTGGACCCGCGATGCGCCGCCGACGAAGGCGTGACAGCCGATGCGGACGAACTGGTGGATCGCCGTCAGTCCGCCCACGATCGCCCAATCCTCGATGATCACGTGCCCGCCCATGTTCACGGCGTTCGACAGGATCACGTGGTCCCCCAGCACGCAGTCGTGGGCCACGTGCACGTAGGCCATGAGCAGGCAGTCGTTGCCGATCTCCGTCCGGCCATGCGCCGCCGTCCCGCGGTTCAGCGTGGCGTACTCCCGCACGACCGTCCGGTCCCCGATGATGAGTTGCGTCTCTTCGCCCTCGAACTTGAGGTCCTGAGGGTCCGTCCCGAGGACCGCGCCCTTGTGGATCTGACAATCCGCGCCGATCACCGTATCGCGCTCGATCAGCACGTGCGGACCGATGCGTGTCCCGTTTCCGATCACCACATTCGGGCCGATCACCGTGTACGGCCCTACGACGACGTCGGCGCCGAGCTCGACGCTCGGGTCGACCACCGCCGTCGGATGGACTTCGGCCAGGGGGTACACCTTGGCGTTCAACATCCCGCCGCCTCCTTCAGCGATCCCGTATCCCGGCCATCATCTCGGCTTCCACCGCGATCTGCCCGTCCACGTAGCCCACGCCCCGCATCCGGCAGACGTGGCGCCGCAGTTGTAGCATCTCCAGCTCGAAGCGAATCTGATCGCCCGGCGTGATGGGTCGCCGCCACTTCACGTTGTCGAGGGCCATGAAGTAGATCGTCTTGTTCTCCACGTCCTCGACCGCTTCCATGAGGAGCAGCCCGCCGACCTGCGCCATCGCCTCGATCGCAAGCACGCCCGGCATGACAGGGTGGCCGGGATAGTGGCCCTGGAAGAACGGCTCGTTGATCGTGACGTTCTTGATCCCGACGATCCGCTTCCCCGTCTCGAACTCCAGGATCCGATCGACCAGGAGCATCGGGTAGCGGTGCGGGAGGTATTGCATGATCTTCTCGATATCGACGATCGGCTGCCCCTGCAGCCGGCCCGCCGTGCGGATCTCCCGCGCCAGTGCGAGGTTCCCCTCGTGGCTCGGTCGCTCCGCCACAACGTGCGCCCGCACGCGCGCGCCCAGGAGCGCGAGATCGCCCACCAGGTCGCCGATCTTGTGGCGCACGAATTCGTCCGGGTAGCGCAGCTCACCCGAAGCGACGCCCTCGTCGTCCAGAACGATCGCGTTCTCGAGCGATGCGCCCAGCGCGAGCCCGCGCGAGCGCAGCGCCTCGGCCTCCTTCAGGAAGCCGAACGTACGCGCCCCGGCCAGCTCTTTGTCGAAGACTTCCGGCGTCACCTCGAACGACGCGTACTGCCGACCGACGACCGGGTGCGGGAAATCGATCGTCGCCGAAATCCGGAACGTCGCCGCCGGAGCCGCCACGTACGACGCACCCGACTTGATCTGCGTCGTAACTGCTCGATCCAGCGCGATCACCCGCGCTTCCGCGTCCTGCGCCTCGATCCCCGCCCGGGCCAGAACATCGAAGAACTGCCGGAAACTCCCATCGCCGACCGGGACCTCCGGGCCGCTCACGTCGATCCAGAGGTTGTCGATCTCCGAAGCGGCGACGGCGGCCAGCACGTGCTCCACCGTATGCACCACCGCCTCGCCCACCTTCAGGCTCGTGCCCCGGTCCGTCGACGCCACGTGGTCGAGATCCGCCGGGATCTCCGGTTCGCCCTCCAGGTCCACCCGCCGGAATCGGATCCCCGTCCCCGCCGGCGCCGGTCGGAAACGAACCCGCGCCTCCGACCCGGTGTGGAGTCCGATCCCCTCGATCTCGGCTTCCGCCGCGAGCGTCTGCTGCCTCGGTGCCGTCATTCGTCCGTCGCCTCTTGACCAAAGAGCGCCCTCTCGAGCGCTCGTATCCGCTTCATCACTCCAGGCAGCCGGAACAGCCCGGCCTGCGCCCGAAGCGCCTCCTTGTGTGGCCGCGCGGGGTAGCCGCTGTACACCGCGCCGGCCGGGACATCCCCGAATACGCCCGCCTGCGCCGCGATCGTTGCACGGTCGCCGATCGTCGCATGTCCCGTGATCCCCGCCTGCCCGGCCAGCGTCACCCCGCGGCCGATCGTCGTGCTCCCCGCCACCCCGACCTGCGCCACCACCACCGAGTGCTCCCCGATCCGGACGTTGTGGGCGATGTGGACCAGGTTGTCGATCTTCACACCGTCGCCGATCTCGGTATCGCCGATCGAGCCACGGTCGATCGTCGTGTTCGCGCCGATCTCAACGTCCGCCCCGATCCGGCACCCGCCCACCTGCGGGACCTTGCGGTGCGCCCCGTCGGCAAAGACGTAGCCGAAACCATCCACGCCCACACGGACACCCGTGTGGAGGATGCTGCGCGCACCCACGCGTACGCCCGGGTAGAGCGTGACGTGCGGGTGGAGCACTACGTCGTCGCCGACCTCGCAGTCCTCGCCGACGACCACGTGGGCGCCGATCCGCGCCCGGGCGCCGATCCGCGCGCCCCGGCCGATCACCGCATACGGGCCAACGGCGACCCCGTCGCCGAGCTGCGCCTCGTCGTGCACGACCGCCGTCGGGTGGACGCCGACCTCGACGGGCCGCTCCGGGTAGAGGTGGCCCAGCACGGTGGCGAGCGCATGATGCACATCGCGCACGACGATCCGCACGCGTGCATCTCCCACCCGCCCGTCCAGCGCCTCGGTGACGAGGATTGCACCTGCCCCAGAACGTTGAACGTACGCGGCGTACCGTGGATGCGCAAGAAACGACAGGTCCTTGGCTTCCGCACGTTCGAGGGGCGCCACCCCGGACAATTCCGGGTCGGCGCCCCCGCGCAACGTGCCTCCCACCAGTGCGGCGATTTCGGATGCCTTCACCGGATCAGCACCTCCCTCACACCGGGCCTATTCTGCCTGTGGAGGACGGAGATCAGTTCGATGCCATGGCCCGGAGGCGGGCCAGGACCTGCTCGGTAAGGTCCAGGGCGGGATCGGCCGTGACGATCGCACCAGAGGCGGCATCGAAGATGATCGAATAGCCGCCTTGCTGCCGGATTTCGTTGAGTGCGGTCTGGACCCGGTCCATGATCGGCGAGAGCAACTCCTGCTGCCGTTGCTGTACCTGGAGCTCGTACTGCATTGCCTGCTGCTGGAGCTCCTGCTGCTTCTGCATGATCGCGGCTTCTCGCTGCTGCCGCTCCTGCGCCGCGAGCATGTTCTGCTGCCTTTCGTAGTCGGAGATCATCCGGTCGATCTCGGTTTCGAGCTTCTGCAGCTCCGACTGGAAGCCCCGGATCTCCTGCTCGACCTTCTGCCGCGCCTCGTCGGCGCCAGGGGCTTCGGCAAGGATCTTCTGGAGGTGGATGTACCCCCACTTCGGCGCGCCCTGCGCGGCCGCCGGGGTCACGCTCGCGACCAGCGCGGCGGCGGCGAGGAGAAACCCGTAGAATTTGCGCATGTTGTCCTTACTTTCTTTCGGTTAGAATCCTTGCCCACCGAACTTGAAGTGGAACTCCCAGCCGGGCTTGAACTTGTCGAAGCCGTAGGCGAAGTCGAGCCCGAGCGGGCCGAACGGCGTGACCAGCGTAAGCCCCACACCCGCGCCGCGGAAGAGGCGCGTCGGATCGATCTGCTGCACGTTGTTCCAGATGTTGCCCGCGTCGTAGAAGAGCGACAGCGACAGGTTGTCGTTGAAGCGGACGGCGTACTCGGCGCCCAGCTTGAGGTACGCGTCGCCGTAGCGCTCACCGGCCGGGACCCAGCCGGGCTCGGAGGTTCCCCGCGTGCGCGGCGCGTAGCCGCCCGGCGTGATCTCCGTCTCGCTGTAGCCGCGGAGCGATTCGCCGAACTGAACGCCGCCCATCCAGAACCTCTCGAACGGGAAGAGGCTCGCGTCGCCGAAGATGGCGCCGGCTTTCGCTGAAAGTCCCAGGGCGAAACGGATCGGCCGCGAGCCCGGCGAACCGCCGCCGATTTCCCCGACGGGCACCCACCAGCTCGAAGAGGCCGTGTACTTCTGGAAGGTGCCATCGCCGCCGAGCAGACCCCCGCTGAAGGCCGCCTCGAACTCCTGACGCGAACCGTTCGTCGGGAAGAGCGGGCTGTTCAGTCGGTTGCGCAGCAGTCCCAACGAGATGGAGCTCTGGAGCGCGTTCGGCAGGCTGAAGAGCGAACCCTGCACGCCCTCGGCCTCCTTGTAGCGCGTCTCGGAGATCGTGTACCCCATGAAGACGCGCGTCCAGCGCCGGTCCAGCGGGAACGGCACGCCGAAGCGCAGCGCCGCACCCATCCGCCGCTGCTCACCCTCCTCGAAGGAGACGAACTGGCTGCCGTAGGCGTAACGCGTATTGAAGAGCGAGACCGAGCCGCTGACCCGCGATCCGGCGATCGACGGGTCCGAGTAGCTCGCATCGAAGTTGTTCGTATAGCGACCCCACTCCATGCGCAGCCGCCCGGCCTTGGCCTGGCCGAACAGGTTCGGGTGCTCGTATCCGAAGAAGCCGGTGAGCCCGCCCCAGCCCCCGATCGACGTGCCGAAGTTGATCGAGCCCGTCTGCCGCTCCTTTACGTTGAAGACGACGTTGACGTCGCCGTTCTCGAGCGGCTCGATGTCCGGAAGCGGCATCGGCGTCTCGAAGAAGCCGAGCCCCGAGATGGCCTGGTAGCTCTGGATCAGGGCATCCTCGTTGTAGACATCGCCCGGGAACACGTAGATCCGGTCGCGGATCACCTCTTCGTGCGTGAAGGTGTTGCCGCGGACCAGGACCTGATTGATGTAAGCGGGCTCGCCCTCCTCGATCCGCACGCCGAGGCGAACGGCCGGCTGGCCGTCCGCCGTCTGGATCCGCTCGATCTCCGGCGAGACCTGCGCGTACAGATAGCCCAGCGTCCGGTAGAGCTGGCCAACCTGTTGGGTCGCCTCCAGGAACGCCGCGCGGTCGAACACCTCGCCCGCCATACGCTCCTCGCTGCCACCCAGGCCGAAGCGGTTCAGGATGCCGCCGGTCCGGCGCTCGAAGTACTGCCGGATGTCTTCCGCGGCGAAGCGACGGTTCCCCCAGACCTCGAACCCGGCGAGCCGGTACTGCGGCCCCTCGTCGACGGAGATGATCAGCCGGGCCTTCCCCGTCTCCGGGTCGACGACCAGCGAATCACCCGTCACGGCGAAGTCGATGTAGCCGTGGCGCCCGTAGAAGTCGGGCAGGTTTTCACGCAGGTCGCGCCGGAGCTTCTCCTCGTCGTACGTCCCCTTGCGGAACCAGAAGAAGCCTTCGGGCCGGCTCTCGAGCACACTCCGGAGCCGTTCGTCGGAGAATGCCTCGTTCCCCTCGAACTCGATCTCCGCGATCGCGACGCGCTGCCCTTCCTCGATGTCGAAGACCAGGCGGTACTCGCCCGGACGGCCGGCGATCGGCTCCAGCCGATGCTCGACGGAGCGCGCCTGGTAGCCCTTGTTCGCCAGGAGCGCCCGCACCAGGTGCTCGGCGGCCGTGACGCGAGAGGGCCGCAGGGGACCGCCTGCAACCAGCCCGGCCGTGTCGCGGACCGTCGAGGCGCTCAGGTTCTGTAGACCGTTGAACTCGATACTCGCGATGTAGGGCTGCTCTTCGATCTCGATCGTCAGCTTGACGCGGCTTGGATCGCTCCCTTCGGCCGCCAGGACCCGTACGTCCTTGAACTGGCCCGTCGCCCAGAGGCGCCGGATCGCCCGGTTGATCTCCTTCCAGGTTACGGAAGAGCCTATGCGCAGCCCGGACTCGCCGACGACCGTGGAGTGGTCGAGCCGCTCCAGGCCCCGCACGTCGATCGTCTCGACGACGAGCGGGGCCGGCGCCTGCCCACCGGCGACGTCCTGCGCCTGGAGGGGGGTGGCTGGGATGGCCAGGACAAAGAGTATGAGGGCCGCCGCCGCGGCGGCGGCCCGTTCACGGATTGATCCCATCGGCCCTGAATTGCTTTCGATCTCAGGTCTTGCTCGACGAAGGCACACGGAACTCGAGCCCTTCGCCCTCCGGCCCGACATCGACCTCGATCTCGTCGCCGGCCGTGAACTCCGCCAGGAGGATCTTCTCCGAGAGCGGATCCTCGAGATAGCGCTGGATCGCACGGCGCAGGGGCCGGGCGCCGAACTTCTCGTCGTAGCCGTGGTCCACGAGGAACGCGATCGCCGCGTCCGTCAGCGAGAGCTTGAGCTCCTCCTCCGCAAGGCGCTTGTGCGTATCCTGGAGCATGATATGGACGATGTTCCCGATCTGCTCCTTCGTCAGCGGGTGGAAGACGATGATGTCGTCCACGCGGTTGAGGAACTCCGGGTTGAACGCCCGCTCGATTTCCGTCTTGACCTTGTCCTGCATCACCTCGTAGACGCTGTCCGCGCCGCGCGGGTGGAAGCCCAGCATCTTCCCCTTGCTGATGTCCCGCGCCCCGAGGTTCGACGTCATGATGATGACCGTGTTCTTGAAGTCGATCACACGGCCGTAGTTGTCCGTCAGGTGACCCTCGTCGAGGACCTGGAGCAGGATGTTGAACACATCCGGGTGCGCCTTCTCGATCTCGTCGAGGAGCACGACCGAGTACGGCTTGCGACGGATCGCCTTGGTCAGCGTCCCGGAGTCCTCGTAGCCGACGTACCCCGGAGGCGCGCCGATCAGCCGCGAGACCGAGAACTTCTCCATGTACTCGCTCATGTCGACGCGAACCAGCGCATCCTTGTCGGCGAAGAGGAACTCCGCCAGCGCGCGGGCGAGCTCCGTCTTCCCGACGCCCGTCGGGCCGCTGAAGATGAAGCTGCCGATCGGACGCCGCGGGTCCTTGAGTCCGGCGCGGCTCCGCCGGATCGCCCGGCTGATCGCCTTGATCGCCTCGTCCTGCCCGACGACCCGCTTGTGCAGCTCCTCCTCCATGTTGACCAGGCGCTCGGTCTCCGCCTCCTTGAGGCGCATGACCGGGATCCCCGTCCAGCGGCTCACGATGAAGGCGACGTCCTGCTCCGTGATCGTCGGCCGGTGGTTGCGCCGCTCCTGCTCCCACTCCTCCTGCTTGCGCCGGATCTCGCCCTGGAGCTCGCGCTCCCGGTCGCGCAGCTCGGCCGCGCGCTCGAAGTCCTGGTCGCGGATCGCCTCATCCTTCTTCGCGCCCAGCGCTTCGAGCTGCTCCTTCAGGTCCGCGACCTCGGGCGGCGGGACCTGCGTGGCGAGCCGCGCACGCGCGCCCGCCTCGTCGATCACGTCCGCCGATGGTCAAAGCCGGATTCCAGTTTGTGGCGGGCTTTCATGCGCGGGGCG